>JAAZLQ010000127.1 GCA_012799255.1 Bacillota bacterium
CAGGGGCGTGGATTGAAACTTTAATACACCCGCCCCCGCCCCGGCTCTGTGTTGGTCGCCCCTCGTGCAGGGGCGTGGATTGAAACTTAAAGGGTGTTTTGGAGGAAGTGGAACCATGCGAGGTCGCCCCTCGTGCAGGGACGTGGATTGAAACAGTTTTGCGTGTCCCACTTTTTGGTACACGCACAGGTCGCCCCTTGTGCAGGGCGTGAGTTGATACCGACCTCTACCACCCCAAGGTAGCAGTCGAGCGTGTCACCCCTTGCACGGACCCTGGGTGAAGTAATTTGGTACACGGGCCCCGCAAGGGGTCTTTTTTTCATGCTCTCTTCCGCACACCTTGCTAGCACAAGAATACTATACAAGGTAAATGAAGGGGGGAATTCGCTTGTCAAAAAAGAGTTGGGCTATTCTAATCGTGGCGGTTGCCATTGTGGCAGTTTTGCTTGGTGCTACAGCTTCTGCTCAGAACCTAGAAACAGTCCGTTTGTCAGAAGTGGTTCGGTCGGTCTTTTATGCTCCTCAATACGTTGCCATTGCCAAGGGATTTTTTGAGGAACAAGGTATTGAGATTGATTTAAGCACAGCATGGGGCGCAGACAAAGGCGCTGCCGCCCTAATCTCTGGCTCGGTCGATGTTGGGTTCTTTGGATCAGAGGCAACAGTGTACATTTACCAGCAAGGCGCAACCGATCATCTGGTGGGTTTTGCACAGCTCACCGCCAGAGACGGATCATTCTTCCTCACGCGTGACCCAGAGGAAGAGTTCGAGTGGGATAATGTTCGGGGTAAGACAATAGTAGGTGCCCGCATTGGCGGAGTACCTCAGATGGCATTGGAATGGGTTTTAAAGAAACATGGTATCGAGCCATTCGTTGATGTGGAAATCATCACAAGCTTAGCTTTCGAAGCGGCGGTAGGAGCCTTTGATGCAGGTGTGGGAGACTACATTGCCCAGTTCGAGCCTGCCCTAAGTGAACTCGAGTCTAAGGGTAGGGGGAAAATCGTTGCTTCAATTGGGGCAGAGGCTGGTCCCATGACCTACACTGTTTATCATGCCAGAAAGAGTGTTCTTGAAGAAAACCCAGATCTATTCATCCGCTTTACGAAAGCCATTCATAAAGGTCAGTTGTGGGTCTACAATCACACTGCAGAAGAAGTTGCAGAGGTCATTGCACCCTTCTTTCCTCTAATCGATCACGAAATCTTAGTAAAAAGCATGGGACTCTATCAAGCTATCGATGCTTGGCCACCAACACCCGTTATTTCTGAAGAACACTTCTTACACCTGCAAGAAGTGATGATGGAAGCGGGAGAACTTCACGAGTTTGTTCCTTTTTCCATACTCATGGATACAACGATCGCCGAGGCGGCCCTTGGTGAACTAGAACAATAAAGCGCCCCTTAGGGGGCGTTTTCAAAAAGGGGGGTAAGAAAGTGCCTCGTGTGGAGTTAAAAAATGTAGGCTTAAACTATCATACCATCGGTGGCGAAGTTGTCGCACTGCAAGATGTGAATCTTGCCATCGAGGATCAAGAGTTTGTAGCTATTGTTGGACGAAGCGGTTGTGGTAAGAGCACCTTGCTCTCCCTAGTTAGTGGGCTGTTGAAGCCTACTCGTGGCTTAGTCACAATCGATGGGGAAGAAGTTGCAGGACCCAATCAAAGGGTCGGTTATATGTTGCAGCAAGACTACCTATTTGAGTGGCGCACAATTCTAGACAACGCCCTTTTGGGCTTGGAGATTCGTAAAGAGAAAACTCCTGAGGCGGTAGCTGAAGTAAAAGATATGCTTAAAGCCTATGGTTTAGCGGGATTCGAACATTATTATCCGCCGCAGCTTAGTGGGGGAATGCGTCAGAGAGTTGCCCTAATTAGGACTTTGGCCACGAAACCCGATGTGCTCCTTTTAGATGAACCGTTTTCTGCCCTAGATTATCAAAGTCGGCTTTCTGTTGGCGAGGATGTAGTCAAGATCTTGCGGGAAAGAAAAAAGACGGTGATTATGGTGACCCACGACATTTCTGAGGCGGTCAGTATGGCGAATCGCGTTGTTGTGATGACGCCGCGACCAGGTAAAATCAGAAGTCAGCACCGTATCGACATGTGTGACGAAGGGCTCACACCTCTGCAAACTAGGGAAGAACCACGATTTAGGCAGTACTTCGCAGTTATTTGGAAGGAGCTGAATGCAGATGATTGAACAGCATATTTCAGCTGAACATCTCCTGTATTTGCGCAAGCGGCGTCTGAATGCTTTTTTGGTTCGGGGAGCCCAGCTTCTGCTATTGATCGGGCTGTTCTGGTTGTGGGAAGTGGCCGCTTCTCGGGGGTGGATCAACGCCTTTATCTTTTCCCAGCCAACAAGAATCTGGACCGCCCTTATTCGCCTGGCAACTGAAGGAGATCTCTGGAGACATCTGGGCTATACGGTGGGGGAGACAGCTCTGGGCTTTACGGTAGGAACCGCTGCTGGGATCCTGATCGCAGTTGTGCTCTGGTGGTCTGAGTTCTTCTCTAAAGTAATGGATCCTTATATCGTGGTTCTGAACAGTGTGCCTAAAGTTGCCTTGGGACCAATCTTTGTTGTCTGGCTAGGGACAACGATCACCGCAGTTGTCGCTATGGCTATCTCCGTTTCTATTATCGTCACCATCATGATGATGCATACTGGGTTTAAAGAGGTAGATCCTAACAAGGTTAAAGTTGTTCGCACCTTTGGTGCCAGCAAAGGGCAGGTACTTTGGAAGGTGATCATTCCCGCTAGTATACCCACCATGATCGCTGCCCTAAAGGTTAATGTAGGTCTGTCGTTGGTGGGTACAATTGTCGGTGAGTTCTTAGCCTCCAAGGCCGGGCTCGGCTATTTAATTGTCTATGGCGGCCAGGTGTTTAACATGTCATTGGTGATGGCTAGCGTGCTCTTGCTTTTGGTGGTCTCTGTTATTCTTTATTACGCGGTTGTCTTTCTTGAAGAAAGGGTAACCAAGGGTAGGGCCTAACCCGGGGATCAGGTTAGTTTTTCTGGGGGCGGCAGGGAACCTCCAAGCCGCCTCCTTTTTTACTGTCTTGATGAAGAACCGGCTTTTTCGCTGGTAATGAAGGTATTTTCTTCTAGTTCCCGAATATTTATTACGATTACAGCAGGTGAGGTGATTTTCTTGATCCGAGTGGGAGTAGTCGGTTACGGCACAATGGGTAGAATCCATAGTCAGGCATTGCAAAAAATCCCAAATGCCGAACTTGTTATCGTGGCTGATCCAGACTCAGAACGTAGAGCGCAAGCAGAGAGGGATTTTGGGGTTGATGTGGCAAGCAACATCGAGGAAATGCTCTGCAATAGTGATGTTGATCTAGTAGATATTTGTGCCCCGACGTATCTGCATGCGAAAATAATGACTGAAGCCATCAAAGGCAACAAACACATTTTTTGTGAAAAACCACTGGTTCGCACCTTAAAAGAGGGTCAGCGCCTTCTGAAAATGGTCAAAGGCTACGACAAAAAAATAGGTATCGGCCACGTAGTTCGCTTTACTCCCGCCTATACTGGTATCAGGGAGAGTATCCAAAGTGGTGATATCGGAACCCCGGCAGTTGCACGTACGTTTAGGGGAGGTAGCCCCTTTCCTAAAGGTTGGCACGACTGGTTTGCCGACTTTGATTTGAGTGGTGGAGTTATCTTAGATCTGACAATTCATGATATTGACTACTTGCGCTGGCTCTTTGGCGATGTAGAACGGGTATATGCAAAAAGCACACATGGTAGAACTTCTGCCCATATGGAGTGGGCCATGATTGTCTTGCGTTTTAAGAATGGAGTTATTGCCCATGTGGAGGGTAGTTGGACAAACTACCCAGGGGCGTTCTACACTACGGTGGAAATAGCGGGTAAAGACGGTTTAGTCAGCTATGACAGCCGGGAGACTAAACCTATTTTCACAGCCACAAACAAGGGTTATCAAGCCCCAGCAGTTAGTGTGCCAAACAATACTGCTGAGGACAATCCGTACTATCTTGAACTTTTGGATATGGTTGAGGCTATTAGATTAGATCGGTCTCCGTTAGTTACAGTTGAAGATGCTTTTGGATCCCTTAAAGTTGCTTTAGCGGCGGTAGAATCCGCCCAGACAGGCCAAGTAATCACATTATAAGGGGGATAGTCATGGTCGTAAAAGTAGGTTTCCTTAGTTTAGCCCATATGCACGCCTATAGTTATGCAAAGGCATTACATCGCTTGCCTAAGGCCGAACTTGTGGGCGTTTATGATCCAGATCAAGAGCGGGGCAAACGGGGCGCCCAGCAAATGAACACCACGTTCTTTGCCCAGCCGGAGCCGCTCTTAAAGCAAGTTGATGCCGTGATTGTTTGCTCCGAGAATAGTCGTCATAGAGAGTTTACAGAACTGGCAGCCAAACACGGATGCCATGTACTTTGTGAAAAGCCAATCGCCACTACTCTAAAAGATGCCAAAGCCATGATCAATGCCTGTAAGAGGGCAAAGGTGAAATTACAGATCGCCTTTCCTGTACGATTTTCCACCCCTGTAATGAAGGTGAAGGCAATGCTTGATCAAGGTGCAGTTGGTGAGGTTTTAGCCATTCGAGGTACCAATCATGGCCAGATGCCAGGGGGTTGGTTTGTGGATCCAGAGTTGTCCGGGGGAGGAGCCGTTATGGATCATACTGTCCATGTGGTTGATCTCATCCGCTGGTTTCTACAAAGGGAGTTTGTATCCGTTTACGCAGAAGCAGATAGTCTGATTTGGGGTGTACCCATCGATGACTGTGGTATGTTGAGTATGGAGTTAGAGGGTGGCATTTTTGTCACACAAGACCCAAGCTGGTCTCGACCGAGGACGAACCCAACCTGGGGTAATGTCACGCTAGAGATAGTGGGGACCGAAGGAGTCATTCATCTGGATGCCTTCGCAGAGAGTTTCGTGGTTTATGATGACCGGCGGAGCAAAGTATCAGAAAGATCTTTCGGATCAGATATGGATTTCGGTTTGGTAAAAGATTTTATCGAAATGATTGAGGAAGATCGGGAGCCGAGCATTACTGGTTTTGATGGACTCAAGGCCCTTGAGGTGGCCCTGGCCGCCTATGAATCTGCCAGTGTTAACCAACCTGTTGTCTTGAAGCAAAAGTAACGGGTGGCGACCCTGCTCTAGTGGCAGGGTTGCCTTTTCGGGTAAAGGAGTGGATACTATCAGAAGCTTTTTTATACTTAAGGACTTCTTTTCGGAACATAAGCGTTACTATATCCTCGGAGTGCTATCCTTAATCGTCGTGAACTCTCTGCAACTAGTGATTCCTAAGATGATCGGTAACCTTACTGACGTGGTTGCTGGAAGGAACTTTAGTAGCAATGATATCTTTGGATTCTTATGGCGCTTTATTGCCTTATCCGTAGCGATCGCTGTGTTTCGGTATTGGTGGCGGATTACTATTATGGGTACTGCGCGCAAAATGGAATATACGCTGAGGAACATGCTGTTTAACCATCTTCAGGGACTTTCTACCGAGTTCTTTAATCATAATAAGACTGGAGACTTAATGGCCCATGCCACTAATGATATTCAAGCAGTGAGGATTGCACTGGGACCGGGGATTGTCAGCGCAGTTGATGCGCTCTTTTTAACGACTGTAATCGTGTTTATGATGGCACGCACTATTAGTCTACAGTTAACCTTGGTGGCTTTGTTACCCCTGCCCCTAATGCTTGGTGTAGGAATCGGTTTTAGGGGAGTAATCCATACCCGTTTCCGCCGGGTACAAGAAGCTTTTTCGCTCTTAACTGATCGGGTTCAAGAAAACTTCTCGAGTATCAGAGTAGTAAAGGGATTTGCCCGCGAAAAATCTGAGATTGGGCGGTTCGCCGATGTAAATGAACTGAACGTACAGAAAAACATGGACTTAGTACGCATTCAAGCACTCTTTCATCCCCTAGTGGGGTACCTTGCTTCCTTAAGCTTTATCATTCTCTTAGGATACGGTGGGATTCTAGTAATCAACGGATCTGTAACAATCGGTGACTTTGTAGCTTTCAACAGTTACTTGGGTATGCTCACTTGGCCCGTGATGGCCATCGGCTGGGTAATGAACTTAATCCAGCGGGGTAAGGCGTCTATGGATCGACTTAATGAGATCTTCTTGCAGTGCTCGGAGATTAATGAGCCAACCGAAACTGCCCTTACAAGTCTGAAGGGGAAGATCGAGTTTAAGGATCTGACCTTTGCTTATCCAACATCTACTGAACCGATTCTCAAAGGAATCAATGCGGAAATACTTCCTGGCCAAGTAGTGGGGATCTTAGGTCGGACAGGCTCTGGTAAGACAACCCTCTTGAACCTACTACTTCGTCTCTATGATGCCAAGCCGGGTATGATTAAGCTCGATGATGTGAACATTGACCAGATCTCACTAGAGGTGTTGCGGGAGAACATTGGTTATGTTCCTCAGGATAGTTTCTTGTTTTCAGCCACAATTCGCGAGAACATAGATTTTGCAGCAACTGGAAGTGATCTGGCTAAGGTGATCGAGTACTCGAAAGTAGCTCGGGTTTACGATAATATTGTGGAGTTTCCAGAGCAATTTGACACGATCGTGGGAGAGCGGGGAGTGACGCTGTCAGGAGGTCAAAAGCAGAGAATTGCTATTGCACGAGCTCTTATTAAGGAACCGCAAATCTTGATTATGGATGATAGCCTTTCTGCAGTGGATACTGAGACCGAAGAAGCTATCTTACAGAACCTGCGTCGGATTTTCCCGGGCAAGACAGTGCTGATCGTGTCGCACCGCATCTCAACACTTAAGAGCGCCAACCAGATTCTTGTTTTAGAAGAAGGCGAAATAACCCAGAGGGGAACTCATGAAGCTTTGGTAGCAGAAGAAGGATTATACAAAGAGCTTTACCAAAAACAGCTCTTGGAGGAGCAAATCCAAAGTGTGGGTTAGTTCACTCCAAATCATAAGCATTCAAGGTAGGTGAAGAGGTTGGACCAGTTTCAGGAAGAACAAACACTCGGAAAAGCGTACGATGGTCGGCTTATGCGTAGACTCTTAAGATACGCTAAACCATATTGGAGCTTTATTGCACTTTCCATCTTGCTGTTATTGCTCATTGCCGCAACTGACCTTGCAAGGCCCTACTTGGTAAAAATCGCCATAGATGACCATATTATGGCCTCTAAGCATACTTATGTGTTAGTGAGCCCGGAAGAGGAACTGCCAAATCAGGTCACCATTCAAGGCTATTCTCTGGTAAGTTCAGATCGCCTAGAAGGAGCAGCGGCTGGGCTTAGCTTTGAACTAGTGAGGGAAGATGGCAGACAGTTTCTGAAGAGCAACACAGGTGATCTGGTTTTAGAACTAAGCCCTGAGCAAGCTCGGGAGCTTAGGGAATATGATGTCCAGTCTGTTGTTCGTCTTGGTGTGGTCTTGTTAGCGGTGATCAGTGTAGGTTTCGTTCTGAACTACATTCAGGTTTATTTACTCCAGTATACAGGACAACGCATCATTTTTGATATTCGCCAAGAGTTGTTCAGCCATCTACAACGCATGGCTTTGGCCTTTTTCGATGGCAACCCAGTGGGTAGATTGGTAACTAGGGTGACAAATGATACTTCGAATCTTCATGAAATGTACACAGGAGTCTTGGTGAACCTTTTTAAAGATGTCTTTATGATTTTAGGTATTGTGGTGGTTATGTTTAGGCTCGATGTTCGTTTAGCTTGGGTTTCGTTAGCGACTTTACCCCTAATTGCCGCCTTAACTGCAGTGTTTCGTGTCAAGGCCAGAGAGGCTTATCGGGAGACTAGAGTACGGTTAGCACGAATCAACGCTAGCTTTGCCGAAAACATCTCTGGTATGCGACTGGTACAGATTTTTCGGCAAGAGAGACGCAAGTACAAGGAGTTCGATGAAATCAACCACAGTTATTTTCTGGCGAGTATGCGTGAGCTGAAGGTTTATGCAGTGTTTAGACCTTCCATGGAGCTAGTGTACTCGTTAGCTATGGCACTCTTAATCTGGGTGGGGGGAGGTCAACTGCTCAGGGGTGCCGTGGAGTTTGGAGTGCTCTATGCGTTTATCAACTATCTAGAGATGTTCTTTAGACCCATTAATGACCTCACTGAGAAGTATAATATCCTGCAGGCTTCCATGGCTTCAGCTGAGCGTATCTTCCTTATTCTTGATGAAGAGCCTGCCATTTTAGATGTGCAAGAGCCACTAGCCCTTGGTCAGGTCAGGGGAAAAATCGAGTTTAAGAATGTCTGGTTTGCTTATGTGGGCGAAGAGTGGGTTCTGCGAGATGTGTCCTTTACGGTCGAGCCAGGGGAAACTGTGGCATTTGTAGGTGCCACGGGGGCTGGAAAATCTACGATAATGAACTTGCTGTCTCGCTTCTATGATATCCAAAAGGGTCAAATTCTTATTGATGGCAAGGATATTAGGCAACTAAGTACAGAAGAACTGAGGCGCAATGTGGGGCTGGTGATGCAGGATGTCTTCTTGTTTTCAGGAACTATCGCGGAAAACATCAGTCTGCATAATCCCCATATCACTCCAGAGCAAATTGAACAGGTGTCCAGGTACGTGAACGCGCATCACTTTATCGAGAAGCTTCCAAAGAAGTATCAAGAGCCGGTGACCGAACGTGGTTCCACGTTGTCTGCAGGGCAAAGACAGCTGATTTCCTTTGCCAGAACGCTTGCTTACGATCCAGCCATCCTTATTCTTGATGAGGCAACCGCAAATATTGACACCGAGACAGAAGTCTTAATTCAAGATGCTCTTCCCAAACTATTGCAGGGCAGAACTAGTCTAGTAGTGGCCCATCGCTTGTCTACCATTCAGGATGCGGACACTATTATTGTGCTCCACAAGGGTAAGATTCGAGAAATGGGTAATCATCAAGAACTATTGGCACAAAAAGGTCTCTATTATAACCTTTTCTTGTTACAGTACAAAGAAGACTTTAATGAAGTAGGGGCTAGTTAGACTCGAAGTATACAGTCAAAGCCTCATAAGGAATGGGAGAGTGGATTTCTAACTCCTGTTCTTGATTACGGGGATGAGTAAAGCTCACGCAAGTGGCATGCAGTGCCAAGCGTGAGTTTTTCTTTTGTTTTTCGCCATAGCGTTTATCACCCAATAACGGATGCCCCAGCATGGCCAGATGTCTTCTAATCTGGTGGGTACGACCAGTAATCAATTCTACTTCAAGCTCGGTAAAAGATTGGTGAACCTGAATCGGGGTGACTCTGGTTACCGCTTCCTTACCTAAAGAGACATTAATCTCTCTCGTTTCGGCAAACTGGCCAGCACAGAGGGCGTAGTAAAAACGTCGAACCATTCCTAGCTCCCACGCTTTGTTCATTAGCGTTTGCGTTTCCGCATCTTTGGCAAAAACTACTACACCTGAAGTGGGGGTATCCAAGCGATGCAAAGGCCTAGGTGTAATTTTCAGACCTTGCGCTAGATAGTAACCCACCACTTGATTGGCTAGCCCCTTGTCACCTTGTAGGGCATAGGTAGGTAACCCGGCTCTTTTTTCTACCCCTAATAACCAAGGATCCTCATACAGGATTTTTAGTTTAGCTGGATCTGCTACTTGGATTTTTACCTGCTCAGCTAGGGGTAGCAAAATTGACACCTGATCGCCTGTGCGCAGTTTGCTTTTACTATGAACTTGTCGTCCATTGACTAGGAGACCCTTGGTGCGAACCGCTTTTTGCAGTTTACGGTTGGATATCCCCAACACTTCCTTGGCGTAAGCTGCGGCCTCTAAACCTGCATTTTCTTCCTGCACAGTCCCTTGTGCTATCGTAACTTTTCTAGCCATAATAAACTCCCTTTTTCTGTTTCCATGATCATTTGTCAGGATTAGCTTTTAACCTGCAAGAAGCAGCAAAGAATCGGCTTGGCGGGGCCAAACCGACCATTTACATGCTTCGGGCAAAGGTTATATCAAGTACGTTACCCCATTTATCCAACGTGGTTTTCATTTGCTGTTTAAAATCCCCTAAGCTCATTATTTGGGAGATTGAGGCCATGTTGGTGAACATATCATAGATTCCTAATGCATCATCATAGGCTTCTTTCAACTTTCTCAAATCAGCCTGCAACTTTTCATTTTCTCTTTGCAGTTCTTCATTTTCCCTCTGCAGTTCCTTGATTTGTGCATCCTTATCCTCTTGACTACTGTAGCCGGAGGTCAGTTGCGCAAGTGCCTTCAGAATTGCCAGTGGGTCAGGATCTTGTAGACGGTGCTCCAGGGATTGGATTCTTTGATTGAGCTCGTGCATATACTCCGGTAACCCCTGAAACGCTTCCAAGAGCTTGGGGTCTACACTGAATTCTCCGTGAGGGCGGGGAGTGGAGGTTCTTGGTTTTGGTGGAGGTTCCTCCCGTTCTTTTCTTAGTACATTGTAATAAAGCATACCCACAGCTGCCTCCGAACGATGGGGGAGAAGTTTGGCACAGCGTCTAAAAGCCTCGGTGAGCGGCAAGTTTTCCTCCTTGGCCTTGAGGGTTTGTTCCCAGACGAGGTCTTTTTCTTCGTCTGTCCAGGTACGAACAGCACTTTTCGTAGCTAGGGCCCCCCTATTGTCATCTGCCATCATAGATTGTCCTCCTTTATAGTATCACCTATCTATTATTATGACCCGAGGTAAGGATGTTATACTTTACTAGTTAGTAACAAAGGGGCATAAAAAAGGTGAAAAAAGGACAAATTCTTCTTATAAAAGAGGATTTTCTTTATGGGTCAAGAATGAAAAGGTTTAAAGAAAATATAGGTCCTAAAATCGGTTAGGTCCTATGTCTTCAGCTAAAACAAGGGGCAGGCGTAGAGGACTAGTAGGTGAACTCGCCTGCTTCTTGTTATTCCTTTTGGGGAGGCAGCTCAAATTCAGTTGGATTCACGAAAATGGTTTTGGCATGGTCGTAGTGCACAAAACCAGGTTGTGCTCCCTTTGGTTTGCGCACATGCTTTCTGAGAGTGTAATCCACTGCTACCTTTGGTGAACTGCGATGTTCAGAAAAGTAGGCTGCTAACTGGGCAGCTTGTAATAGAGTGTCGTGAGGAACTTCACCTTCCGCTAAAATCGCCACATGGCTTCCGGCAATATTTCTAGCATGGAGCCAGAGGTGATTAGGACCTGCTAGGCGGAACGTTAACTCATCGTTTTGACGATTGTTTCGTCCAACTAAAATACTCAGTCCATCTGAAGAAAGGTAACGCTGTGGTCCTAGTGGGGCTGAAGTTTTAGCTGACTTTCGTTTTGCTTTGGGCTTAAGATAGCCGGCCTTTTCCAGTTCAGCTTCGATTTCTTTAAGAACCTGGATGTCTTCTGCAAGTTCAATTTGGAGAAAGATATTTTCTAGATAATTAAGTTCAACCACAGTCTTCTCGAGTTGTTCTTTAGCGTGCACTGAACGGGCCTTCGCTTTTGTATAACGTTTAAAAATGCGTTTTACATTATTGCTGGGCGAAAGACTAGGGTCAAGTTCGATTGTCACTAAAGGCATGCCCTCTTGAGTGTAATCGGGAACTTGGATTGAGTCGGCGCTACTTGGGATGAGATGGAAATTGGCAGTAAGTAGCTCGCCTTGGTGGCGGTAGAGATCCGCGTGCTCCGCTTCTTGGAGTGCAAGTTGATGGATCGCTTCTTTTTTGGCTATCCGTTTGTAATGTTTATCTAATCTGCGGCGGAGGGAGCTTTTAAGTGTTTCTAGCTGAGTTTCACTTTGCCTGGCATTTAAGATTGTGCCAACTAGACTGTCTACCGACGGGAATCTTTCAGCGATTGATCCAGTTAGGTTATAGGCGGTAAAATCGCCTCGTCTTTCTGGGTAATGTGCTGGGGTACCTCCCTGGGCAATTTCTGTTAAGAGATCGAAAAAGGCCAGTTGTAAGTTGTTCCAATCGGTTGGTTCAAGATCCGCACGGGTAATCTGAGGCAGAAAACCTGCCCTTTGCACCACCTCTTGGGCGGCTACTTTACTAAAACCTTGGAAGGAATCTGCAATCCACCTCCAAAGGGTGGTTGAAGCAGGTAGGAGCCGAATTTCATCCACGAACTGCTCCGCTGTGATGTCTGTAGGATTCAATTTTCCTTGATCCGATGGGGCAACGTAACTCTCTCCGGGAGCAATACCCCTGTCGGGAAAGCGTTTGAGGGCATCAATAATGACTCGCTCTTGGTTGATCAGGTAGAGGTTGCTTTGTCTTCCCATTAGTTCAAAGATCAAAACCAGCTCTGTGAGCTTACCAAACTCGTCCATTGCCTCAAAATGCAGATGGACAATCCGGTCAAAGCCTTGCTGTTGTATTTTCAAGAGGCGGCTCGGTTCCAAGTATTTACGCAGTAGCATGCAAAAAGCTGGTGGGTTCAAGGGATTGTTCGGTTGTTGGTCCAGCGTGTGGATCCGAGGGTGCACAGCATCAGCTGAGATGAGGAGAATGCGAGTTTCACCAGGTAGTCTCAGCTGAAGGGTGATCGTTGCTTCTTCAGGTTGGTAAATTTTTAGCACCCTGCTATTTTTCAGGGCGCGTTCGAGTTCTTTTGTAAGTACATTGACTGTTAAGCCGTCTAAGGGCATAAATACCACCTCGCTCATTTGATTATATCATTTGCGTTGTGTGCCCTCAAGCAAGCAGGTTATTGCCGCTTTGTAGAGAAGTATAGTGCGATAAGGAGTTGGATGTTCCATGAATAAGTATAAAATAGTTGCCTTAATTTTAGTAATGGTAGCCATTTCAGGTGTGGTGTTGGTTCAGGCGAACACTTCCTCGCGGTACTTGGAGAATGGCTATCTGTCCTTGTTTTATCACGCCGTCCGTTTGGAGGAGACGTTTCCTAGGATCAATCCTGTTGGCATGGCTATCGAAGAGTTCGATAAAGCTGCACGCGAGGATGATGATTCTGGCGAAGCCGAGTTAATGATGGGCCTAATCTACCACTATCTTGGTAGACCCGGTACCGCCCTCGGTTATTTTCTGGAGTTTTCTGCACTCCATCCCGAAGAGGCGTGGGTGCATGCCCTTATTGGCGATCTCTATGTTGAGATGGGCCGTTTTGACAAGGCGGAGGAGAGCTTTGAGCGGGCCATTGAGTTTGCTCCAGAAGGTGAAGTCTTTGCCAAGGCTCATTTTGGTTTAGGTAACATAGCTCTAGAACGGGGAGATTACCCACAGGCGCGGGAAGCTTTTGCTAACGCATTGGAAAATGCCGGGGACTTCTTTGATGCCCGCTTGGGGTTGGGTATGTCTCTTTACTACTTAGCAGAATACGATGAGGCCATTAGCACGTTGGAACTTGCTCAACTGCAGGCACCCCGTTCCATTTCTGTATTCCAATTTCTTGGACTAAGTTATCAAGCAGCAGGTCTAGATGACCAGGCACAACATGCCTTTGCTAGAGTTGAGGAGCTTAAAAAGGATAACTAAGGGTACGCCCCGCGATTTTGGGGCGTACTATTTTTTTGCGTCCCAGAATATGATTCCACAGGAGCGTGCCAAGGTTTTACCAGGCACGTGCCAATATTCTGGGAAAGAAGTGAGCATGGTGGCTAAAAAGACCTGGCATCATACCCCCCTGGCAAAGCTCTTGAAAGAGCTGGGCTCCAATCCCCGAGTAGGGTTAGCTAGCAGAGAGGCTAAGGAACGTTTGAGTCGCCTTGGTCCAAACTTGTTGATCACTAAACCACCAGTGTCTCCTTGGCGGATTTTTCTGAGCCAGTTTCAGGACTTCATGGTATTGGTCCTCTTGGGCACAGTGTTTGTGTCCATCTTATTGGGGGAATACTTGGATGCGACAGCCATCTTTGCTATTGTGTTTTTGAACGCCCTCTTAGGCTTTAGTCAAGAATACAGGGCAGAAAAGTCACTGGATGCGTTAAGTCAACTAGCAGCACAACATAGCAAAGTGCTAAGGGATGGGCATAAAACCTTGATAGATGCTACAGAGTTAGTCCCGGGGGACATAATCCTATTAGAACCTGGTGATCGGGTTCCCGCCGATGCAAGGCTCTTGGAGGGTCAGCTGCTTAGTGTAGATGAATCAAACTTGACGGGTGAGTCTATGCCGGTCACCAAGGATGAAAACTTCCTCGGTTCAGCCGCAACACCCGTTGGTGATCGCAAGAATGTTGTATTCAAAAGTACCTTGGTTACCCGCGGTTATGGAAAAGCGGTAGTGGTTACAACTGGCATGGATACAGAAATTGGCGAAATTGCCCATTTACTCCAAGACCAGAGCGAAGTGGTTACTCCACTTCAAAAGCGTTTGGATCAGTTGGGAAAAATCTTGGTGATGGCTTGTTTGGCCATTGTGGCTGTTGTCTTCGGAGCGGGAGTCCAGCAAGGTTTGCCTGTTTTTAAGATGTTTATGGTGGCTGTTACTTTGGCGGTTGCTGCCATCCCAGAAGGTTTGCCTGCCGTGGTAACCATCGCTTTGTCGGTTGGCGTTCAGAGAATGAGTAAGCAGAATGCTATCATCCGCCAACTGCCAGCGGTGGAGACCCTAGGCTGTGCGACGGTAATTTGCTCAGACAAAACAGGTACCCTTACTCTCAATCAGATGGAAGTGCAAGCCCTGTGGGCACCACCTTCACAGGTAAGTATCAACGATGCCAGGAAGTTCAGTATTAATCCTAATCACCACGATTCTCTGTATTACAGTACGATGACGGGCGCCCTCTGCACTAAGGCAGAAGTCTATGAAGATGGAAGTGTGTTTGGTGAACCTACTGAAGTGGCACTACTTCGCTTTGCCGAACGTTTTGGTTTGGAACAGCGCAACCTGAAGCGCATCTATACAGAGCAGGATAGTCTACCCTTCAGTTCGGAGCGCAAGCGGATGGCTGTTGTTGTGCAACAAGGAAATGAGCATGTCGCTCTGATTAAAGGTGCACCAGATGTTATTTTGCCTAGGTGTACCCATATTATGATTGGAACTCAAATTGTCAGATTCTCGCAAGAACATCGCCGCCAAGCCCTGGAAGTGCTAGAAGGAATGACAAAGCAGGCATTGAGAGTTCTTGCCACTGCCCATAAACATCTAGGGCGGAGCATTCCTCGGGACAAAGACAGCTGGGAGCAAAATTTAGTCTTTACAGGACTTGTGGGCATGCTCGATCCGCCAAGACCAGAAGTGGCGGGAGCAGTAAGTGCCGCCCGGCTTGGTGGTATTCGCACGATCATGGTGACCGGTGATCATAAGGAGACAGCAGCAGCCATAGCTGAAAAAATCGGTTTATTTACCCCAGAAGCGTCAAAAGTTCTAACTGGGTCGCAATGGGAGTCCTTAACACCGCTTCAACAGCGTGAAGAGATCAAGTCAGTGGCTGTTTTTGCGAGAGTGGCACCCACTCATAAGCTCTCCATTGTTAGGGCGCTTCAGGAGAATGGGGAAATTGTGGCTATGACTGGTGATGGGGTGAACGATGCCCCTGCAGTTAAGGAAGCACATATAGGTGTAAGTATGGGCATCCAGGGGACAGATGTAACAAGAGAAGCGTCTGATATGGTTTTGTTAGACGACAATTT
This sequence comes from Bacillota bacterium, assembly GCA_012799255.1. Next base: position 15,555 of record JAAZLQ010000127.1, read on the forward strand.
TGGAACGATCATCAAGGCGGTCCGGGAAGGACGAGGTATTTACGATAATATTCGCAAGTTTTTCCGCTACCTTTTAGGCTGTAATGTCGGTGAGGTACTCACTATGTTGGTGTCCACGTTGCTAGGCTTACCCTTGCCTTTGGTTCCCATGCAGATTTTGTGGATGAACTTGGTCACAGATGGTTTACCGGCTATTGCGCTCGGGCTCGATCCTACGGACAAGGATTTAATGCTTCAAAAACCTCGCAACCCACAGGAGGGTGTATTCGCCAGAGGACTCTTAAAACGGATTTTGTTCTCCGGTGTGATGATTAGTCTCTCCGCATTGCTGTTGTTTGTTTTCAGTTTGTGGTACTTTCCAGGTGAGGTGGAGAGAAGCAGAACGATGGCCTTTACCGTACTTGTTTTGGCCCAACTGGTTTTTGCTTTTCAATGTCGCTTTGAACATCGGTCTATTTTTGAAATGGGGATCCTGGGGAACCCCTACCTGATCTTGGCAGTGTCTCTTTCGGCGGCAGCTCAGGTTTTCTTGCTTTACAATCCTTTCATGGCGAATATGTTTCAGACAGTGCCGCTCACTTTAGATGATTGGCTCTTGGTGTTATTGTTTGCCTGTTTACCCCTCTTTGTGGAAACCTGTCTCCGTCAGTTTAAACGGGCTTTGTATAGGCACTTTTCCTTTTTGAAAGTATAACCGCTAGAAGGATTATTTTGCCATAACAAGAATTGAGTTTACTAATTAGCTATGTTAGGTTGGGGGAAAGAACTTTGATTAAGAGTATGACTGGTTTTGGACAAGGTGAGGTTGCTAATGATCACTATGCAGTTCGCGTAGAGGTAAAATCTGTTAATCACCGTTATTTAGACTTGTTTTTACGGATACCGAAACAATATACTCAGTTAGAAGAGGTATTGAGGCGAGCTATTGGAGAGAGAATTACCCGTGGTAGGGTGGAAGCAGTAGTATCTGTGGAGGAATTTGGTGATCAAGAGAGAAGTGTACAGATTAATGCTCCTCTCTTGCGAGGTTATCTAGAGGCTTTAAAGGTAATGAAAGACGAATTGGGGAGTAAAGAGGCTATTACTTTAGATCATGTTTTGCCCCTTCCGGGCGTCCTAGAAGTGGACGAACCGCCACTAGACTGGGAGGATCTTCAGCGGGTCTTGCTTGAGGCAACCAATCGTGCCCTAGATGGGCTTGAGGAAATGCGGGCATCAGAAGGCAGACGGCTTTTTGAAGATTTGCAGGGTAAAATAGATCTCGTGGAGAATCTCAAGGATCAAGTGGCTCAAATTGCGCCACAGGTAGTAGTTGATTATAAGAATCGCCTTCGTGAGCGTCTAGATGAATTACTAAATGGGACAACCCTTACAGAAGAACGCTTTCTTGGGGAAGTGGCAATATTTGCAGATCGATGCAGTATTGACGAAGAACTGGTACGCTTAACTAGCCACATTCAACAGCTTAGAGAAACGTTGCACTCTGACCAATCGGTAGGTCGCAAACTGGACTTTTTGATTCAGGAAATGAACCGTGAAGTGAACACCATAGGTTCTAAGGGCAATAATGTACGTATTGCGGGTCTTGTGGTGGAGCTAAAGAGTGAGTTGGAGAAAATTCGAGAGCAAATGCAAAACATCGAATAGTGTTATCTCGCTTGTATTGGTTTAGAATGTGCTTATGTCTGTTAAGCAAAGGAGGTGAGCAAGTATGTCGTTACCAGTATTGACCCCCGAGGAGAAGTTGGAGGCGCTCAAAAAAGCGCAGGAGATGAGGAGTAAAAGGGCCGAAGTAAGAACAAAGCTAAAAAAAGGTACTCTTACCCTCAAGGAAGTTTTGGAGGCCACCGATGATGAGGTAATCTCCAGAATGCGTGTAACCTATCTTCTGCAGTCCTTGCCCCAGGTGGGGAAGGTAACAAGTGAAAAAGTAATGCGTGAGATCGGAATCAACGAAAACCGTCGGGTACAGGGTTTAGGTAAGAGGCAGAAGGAAGAATTACTTCAACGGTTAGGTTAACAGTAAGGAGCTTGGTACATGGGCATACAACTGATCAATATTGGATTCGGAAATATCGTGGCGGCAAATAGAATTGTGGCTATTGTTAGTCCTGAGTCGGCTCCAATTAAACGCATGGTGCAGGAGGCTAGGGATCGTGGCATGCTCATCGATGCAACCTATGGTCGCCGCACCAGGGCAGTCATTATCGCTGATAGTGATCACATAATTTTATCAGCAGTGCAACCCGAAACCGTGGCACACCGATTGACAAGTAGAGATAACCTTGAACCTAATGAGAAATAGGGAGTTGCTGCTGAATTGAAGGGAACACTAAAGAACGTTCGGGATGGTGGGTTAAAAACAAAGGGCTTTCTGATAGTTTTATCTGGCCCCAGCGGAGCAGGTAAAAACTCGGTAATGAATGCTGTTTTTCCCACTGTCCCCAATTTAAAGTATTCGATTAGCGTTACTACCCGGCCACCTAGGGCAGGGGAAGTTGACGCGGTCAATTATTTTTTTCGTTCTGAGCAAGAATTTGACCAAATGCTCAAAGATGATCTATTATTAGAGTCAGCCACCTTCGTGGGATATCGTTATGGAACACCGAAAGCTTTCGTGTACGAGCAAATTAGTGCTGGCAACGCAGTCATAATGGATATTGATATTCAGGGCGCCGCTCAAATTAGAGAAAAGATGCCTGAAGCAGTATTTGTCTTCTTATTGCCTCCAACGCCCGAGGAACTAAGCAGGCGGTTGAAACTGAGAGGGTCAGATTCGGAGGAAGTAATAAAACGACGTTTAGCGAAATCTCAAGAGGAGATTAGACATATAGTAGACTATGATTATTTCATTATAAATGATGACTTAGGCAGGGCGGCAGAGCAACTAAGACAGATCATTATGAGCGAATGGTCTAAGGTTTGCCGCATTGACTTGCAGCATTTAGAAGGAGTCTGGAAGGGAGGTTCGGTTTTTGAAACAAGCAAATAAAGGTAATCGTTATACAGAGATTATGGTCGTCTCCCAAAGAGCAAGGCAGCTTATTGACGGCGCTGAACCTGTCCTGGAAAGCAGTTCTACCAAACCTGTGACTATTGCCATTGAAGAGTTGAGGGCAGGAAAGATCGATTGGGAGCATCATAGAGACTAATTAGAGGAAGCCTGTGGTGGACGCCACGGGCTTTTTTTAGAGGTGAAGGAAATGGAACAAGGACAGCTGTATGCAGGGGTGATTGTTGATATCCGGGCTGAGGCGGTGAATCGTGTCTTTCAATACGCAGTGCCACCCCACTTGAATGGGCAGATTCAGATTGGTCATCGGGTATTAGTTCCGTTCGGGCGCCGCAAGCTAGAAGGGTATGTGATAGAACTCTCACATAAATTAGAAATCGAGGAGCACAAACTGCGAGAGATTCTAGACCTTCTGGATCCCACACCGATCATTTTACCCTCCCTGGTGGAGTTAGCCCACTGGATGGCCCAAAAGTACGTGGGTCTTTTTTCGGAAGCTCTGCAGTACATGTTACCTCCTGCCTTCCGTTACGGTAAAGAAAGGGTTGGTGCGAAAACAGGTCAAGTAGTCACCTTGCTTGTGGAAGATCCTGAGCTAAGGAAAAACGCAGTGGCTCAGCGCCGTGTTGTTGATGTTTTGAAGACCAAAAGACAGATTCTTGCATCAGAACTAATTACGCTAACCAACACGAGTTATGCCACTTTGCAAGCCCTTGAAAGGCAAGGTGTAATTTCGCTAAGCCTCACCAGATTGGAACGCAATGTGGAGTGGGCTCTGGTTCCCGATCCTGAAGTTACCTTAACAGATCAGCAGAGGGCGGCAGTGGATTTAGTTTTGACTGAGCTGCAAGGAGAGCGCCGCCCAGTTTTGCTCCATGGGGTCACCGGAAGTGGTAAGACTGAGGTTTATCTTAAGGTAATCGCTGAGGTGCTCAAGGAAGGAAAACAAGCCATTGTCTTGGTTCCAGAAATTGCGTTAACTCCCCAGACCTTGAATCGTTTTGCTACCCGCTTTAAACAGGGAGTATCAGTCTTACACAGTGGTATGTCTCTAGGTGAACGTTTTGACCAATGGGGTAAGATCTACCGGGGTGAAGTGAATGTAGTGATTGGCGCTCGGTCGGCAGTCTTTGCCCCAGTTCCAAATCTAGGTTTGATTATCTTAGATGAAGAACATGAAGGCACTTATAAGCAAGAGGAAGGTTCTATCCGCTACCACACCCGTGATGTGGCCATAAAACGATGCAAGTTGGTTGGGGCTCAAGTGATCTTGGGGTCTGCGACGCCAGCAGTGGAAAGTTATCACCTCGCCCTGAGAGGTGCATATAGATTGGCAGAACTCTCTGAACGGGTGGAACAGCGCTCTTTACCCGCGGTTGAGGTTGTGGACATGCGTGAAGAGTTCGAACTGGGAAACCGCACCATGTTTAGTTCCCGCTTAAGAGATGAACTAAACCGACTGGTTGGGACAGACAAGCAAGGTATCATTCTCCTTAATAGGCGGGGGTATGCCAACTTCGTACTTTGTCGCGAGTGCGGAGAGGTGATGGAATGTCCCAATTGCCAGGTTTCTTTAACTTACCATAAGAGCAGCAACCGTTTGAAGTGCCACTATTGCCTTCACCACGAACTACTACCTGATCGCTGCCCCAAGTGTGCTTCTCGCTACCTAAGGCAATTCGGAGTTGGTACTGAACAACTCGAACAGGTACTCAACAAGGAGTTTCCTGATCTCAAAACGGTCCGCCTTGATGCGGACACTACGAAACGAAAAGGCGCTCATGCCAGGATTCTAGAGCATTTTGGTAAGGGTGAAGCTCAAATCCTGATTGGAACGCAAATGGTGGCTAAAGGCTTAGATTTTCCTAGGGTAACCTTGGTCGGAGTGCTCAGTGCAGATTTAGCGCTAAACTTTCCGGATATTCGATCAGCGGAGCGTACCTTTCAATTATTAACCCAGGTAGCGGGACGTAGCGGTAGAGGAGATTATCCGGGCAGAGTAGTGATTCAGGCCTATGATCCAAGTCATTTCTCTATCTTAACCGCTCAAAACCACGACTACTTAGGTTTCTACCGTCAGGAGATTAGCTTTCGTCGTAATTTGGGTTATCCACCGTTCCGGCACTTAACTAGGATTCTCTGTAGTGGTCCTAAATCTGAGACGGAAGCTGCTGCGCAGATGATCGCCAGTTTCTTGTTTAGCAACGGTATAAGAAAAGAAGATGTTCTGGGTCCCCATGCCGCGCCAATTGGTCGCATTCAGGGGCGTTATAGGTGGCAAATAATAATCAAGAGCGACGAGCCCATGTCAACTCTCCTGCGTGGGCTTTCTCCGGTACATGGGGATGTGCAAGTTACCGTGGACATTGATCCGTTATTCATGCTCTGAATATGTTATAATGAAGTTGATAAGAGAGTTGAGGTGAGCGTCATGGCAAAACTTCCAATTGTAAAAGTGGGCGATCCCGTTTTAGAGCAAAAAGCAACGGAGGTACCCAAGATTACGAAGAAGATCACGAAATTAATAGATGACATGCTTGATACCATGTATGAGGCTAATGGTGTTGGTCTGGCGGCTCCCCAAGTGGGGGTAGGCCAGCGTATCATCGTGTTGGATATCGGTGAAGGACCCGTTTGTTTGGTTAATCCAGTCGTGGTTGACCAAGAGGGGGAAGACATTGATGTGGAGGGATGTCTCAGTATTCCAGATCGCTGGGTTTATGTGAAGCGAGCCACTGAGATTGAAGTGACCGGTCTCAATGAAAAAGGCAAACAGGTGAGGATCAAAGCAGAAGGCTATTTTGCTAGAGCACTCCAACATGAGATCGATCACTTGGATGGAGTTTTGATGCTTGACCGTATGTTAGGCGAGGCCACGCCAGAGACTGAAGAAGCGGAAGAAGTGGGTGAGTAAATGCGAATTCTGTTTATGGGCACGCCAGAGTTCGCAGTGCCCAGCTTAGAAGTACTATTAGCTGAACATGACGTGGTAGCGGTGGTAACCCAACCGGATCGTAGAGCCGGACGGGGGCAAAAGTATGTATATTCTCCGATAAAAGAGGTAGCCTTAAAGCACAATGTTCCCATCTTGCAGCCTGAGCGGATCGGCAAACCTCAGGTTATGGATGAACTAGAGGGTTATAATGCAGATCTGTTTGTGGTTGTTGCCTTCGGTCAGAAAATCCCAGATCGTCTTCTGGCTATGCCTCGCTTTGGTTGTGTGAACGTGCACAGTTCATTATTGCCAAAATATCGCGGTGCAGCACCGATAAATAAGGCGATCGTTGAGGGTGAGACTATTACTGGCGTCACCACAATGTACATGGGGTCAGGTTGGGATGACGGTGATATCATATTGCAGGCCGAAGAAAACATATTGCCTAGGGATACTGCCGGTTCTTTGCATGATCGTTTAATGATGAAGGGGGCAGCGCTACTTAGTGAAACTGTTCGCCTAATTGCAGCTGGTCAAGCTCCCCGTACTGCCCAAAACCACAATGAAGCTACTTTTGCTTTTAAACTGACCAAGGAAGATGGTTGGGTAGATTTTCAACGGACCGCGGAAGAACTGGATTGTCTTATTCGGGGTATGAATCCGTGGCCAGTGGCACACACCATAATTGGTGGGGAAACGGTGAAGATCTGGGAAGCATATCCCCAGGAAAAATCTGGCCAAGTCGGTGAGATTTTGGCAGTCGACAGTGAGGGGCTTTTAGTTTGCTGTGGCTCGGGTTCTCTGTATCTGCGAAAGATTCAGAGACCAAACTCTAAGGTTATTTCAGGTAGTGATTTTGCCAATGGTCTTCGTTTGCGCATTGGTGACTTTCTACAACGATAGGAGGAGAGAATATGTTTTATGATCCCACGTTTATCTTAGTTCTTCCTGCATTGTTATTCGCCATGTGGGCACAGTTAAAGGTGAAAAGCACTTTTTCCCGTTATTTGCAGGAACGCTCCTATGCTGGACTCACAGGGGCCCAAGTGGCCAGGCAAATTCTCAATGACAATGGCCTCCATAAAGTGAATGTGGAGCGTATTGGAGGGCAATTAACGGATCACTACGATCCCCGCACCGAAACCGTGCGTTTGTCTCCAGATGTTTACAATGGAACCAGTGTGGCCGCACTCGGTGTAGCTGCCCATGAGGTGGGGCATGCGGTGCAACACTCTCGCAATTATGCACCGTTAGGTCTCCGAACCAGTTTGTTCCCTGTTGCCAGCATTGGCTCACAAATGGCATTTCCCCTGTTCATGCTGGGCTTTTTATTCAGTTTTGATACACTGATGTTAGTTGGTATTTGGTTCTTCATTGCAGCCCTTGGGTTCCAATTGGTAACACTTCCTGTGGAGTTCAACGCTTCCCGCCGTGCTCTAGCAGCTCTAAGAACAGGCGGCTATCTAAATCAGGCTGAAGTACCAAAGGCGAAGGCTGTGTTAAGTGCTGCTGCCCTAACATATGTTGCTGCTGTGGCAGTTTCGGCGACTCAGCTTATTCGTTTATTAATCCTAAGGGGAGCACGTAGAGACTAATGGCCAACATCTCAAACCCGCGCCAATTGGCAGTGATAACCTTAAATCAGTTGGAGGAGACCGGAGGGTTCCTAAGGGAACTCGTAGATGCTCAGATCAGAAGCAATGACTTAACAAGGGTGGATCAGGGTCTATATACAGAATTAGTTTACGGCACCGTTCGCATGCGAGCTAACTTAGACTACATTTTACAGAAATATAGCTCTCGCCCTCTCGCAAAGATCCAGCTATCGATCCTCAATGTCTTGCGAAGTGCCCTCTACCAAATCCTTTACTTAGATCGGATTCCAGTGTCCGCTGCGGTAAATGAGGCAGTTCGATTGGCTCGCATCTTTGGCCATGAAGGTGTAGTAAAATTTACAAATGGTATTCTAAGGAGGGTGGCACGGGAAAGTGCCACCATTACTTATCCCTCTTTGGAGGACAATCCCGTTGACCACATTAGCTTCAAGTACTCTTATCCAAGCTGGATTGTAGAGCTTTGGCTGGATTGGTGGGGGCTAGAAGAGACTCTGGCTCTCTGCCAGGCTATGAATGAGCAACCAGAAATGCATATCCGGGTGAACACACTAAAAACCACCCAAGAAGAGGTTGAAGCACATTTGACCGAACGCGGCTGTAGTTGTAGCCCTGGGCGATTTGTGCCAGAAATCCTAAAAGTTCACCCTGGTCATCTAGTAATATCTGATTCTTGGCTCAGCGAAGGAAAGTACTATGTGCAAGATGAAAGCAGTGCTCTGGTGGCCCATGCACTGCAAGTCGAGCCGGGGCAGGTGGTCTATGATTTATGTAGTGCGCCAGGGGGGAAGGCAACTCACTTGGCACAGCTAATGAAGAATCAGGGCAGAATTATGGCCTTTGATGTAAGTTCAACTCGTCTAGAGACCGTGGAGAAAAATGCTCAGCGTCTTGGAATCTCCATCATTGAGACCAGGCAGGGAGATGCTTCTTCAGACTTAGGCTTGGCACCCGCACCACGAGTGCTGGTTGATGCGCCTTGTTCAGGTCTTGGCACTATGCGGCATCGCCCGGATATCCGCTGGAGCAAGAGCAAAGAGGAAATTAGGGATCTTGTTGAGATCCAAAAGGGCATTCTCAGTCAAGCAGCAAACTACGTGGCCCCTGGAGGACTTTTGCTCTATACCACCTGTTCATTGACCAAGTGGGAAAACCACGATGTGGCACAGTGGTTTTTGGCTAACCATCCCCAGTTTTCGCCAGATTCTTTTCCCAGTTGGTTTCCTGAAACACCTGGTGAACCAAGTTGGATGAAAACGCTCTTACCCCATCGGGATCTGGTTGACGGATTTTATCTGGCCATTTTTAGAAAATATAAAGTTTAATAACAAGTTGACAAAAGTGAAGGATTTTGGCATTTACTGTCAAATACTCCATTGGGGTGAAAAATCAAGTGGAGGGTGTAGATGCGGATCCTTATTGTGGACAATAATGTTGAACTTTGTCAGGTATTGCAGCATTATTTGGACAAGCAACAAGATCTGGAGGTAGTGGGGTTAGCCCACGACGGAGAACAGGCCCTAACACGAATTGAAGAATTGGAACCTGACGCAATGTTACTGGACATTACCATGCCCTATTTGGATGGGCTGGGTGTCATGGAAAGATTACAGACACTCGAGATTAAGAAGAAACCGAAGGTGTTTGTAATCACTGCCTTTAGTAGTGACAATCTTCTGGGGCGCTTGATGGCCCTCGGTGCCGACTATTTCCTAGTCAAACCATTTCGGCTCGATGTTTTAGCAGAGCGTTTGCGACAGTTCTCATTCGATTCTTCGAAAATTCTCATCCCCGAGCATGCTGCCGCAATTGATTCAAAAGAAAGCTTGGAGCAGCGGGTAACGAGGGTATTACATAATATGGGAGTTCCACCACATTTCAAGGGATTCTCTTATTTGAAAGACGCGGTCTTGATGTGCCTGGAAAACGGTTACTACGCCGGTGGTCTAACTAAGGAGATGTATCCTGCGTTGGCTAAGAAGTATAATACCACCATTAGTGGAGTTGAAGCGGGTATCCGCAATGCTCTCGTTGCCGCGTGGGAACACGGGAATACGGATTTTATTAAGCAGCTTTGTGAACCGTATTGTGATGAACGTATGCCCACCAACTCCTTGATCATCGCGAAACTAGTGGAAGATAGTCAAACTGTTGGTGTAGGGTAGTTTAAGAAAGCATCTTCTCCGTTTGGGAGTAAGATGCTTTTTAGCTTAACGTTTAGTTAATGATGGAGGGGTAAAACCCAATGGTTCCTGGAAGGGGAACTCTACCGGACAGCTACCATTGCTGGCACTGTAATAAATGGCTCGCACTATTTCTAAGGCGGTTCGACCCGCTTCACCACAGATATCTACTGCCGTGTTGCCCAAGACTGCGCTATGAAACTGATCAATCTGGATCTTATGACTCACTCCCCAATAGGATTTCCCTAAGGTTGGTGTATCTGCTGGCGTAATGATATGCTCGTCTTCTCCCTGGATTCGGATTACGGCCTCGTCCTTTTCGATTCTGGCTACGCCTTTTTCCCCATGCACTTCTAACATTACCGGAGCGTCATAAGTGTAATAATTGCAGGCATAGAGACTGCCTAGTGCACCGCTTTTAAAGAATATAACTGCCTCCGCGACATCTTCCACGTCGATAGAATCATGAGTGCGATTGTCCATTGAGCCTTCTAAGTAGTCGATTTCACCCATGATCCATTGCATTAGATCGATGGTGTGAATTGCTTGGTCAATCAAAACTCCTCCGCCTTCTTTATGCCAAGTACCCTTCCAATCGCTCTTAGAGTAATATTCATCAGTGCGTTTCCAAGTCACAAACGCCCGACAACCACGGATTTTCCCCAATTTGCCTGATTGAACTGCTTCATAGACCGCCTGCGAGGAAGGGTTGTATCGATTTTGGAAGATAACACCAAGCTTCACATTACGTTCTTTGGCTGCTGCAATCATTTGATCAGCATCGTGCAGGCTGATTGCCATGGGTTTTTCTGTGAGGATATGAATGCCCTTCTTTGCTGCAGCAATGGCAATTTCCGCGTGGCTGTCGTGGGGGGTACAGATATGAACGACATCTGGTTCTAGATCCAATACAGCTTGATAGTTGGTAAACCAAGGGACACCATATTTTTCGCCCGCGGCCTGGGCCCGCTCAGGTTTGAGATCACACACTGCGATTAACTCTGCCTTTTCCGATTGAGAAATGGGGTCTAGGTGGACAACTGAAACATTACCGCAACCAATAACTGCGATTCTTAAGCGATTTATCTTTACCACTCCTCCGTGAACATGATCGATTTAGATTTCGCTTTGCATTGACAAAGTCCTCCACCACGGTTTATACTAAGTTTGCGGGGCGTGGCTCAGTTTGGTAGAGCATCGCGTTCGGGACGCGGAGGTCGCACGTTCAAATCGTGTCGCCCCGACCAATTTATTCATTAACCAGGTCTTGATCTGGTTTTTTTTGTCTTTCCCAGACTTGTGGAGTATCGATAGATAACTTCTCCTCTACAAAGCAAAAGAATTTTCGCAAGGTTTTAATTAGCCGGGCACGGTAGGCGGGGGAGTGGTCAGTACCCCAGATGTAGGTTTCGATTTGCTCTGGAGTGGCATTAGCCAATAGAAACCTTAAAAAACGTGATGCATCGCCTAAATAGTATTCTTCAGATCGGATACCCTGATCTAGAAGGTATTCGACATAGGCAGTTAGAAAATGGACTTGAGCTCGTTTGCTCATAATCTCACCCCTTGGCATGGAGGTTAAATATGGATATTTCGAGAGATATACATATAGTAGGGATGTTCCCTGAAGAAATTGAGCTTTGGTTACAAGAGCATCACGAAGCAACCTTCCGTTCTGGACAGGTTTTTTCTTGGTTGCATAGACATTGTGTGCAAGATTTTTCTGAGATGACCAATGTCCCCCAAGCTACAAGGGAGCTCTTGACAGAGACTTTTGACATGCCTTTGCCCCTGCAACTAGTTATTACGAGAACATCTGTTGACGGAACTGAAAAATACCTATTTAGGCTCCTAGATGGTGCCACTATAGAAACAGTGTTAATTCCGGAGTATGAACGCGATACGATTTGCATATCTACTCAAGTGGGCTGTGCTATGAATTGCTCTTTCTGTGCCACTGGGCGTTCAGGATACCTCCGTAATCTCACGGCGGCTGAAATAGTTGCCCAGGTTTTGTGGGTTCAAGCTAGACTAAAAGCTGAAGAGCGAAGCATCACCAATGTAGTGTACATGGGGATGGGTGAACCTTTAGCCAATTATCACTCGGTACTGAGAAGTGTGAGACTCCTTAATTACCCCCAAGGACTAAATTTGGGAGCAAGGCGACTTACCATTTCAACTTGTGGTTTGGTTCCTCAAATTAAGGCTTTAGCAGAAGAGGATTTGCAGGTGAATCTTGCAGTATCCTTGCACGCTGTGGACGATATACGTCGCTCAGAAATCATGCCTGTAAACAGGCGTTTTCCCATTCACGAACTGCTTGCGAGTTGCGATTATTATACTGAAAGAACAGGACGCCGTGTCTCTTATGAGTATGCCCTGATTAGCGGCTTTAATGATACCGTGGAACAGGCCGAGAAACTAAAGGATCTCTTAAAAGGGAAACTTTGCCATGTGAATCTAATTCCCATCAATCCAGTGGGACCGGCCCAAAGACCTTCTGCTAAACGCATCTTGGACTTTACGAGAGTCTTGGAAAAGAGTGGTATTGCGGTATCTGTTCGGAAAGAACGGGGTACCGATATTGAGGCTGCTTGTGGTCAACTACGCCAAAGCGATCAAAGAGGTGAGACTGTTGATCCAAAGGTTTAGAGGATGGATTAAGGCAGTTAAGGGAGAGTTAAGAGGGAAATCTAAGGAAGAGGCAGAAGATACAAGCGATAGCTTTACGAATCTGGCTCCTACCAAGCGCTATGAGATCGTAAATCCGAAAGGCGATCAGTTGCAGAGAAAAGGTTGTTTACGAACAGATTCAGGGGTGGTGTTCCTCCAACATGGATTCTTGGTGGGGCGTGGGACCAGCTGTCATCTTAAGTTAACAGATCCCAAGGCCAGTCGCGTCCATGCCAGCTTTACTCAGGTACCGGGAGGGTGGCTTCTGCAGGATAATGCCAGCAAAAATGGAACATTTGTAAACGGGAGGAAAATCCATCAGACTCTGCTAAGATCGGGTGATACTATTCAAATTGGACAGACGGTTTTGAACTATGAGGAGAGATAGACATGGCCGTAATCCACTGGTTAATCAGGGCAGTCTTAGCGGTGTGGCTGGTGCGAATCGTGTTACAGTTCGTCAGAGCGATGCTGGAAGAGCTAAAATAGGAGTGTTTACCATGGATGTGAAAACAGCGACTGATGTGGGGCAGGTCCGTGAAAACAACGAGGACGCCCTTTGGGTAGACGACCACTGCCTAGTTGTCTGTGATGGCATGGGAGGGCATTTAGCTGGGGAGGTTGCAGCAGCCCACGCAATTGAGACGATCAAGTGTTTTCCCTTCACCGGCGAGGAGCCGCAAAAGGAAATTCGGGAGGCCATTCAGCAGGCACAGGAAAAGGTGCTGCAGGTCGCGGGAGAAAATGAAAACTATAAGGGGATGGGTAGTACCATCACCTTAGCTTGGTTAAGTCCTCCTTTAAAAGACGGGACGAGGGAATTAACTGTGGGACACGTGGGGGACAGTCGTTGCTACGTTCTTTCGAATGGTGTGTTAAAACAGGTTACAAGTGATCACTCGGTGGTAGGCGAGTTACTCCGAACAGGCACTATCACTCCTTTAGAAGCGCGAATTCATCCTAAACGACATGTTCTTACGCAAGTGTTAGGTTCTTCAGAGATCGAACCTGAGCTGATCACCAAGCACTTAGAACCAGGTTCTATTGTTCTGTTGTGTACAGATGGTCTTACAGATGTGGTGGACGATGAGCAGATGCAAGCCATTTTACAGAGCAAGGTAGACTCCCCTAATTTAGCCCAAGAGTTGGTAGATTTAGCCAACGAACGTGGTGGGCCTGACAATATTAGTGTGATTGTGGCAAAAATCTAGCAAAAGAACCATCTTTGCAAAGTATTGAAGGAGGAGTATCCGTGGCACCCCTCTATCGTACTTGGTTTGAGTTTACGGGTTGGCTTCTGACCGCAGCTGGCTTGCTCTTTTTGCTACAGGGCCAACTTAATTGGTGGCAACCCGCCGTGTTATGGGTTCTGTTTTCGGTGCTATTTTTTCTCACCAGGCGGTTGGGTTATGATCCAGGTGCAATACCTTTGCTCTCCATCCCAGTCTTTTGTGGTTGGCTTTTTCTAACTCGCCTAGATCCCAATTACGCCACGGGCCACTTTGGCGGTGTAATGCTAGGAGGATTAGCTTTCTTACTGGGGGTTGTCCTGAAGCCTACCAAGCATGTTAAACCTTTGTTTTGGGGATTTGCCGCGTTGGTGCTTTTGCTTATCACCGTGCTGGTCGGTGAGAGTGTAGGTGGAGCTAAAGCGTGGCTTACCGTGCTAGGATTACGCTTTCAGCCGGTGGAGCTCGCTCGCATATTTGTCGTGCTTTACCTGGCACAGAGCCTACACGGAGAGCAATCAGAGTTTGAGTTGACCTGTGTCTTAGGGTGCTTCTTCTTGCTCCTAGCTTGGCAAAGGGACTTAGGACCTGCCCTCTTAGTCTTTTTCGTCTTTTGCTGGCTTTCATTAGCGAATCACTTTTCTTGGTACAAGCTCTTAGCTTATTTCGGGACAGCGATTGCAGGATTTGTCCTCGCTGTTCAGTTATTTCCCCATTTTCGTGCAAGGGCGGTAGCCTGGTTGTGGCCCTGGAACTATTTGGACAGCATAGGCTATCAAGTTCTTCAAGGTCTGTTTGCTTTACGGGCCGGTGGTCTTGTCGGACAGGGTCTCGGCGGGGGGCACACCCATGTAATACCACAAGGACACACTGACTATTTATTCGCTATTATCGGGGAAGAACTAGGGTTTTTTGGCACGTTTTCGTTGATTTTAGTCTATTTTGCCCTTGCTTTCTGGGCGTTTAGGATTCTAGGTCGCATCGAAGATAAAAAGCAGCAAATGATTGGACTTGGGTTGACTCTATTACTCCATGGTCAGGTTCTTTTAGTAATAGGAGGAATCTTGCGCTTAGTGCCTTTTACGGGTATGACGTTACCCTTCATGAGCTACGGTTCCACCTCACTGGTTGCCCAATTTTGGATGATCGGGATCCTTTCGGGCCTTACCGGAAATGGGGGTGCCAGTTGATTGCGTAGATCCTTTATTGTTCTGGCATTTATGTATGGTTTGGTTTTGGTCAGTACGTTTTTTTGGCAACTTTGTGCTGATCTTGAGAAGCATCCAGCTAATCCCCGTTACTATCTAATGTTTCACGAAAAGCGCGGTACTATTTACGATCGAACTGGTCAACCCCTTGCAAGCTCGCTTTCGAGTGGGGATGGTTATAGGAGACAATATGCCACAGTCTCTTTAAGTCATGTGACTGGTTATTTTCATCAACGCTATGGTATGACTGGTCTAGAGCGTCTTTTTCACGAAGATCTGGGCAGTGGGCGCAGTATTTTTACTACACTAGATCTAGAACTTCAAAGGACAGCAGAGAAACTCTTAGCTGGAAAGAAAGGTGCCATTGTTGCCCTCCAGCCAGCGACCGGTCGGATTTTAGCTTTAGTCTCGTCTCCGGCAGTTGATGGTAACCTGCTCGAAGATAAATGGCCAGATTACTTAGAGGATCTACGAAGTCCTTTTCTGAACCGTGCCACTCAGGGTCTTTATCCACCTGGCTCAGCAATTAAGCCAATTGTATATGTGGCAGCGTTGACTGAGGAAAAGGCATCCTTAGGGCAGACTTGGTATGATGAGGGAGTTCTGCGGCTGCAGGATCGCACGATCAGTAATTCTGGTCAAAGATCCTTTGGGGAGGTTAACCTAAATCAGGCTCTAGCCCATTCATCTAATGTGGTATTTGCCCAACTAGCAGTGGACTTAAAGAATAATTTGCTTGATTATTTTCGAAGTTTTGGCTTGGGAAGTGAAGTCGACTTTGAGATCCGCAATAGCAAGGGGATTGTCCCTGCCCATATCTATTCGGACTATGAAGCCGCCCAGCTAGCTCTGGGTCAGGGTGAACTTCTAGTTACTCCCCTACAAATGGCAATGGTAGTGTCCACTATTGCCAATGGAGGAGTTATGATGCGCCCCTATTTGGTCCAAGAAGTGAGGGGTGGTCTGAGAATGAGGCAGATTACCCGACCGCAGATCCTAGCGGAGGTCACTACGCAACGTATCGCCAGCAATCTTAGGGACGCGATGGTGTTAGCTGCCCAAGAGGGAACGGGTAAAACTGAGTTCAGTACTTCTTTAAACTATGCAGCTAAAACCGGAACAGCTCAGACCAGTCAAGGTAGCGATCACGCTTGGTTTATTGGTTTTGCACCAACTCAACTACCGCAAGTGGCGGTAGCAGTAATTGTGGAGCATGGCGGTTCAGGTGGCCAAGTAGCAGCTCCCTTAGGGGCAGAGTTAATGCTTAGGGCTTTGCAGGTAGACCAAGTAAGATAGATAAAAGGGTGAGATTAATGATTGGAGAATTGCTAGCCAATCGCTATGAAATTCTAGAAAAAGTGGGCGATGGAGGTATGGCCTTGGTTTATAGTGCTAAGGACCTCCTGCTGAGTAGGCTTGTCGCGGTTAAAATTCTCCGAGCGCAGTTTGCCGATGACGAGCAATTTGTCGAGCGGTTTAGACGAGAAGCCCGTAGTGCAGCTAGTTTGTCTCATCCCAATATTGTGAACATCTACGACGTGGGTGAAACAGGGGATATCCACTTTATTGTGATGGAGTATGTACAAGGTAAGAACCTCCATGATCTCATTCACGAACAAGGCCATTTCTCTCAAGGTTTTATTGTTGATGTGGGCAAGCAAATTGCCATGGGATTGGCCCATGCTCACTTTCATGGCATTGTTCATCGTGACATAAAACCCCATAACATCCTAATTACCGAAGAAGGACGGGTTAAGGTGACCGATTTTGGTATCGCTCAGGCCATGTCCTCCACTAATCTCACCCAGACCGGCATGGTCTTAGGATCGGTGCACTATTTTTCGCCCGAACAAGCGCGGGGAGTGAACGTCCAGGCAGCTAGTGATCTTTATTCCCTGGGCATTGTTTTGTATGAAATGATCGCAGGCCGACCTCCCTTTAAAGGAAACTCTCCAATTTCAGTTGCTTTACAACAGATTCAGGAAACGCCTGAACCATTGCGCAATTCTGTTCCTGATCTAGATGGCGAACTTGAAGATGTAGTGTTGAAGTTGTTAAGTAAAGACCCTAAGGATCGTCCTTCTAGTGCTGAAGAAGTGGTGCGTATTTTCCAAAGGATTGGAAGACGGTTCGATAGCTCGAGTATTAGTGCTGACGACGAGGATCAAACGATGCCGCTACCTGTAACAACTGGAGAAAGGGGCTTGGGATTGGCTAAGAAAAAGAAGACTAAGAAAGAAACCAGTAAAAAGACGCCACGTAGATCAAAAGGACTTATTTTCCTATATATATTTTTGATCCTAGGGATAATAGGATTTGGGATGGTCAGGTTGATTCCGAAACTGCTGTTTTTGGACGATGTGCGTGTTCCTGATATTGTGGGGCTTCATGAGTTTGAGGCTCAAAGGACACTACGAGGCGTGGATCTGAAGCTGAGAGTAGAGCAGTACATGTTTGATAACGTTGTTCCGGCAGGCCACGTGATTAGTCAGGATCCTATTGCGGGACGAATGGTAAAGCAACAACGGGAAATCTTAGTACGGGTAAGTCAGGGGCCTGAAGAAGTAGAAATGCCATCAGTGGTCGGCTTATCGGCTCGGGAAGCTAGATTAGCTTTGACCCAAGCTGGATTTCCTCTGGGTGAAGAAAGCGAAGATTATGATCCCGAAGTGGAGCCGGGCATTGTACTTGAGCAATGGCCTGAGCCCGGTGGGATTGTGGTCAAGGGTATAGCGGTGGATCTCGTGATCAGCAAAGGCCAAGAGGCTCCCCGATCCTTTACACTCCCGGATTTTCGCGGACAGGACTTCGAGCTTGTTAAGGCACAGCTTCGGGAACTGGGTCTTCCTCTAGGAAACTCCTGGCCTGAACATAGCACCATCTATCCAGAGGGTCGAGTCATTGAGCAGAATCCGGCACCGGGTACCCTAGTCGAAGCAGGTTTTGCCATAGATTTCGTTTATTCCCAAGGTCAGATTGCTTCCGCACCTAATGTTCCCACTGAGTTGCGCGAAGAACCTCAGTGGACCCATGAGAATTTGTGGACAAACAAAGAGGTTACGGTAGATATTCCTCCTGGCCCAAGTCAAGAAATCGTTATTCTCGTGATTGACGACTTTGGAGCTCGGGAAGTCTATCGAGAGACGCATCCTGGTGGAAGTAGGGTAGTGCGTACAGTGCAAGGGCGTGGTCAAGATGCTAGATTACAGGTTTACATTGGTGGTCGTCAATTCTTGGACAGGGCTTTTCAGGAGTGATTTATGGAACAGGGAATCATTTTAAAGGGTGTTGGCGGAACCTATGTGGTACAAACGAGTCAAGGACGTGTTGCTTGCACTTTACGGGGCAAGCTGCGGCTAAAGGATAGTAGGGTTTTGGTGGGCGACCGGGTAGAGGTGTCCTTGAGTGCTGATGGGAAATCGGGTGTGGTGGAGGCAGTTTTACCGCGTAAGAGTGAGTTGATTCGGCCACCCATCGCAAACGTGGACCAGGTATTGGTGGTTTTTGCAGTACAGAACCCCGAGCCGAACTATTTGCTTTTGGATCGCATTTTGGTCCAGGCGGAGCTAATGAATCTTGGCATTGTGATAGTTCTAAATAAAGGAGATCTGAACCCGAGTCTCGCTGAAGAGCTACGGACAGCTTATTCAAACATTTCTTATCCCACCTTTGTTACGAGTGCTACCGAAAAGAAGGGACTAGGGGAGATTAGGGAACTATTGCAGGGCAAAATTAGCACACTTGCTGGTCCTTCTGGGGTTGGAAAGTCATCATTGCTCAATGCTCTGAATCCGGATTTGAATCTGGAAACAGGGGAAGTAAGTGTAAAACTCCAGAGGGGTAGACATACCACTCGAACTGTGGAGCTGATCTCCTTTGGTCATGGGTATGTTGCGGACACACCTGGCTTTTCTAACCTAACCCTAGAACCCGATCAGGAGGCTAATCTGCAATTTGCGTTCCCCGAAATTGCTAAGTGTGCACAAGACTGCCACTTTCGCAGTTGTCTACACCGCCATGAACCGAACTGTGCAGTGAAAGAGGCAGTTGTCCACGGCCAAATTTTGGAGCGGCGCTATAACAACTACTTGACATTGTTAGAAGAGGTGGCGCCTCGTTATTAGAAAGGAGTCACTCACATGGAGAGACGAATTAGTGCTTCTATCTTAGCAGCAGACTTTGGCAACTTACAGGAAGAGCTCCAAAAAGTAAGAAATGCGGATTTGCTCCATATTGATGTGATGGATGGACATTTTGTTCCTAATATTAGCTTTGGATTACCAGTCATTGAAGCAGTTCGCCGTAGTTCAGACGTACCCTTAGATATCCATTTAATGATTGAACAACCCGAACGTTACCTTGAGACGTTTGCTGGGGTCAGACCGGAGATAATTACGGTCCACTTGGAAGCGGTAAACCATCTACAAAGGACATTGAGCCTGATTAGGGAGTTAGGAGTGAAGGCCGGGGTGTCTTTGAATCCACATACTCCATTGGATAATCTGAAGTACGTACTAGCTGATCTGGACCTAATCCTGATTATGACAGTAAATCCAGGGTTTGGTGGGCAAGAGTTTATTCCAGCAATGTTGGAGAAGATCAGCCACTGTCGCGAGCTTATCGGTGACTTTCCCATTGAACTTCAGGTAGATGGGGGAGTAACGATTGAGAGAATTCCGGAGTTAGCTCGGGCCGGTGCCAATAATTTTGTGGCTGGTTCGGCCATTTTTAAGGCACAGGATCCAGGGGCATATATCGAGCAAATGCGTGCTGTTTAGGGGTGGGGGAGACTAACCCCCTTTTTTTGCGTCAAATTCTTACAAAAGTAAATTATAGTGCTTGACAGTTCAGACAATTCAATGTATTATGAAGTTGACTGGGCGGAATCGGAAAAACGTCTGAAAGGAGGTGCTGGGCCGATCCCAAAAATCACCACAAATTCATCTCCCTGGGCAAAGAGGACTTCGCTCGCCTGCGAAGCCATGGATTTCACATATATGTCCGCCCAGTAACCCTTGGAAGAAGAGTGAATAGTAGTGACCGGCCACTCTTCTTCCCTTTTTCATTTTTTGAGAAGGTTTTTCGTTTGAGTTGCAGAAATATAGAGCAAAAGATCTAGTTCCGCTAGGGGTGCTTATTGGCTGAGAGTGGATGGTACATCCTAACCCTTAGAACCTGTTGGTTAATTCCAGCGAAGGGAAGCGGTAGCCGGAAACATGGGCCGCTTTGGTTCCATGTTTTTATATTAGTGCTATGCGGATCTAAATCTAAAATTCTAGGAGGTAGATTTGATGCGCAACAAAAATCTTCAAATTATGGTAGAGACGTCTCTCTTGGTGGGAGCGGCCTTACTATTATCGGAGCTGCGGTTGTTTAGGATGCCTTACGGGGGAAGTATATCTTTAGATATGGTACCTATTTTTATTTTGGCATTTAGGCGCGGCGGCAAAATGGGTTTGTTGGGCGGCGGATTATTAGGATTGCTTAAACTGATGATTTCAGGCTACTATGTCCATCCCATCCAAGTTGTGCTTGATTATCCGGTACCTTTTATGCTCTTAGGTGTGGCTGGATTTGGGATGCTGCGGGAAGTTCGCTTAATGGGTATGGCAGTAGGTTCGTTATTGCGGTATACTGCCCATGTTGTTTCTGGGGTAGTGTTCTTTGGTCATTATACACCAGAAGGAAGCTCTGTTTTAGG
>JAAZLQ010000162.1 GCA_012799255.1 Bacillota bacterium
CCCATTGGGAGATGTACTGCACAGGTCCTTCTTGGGGAATAGGTGCGTAGCCAACTTCAAAAGCATCTCCTACTGCTGCTAAAACATAGCTTACCCCAGCGCTAGAGCCAATGTAAGAAGCAACTGCCTGACTACCAAAGGGATTGGAGAAGAAGTAGTCTTCACCTACCAGGCGGAAGTAGCCCGCTTTGACGCCGTCTGCAAACCAGTTCAACTTCTCTTTGGCAATGTTTTCGTCAATCGCCAAGGTCTTAGCTGCTGCATCAATGTAGCCACTGCCAGCTTGCATAATCAAACATTGGTAAGTATCCGTAACCGAATCTGTCCCAAAGCCAGGAATTCCTTCGTTGGCATAAATCACTTTGCTGGCCTCAGCAAGTTCGCTCCAAGTCTGAGGTGCTCCAAACCCATATTTATCAAAGAGAGTTTTGTTGTAAAACAAAACTTCGCCAACAATGGTTAAGGGACATAGGTAAATAGTATCTCCACCCCATTGGGTGATTTCGGCGAAGGAACCGGCTGGAATGTTATCCTTAAAACCTGGGATTCCATACTCAGGATGATTGATGTAAGGGGCCAAGTCCACCATTAATCCATCATTGATGTAATTGATGGCATCCGAAGGGAACATGTTCACAAGATCTGGTCCCATACCAATTCTAACTGCCTGCATTAGTTTGGCATCGAATTCGCTGTAAGGCTGCTGTTGCGAAACCACTTCGTACTTATCTTGGGATGCGTTAAAGCCTGCAATGATCTTTTCCAAAGCTTCTTGATGATGATCGGTATAGGTGTTCCAGTAGATGATCTTGGTACGAGCCGCCTCCATACATCCACTGAAACCTAGGGATGTTAGCACCAGTACTAAGGCGGTAAGGACTAGGGTTTTACTTAGCTTCCGCATTTACTTTTCCTCCATCTCTTTTCTTAAGATCTGTTTGGGTGGTTTACCAATGTCTTCAGATACCCCACCAAATCATCGAGGGTGTGCAGTTCAAGATCGCACTCTGCACGCTGGATGTTTGGGAAGGGGTTAAGCCATACTGTACGGCCTCCTTTCTCTTTGATGGGCATTAGATCGTTAAAAGCGTGATCTCCGATCGAAAGCACCGATTCTGGTTCGGCGAAGATCAGAGGATTGATTTCTTCAAGTTTGGTTACCATCTCGAAAGGTTTATTAGCGCTACTACAGATCAAGGGAAACAGTCTCTCATAGCCAAGTTGTCTCAAAAACTCTAATGCGGTTTCTTCATGGGAGTTACTCAAAAGGATAACGTCATAAAAGTCAGTCAAGGCCTGAATCGCTTGCTTTAAAGTTGCGTTACCGACCATACCCTGCTCTTCCATGTGCCTGCGTGTAAGACGATAAACCTGATCTCGCCGTTCTCCTTCAAGTAAACCCAAGGTATCGCCAATGAGGGTGACAACCGCCCAGGCATCTCCAAGATAAAGGATATCATTGCGGGTTAGGGCTTGATCATAGGATATAGGGGGACAAAGATGCTGTTCAAGAGCGGAAAAATATTCTTCTGGTGTTTGGGGATTCAGCGGGGTGTTTTTATAAAATCTATTCATGGTGAGGGCTTGTCCAGCAAAGACCCGGTCCGTGAACTCAATTAAGGCGGGTTCCCATAAAGCCCATTTGGTATTCTGGACTAAGAAGTGTATGTAGTCTTTGTGAAATGTAGTGTTCTGATAGATAGTGCCGTCGAGATCGAAAACGATTGTTCTAAAATTTTTGCTCATTATATCCCTCCAACGGACTTATGGGAACCTCGAGGTGATTATACCATATTGAAATCTGCATTTTTTTCCGTTTGCGTAAAATTATTTACCCCGAGCTAGTGGCCTGGAGTGGATTGAAAAAACCTGCTACCACTGGGGCAGCAGGTTAATGCTCACGTTCAACGCAAATAGATGCCGAGAAGTTCTTCAAAGGCTAGAATCACTTTGCCGAAAAAGGAGTTGGGTACTTCGCTAATCAGGGTCTGTTTCGCAGTATTGACCAGAAAAAGGATATCGGAAAGCTCAGCTAAGGTGGACTCGGCGCGCCTAGAAAACGATAGCACCTTGAAGCCACTCTCTTTCGCCCTTCTTACATCATTTAAAACCGTGTCCGTCTCGCCACTTTGCGAAATGGCAATAATCATGGAAGGCTCAATAACAGGAACCATTCCTCCCTGCCGCTCTTCCTTCATTAGCATTAGGTCATAAAAGTGGACACGGTTAAAAACCATGAAACCACAGACAGCTAGGCGCTGAACAATGTAGTCGGCCACAAGGTCAGCAAAGCCAGCCCCCACAGCAAAAATCTTCTGTTCCCGAAATTGGGCTAGCAGCTTACAGAAGCTCTGAATTTCGTCATCATGGTAATTGTCAATTAGGTTCTGCAAGGTTTCTCGCTGGGGATCTCCCTGGAGCACAGGATTAGCGTTTTGCAGGGCTAAGTAGTAAAACAGTTCACTGTATCCGTCAAATCCTAGGCGTTTACACAGTTTCATAATAAAAGCTGTGGAAACGAAGTTCTCGTCCGCTATTTGCTGAATCCCCACTTTACCCGAGTTGTTCTCAATATGCTGGACAATACTTGTAATAACCCGCTTTTCTTCCTCTGAAAGGAGGTTGGTCAAGAGGTAGTAATAGTTGTTGCTCATTCATTCGTCCCCTCTACCCAAAGTCTGTTTAGACCTTCTAGATCTAAGAAGGGAATCCTCTTAACCACTGATCTTTATCTAAGGTGTTTCCGCAGCCGTTACCGCAGTATTTAGCTTCGCCTGACGCATCGCCGCTCTCACACCAATAAACATGAGCGTGGGAAACACAATACCAGTCAAGAGACCAGCCCTAAGTCCCACCTGTTCAAGCCCTAGACCTGAGGTTGTACTGATGTTTTGAATCCAGGTTGAACGTTGGCTAAGATCTGAAACAAAACCGGTAACCCAAGGTCCGATAGCACCGCCCAGATTTCCAAAAACAGCCAAGAAACCAAACATGGCAGTTCCTCCCCGAGGAATCCTAGCTGAAGTAAGGCTATAAGTCCCTGGCCACATCAAACTTACCGCGAGCCCGCACAGCGATGCGCCCAAGAGGGCAAAGATGCGAACACTAGAAAACACTGCCAGGGCGTAGCAGAAGATGGAAAGCAGACTGCCAGCTTGGATAGCTTTCTGCAAATTGATCCTTTCGCCCCACACTCCAAAAATCGTTCGCCCAATAGCCATAAACAAAGCAAAGAGAGCAGGACCAACTAGATCACCAACCACTTTGGGAACCCCCAATGCCACTTCCGCAAAGAGACTAGACCATTGGGCCATGGTAAGTTCCGCTGCCCCTGCGGCGAAAATAAGGACTAATGCCAGTCTATACACTGGTAAGCGAAGTAGCTCCACAATGGACAGTCCCTTTCCTTCCGGTACCAAAGGCAGTAAGGGTACTCGCGAGAACTTGAACAAGTTGTAAAGCGGGATTAGAGCCCAGGCCATAGGTAAGAAATACCAGATGTCAGTACCAAAGGTCCAGATAAACAAGGTCGTAATAATCACTACTCCCATGTGTCCCCAGCAATAGAAGGAATGTAAGAGACTCATGGCGGCAGCCTTTTCGGTGGTTGGGAGCGATTCTACAATGGGGCTGATTACAACTTCAATAATTCCCCCACCAAAACCAGCCATCACTACCGCGATGCTCAGGGCCAAAAAAGTGTTACTTATAAGAAGGGGTAACACACCTAGACCCAGCATGCCAAAGAAGCAGACAGCATGGGCAAGCATGGCTGCTTTGCGAAAACCCAAGCGGTCTACGAAACGAAGCATACCCAGAGATGTAATGATTTGAACTCCAAAATTAAGCAAGACCAAGCGGCCGAGCATCTCGAAGGAAAGTCCAAACTTGTCATGAAAGACGATAAAAAACAAAGGAGCTAGATTGTTGTTTAGAGCTTGCGTGATTAGACCTAGATAACATGCGATCATGGTTGGTTTGTACTTACCAGACAACAGAAATCCCTCCGATTACCTCAAAATTGTGTTCCGCCCCTTGTATTCCTTATTTGTTAACAAAACCCTCTTTCTAGTTAACTTACTATCCCAAGTAGGCGGTTCCCCCATTGTGTTTATTTTTCACAATATGTCCATGATGGGCGATATAGATTAACCGACTCTTTACCTGACTTTGTGAAGGAATTACCAAAGAAGAGCTGAATGTGATTATCGTAACAAGGAAGGGAGGTGAACCACATGCTGAAAAAATCAATGGTATTACTGCTAGCAGTCCTTTTCTTGAGTAGCACTGCTGTACTAGCTTCCTATCGCGACGGTACGTATATCGGAGAAGCTTCGGGCCACAATGGTCCAATCCAAGTTGAAGTCACTGTTGCAAATGGTCAGATCATCGATATCCAGGTTCTTCGTTCCGAGGAAACTCCCATCATTTCCGATGCAGCCTTTGCTGGGGTGAGTCAGGAGATTATCGATCGCCAAGTAATCGATGTGGCAACGGTAACTGGAGCAACAGTTTCCAGCCGTGCAATGATTGCGGCTGTCAACAGTGTTCTGAAGGACAGCATTGCTTCCACGGAACTAGTCTTTAAGGACGGAGTCTTCACAGGTACCGCCCAAGGGTTTAATGCACCCGTCAAGGTCCAGGTCACGATTGAAGGCGGTAAGTTAAGTAAAATCGATGTTGTAGAACATGCTGAAACTCCGGGTTTAGGAGACCGGGCTTTCAACGTCATGATCCCAAAGATGATCGACGCTCAATCTGTTGAGGTTGATACTGTGTCGGGGGCAACTATTTCTAGCGAAGCACTTATTGATGCAATTCGTGACGCATTAAACTAGGACGACTTTTGGCGACGTGAAAGGAAGGTCGAATTGAAGAAGTTTTCTCATTTACTTATTACTATCCTTCTAGTGCTCTCCTCTTGTCTAGGGGCTTTTGCCCAAGATAAGGGATTCATTCCCCCTCCCACAGAGTGGGACGAAACCTATGATGTTGTGGTTGTGGGCGGAGGATTTGCTGGTTTAGCAGCCGCTTACGCATCACATATGGCAGGCGCAGACACTGTCTTAATTGAAAAAATGCCCTTTGTTGGTGGTAACTCCATCATCAATGGCGGGATCTATGCCTCTTACACCAGCAAACTTAACTTAAACGAAAAGCTAGGACTACCTCCTGGTAATCCTGAAGTCCATATTCAAGACTCCATCGCTGGCGGCGACAACCTGCCTGATCCAAAACTAGTCGAGCAGTTCGTCTACGGCTCGCCAGTAATGCTCAACTTACTTTTAGACAATGGTCTTAAAGTGAGGGACATGCTCACCCGAGTGGGTGGCCACTCTGAGTTCCGCACCTACACCACAGAAAACCAAGGTGGCGTAGACATCGTAGTTACACAATATGAGATGATCAAACGGGAAAACATTCCTGTGCAGCTTAACACCAAAATGGTCTACATCTACCGTGAAGAACCTATGAAAGGCAATGTTCTCGGTATCAAAGTACAGACCAAAGAAGGAACGAAGAATATCCGTGCCTTAAACGGTGTCGTTCTAGCGACCGGTGGATTCTCTGCTGATATCGCGATGCGACAACTCCATGTGCCTTGGATCGACCCAAGTGTTCCCACCACCAACCACGTGGGGGCAACTGGCGAAGGCATTAAACTGGCTCAACAAGTCGGGGCAAATACCATCCATATGTCCCATATTCAACTCTATCCCTTCGCGGATCCCAATACTGGAATCTTAGATCTGGTAGCAGTTATTCCTTGTAACGGGCCTGGATTTGGTATGGTTTACGTAGACTCCAATGGTGAACGCTATGTCAACGAAGCGGAACGGAGAGACGTAAACTCCATGGCAGCCCTCAACTCCAATGGATTCCCCACCTTCGCTATCTTTAACGAAGAAATGATCGATCTGTTTACCACCCGGGAAGACTTAGCCTGGGGAATGGAGCGGAACAGGGTAATCAAAGCAGCTACCCTTGAAGAGCTGGTAGAAAAACTCAATTCGCTACCATTTAAGGGCGAGAACATCAACATGAATGTTAACACCCTCAAAGCAACAATTGAACGTCACAACACCTTTGTAGAAAATGGTGTTGATGAAGATTTCGGTAAAGCCATTGAACCAGGAATGACTAGAGCAATGTACGCTGGTCCCTACTATGCTATTCCTCAATGGCCCTCAGTCCACCATACCATGGGTGGCGTAACGATCACGCCTGAGGCTAAAGTAACCGATATCTGGGGAGAAGTAATCCCCGGCCTTTTCGCTGCTGGTGAAGTTACTGGTGGTATCCACGGAACCAACCGACTTGGCTCGAATGCTGTCGCGGATGCACTGGTCTTTGGGAAAATCGCCGGTGAAGTCGCGGCAACAGGAAAAGCACCTGTTTGGCCCGGATTGGATAAGTAATTAACTTAAAGAAGCAGCTAGTCTTAGCTGCTTCTTTGCCCACAGATAAGAGAAGGAGAGCATGGTCTATGTCGCAATCATCCCACATACCCAATCCAAAGAGAAAAGGACTACTCAAAGGAGATCGCATCTTATTTATTTCTATCAGCCTAATGATCATCGCGGGACTGGGGTTCCACTTTTACCTGCAAGCAAAACCACCCACGCCAAATGCCTATGTTCAGGTTGAATCTTTTGGC
Source organism: Bacillota bacterium (assembly GCA_012799255.1). Next base: position 6,659 of record JAAZLQ010000162.1, read on the forward strand.
ACCGGTGCAAAATCCGTTTATCCCCTCTATACAGGTCAAAACGAATCCTTTCAATTTGAGGGTCCAGTAGGCAAAACCACCTTACTCCTTCAAGATGGAAAAGCTATTATTTCCCATTCCGATTGCCCGGATCAGCTTTGTGTTCACGTTTTTGGATGGCTGGAAAAGCCACCCCAAATGAGCGTTTGCCTCCCCAATGAGATCATGGTTCAAATCGTAGATTCTCAGTGAACTTCTACGCAGATGCTAGCAATTGCTCAACTTCTTTAAGCGTCGGCATAGCGCAAATAGCACCTTTTCGTGTAGTAACCAATGCACCAATAGCGTTAGCAAACTTGACAGCCATGGCTATTTCCTCCGCGGTCCAGCGGTCTAGTTTTTTATCGCTCTGCAAAATCTGATACAAAATACCACCTAAAAAGGCATCACCTGCACCGGTAGCATCGATGGAATTTACGCTAAACCCAGGAATATGCCCAACAAGATCGCCCAACTTGTAATAACATCCATCCTTGCCCAGAGTAACTAGGAGCATTTTCAACCCATACTCCCGAAATAACTCTTCACTACCCTGCTCAATATCACCAGATCCAGTTAAAAAAGCAAGTTCTTCACCGGAAACCTTCACGATATGAGCTCGATCCATTACCGCTAAAATCTGAGTTCGAGCTTCATCTAGGTTAGGCCATAAATGGGGCCTAAGATTTGGATCATAAGATATGAGTATGTTTCTATCTCTGGCAAACTCAAGAGCAGTAACGGTGGCACTTCTAGCTGGTTCATGGGTCAAGGATAAGGAACCAAAGTGAAAGATCCTCGTATCAAACATGGCCTCCCTTATTTCCTCAGGCTGCAACGTAGTATCTGCACCTGGATTTCTGTAGAAGCTAAAAGAACGCTCTCCATCTGGCTGCAGATGCACAAGGGCTAGAGTCGTACTTACCTCTTTAGTCAGTACCAAGCCTTCCGCGGAAATACCCTTTTCCCTTAACACCCGCTCCAAAAAGTGACCAAACTGATCGTCGCCCACTTTGCCAATAAAAGCTGTTCGCTTACCTAAGTTGGCTAAGCAGGCTAAGACATTAGCTGGAGCGCCCCCTGGATTGCATTCAAACAGCTGATTACCGTTTTCTGACAAACCTGCGGGAGTAAAGTCAATCAGTAACTCGCCTAAGGCCACAACATCAAACATGTTTTCACCCCATTAATCGTGACGTCAAACAGGAGTCCTGTGAGTATTAAGCCTTAATAGCTCCTTCCATAACCCCTTTCAGAATGTGCTTCTGCATCAGTGCATAGAAGATTATTACCGGTAATATGGTGAGCATCAGTGCTGCCATCAATAGACCATAATCTGACGTGTATGTACCATGGAAGTAAAAGGTGGTCAAGGGCAATGTCCGGTTTGACGGTGATATGAGCACCAAGGAAGGCAAAAGAAAGTCATTCCAAATCCAAAGCACATTCAAGATGATCAAGGTTAATGTTGTTGATTTCAGCAAGGGAAATACGATCCTAAAGAAAACCTGGATGCGGGAACAACCATCGATCATGGCTGCTTCTTCCAGTTCCAAAGGAATTCCCTTAATAAATCCATGATAGAGAAACACGGCAAAGGACGAACCAAAACCAAGATACATGTAAACCAAAATCCAGCGATTGTTGAGCAAATTTAATCCCCCATAAATCTGCACCAGGGGAATCATAACCGCCTGAAACGGGATTAACATAGCTGCCACCATGGCAAAGAACATGATCTTGTTGAAACGCCAGTCAGTACGGACGAACAAGTATGCTGTCATGGAAGAAAACACCGCGATAATGATCACGCTGAACACGGTAATGACCAATGAGTTCATAAAGGCTGAAACAAAGCCCATTCTGTTGAATGCGTTGATAAAGTTTTGTAGAGACCACAGCTCAGGAAGGGCGAAAGGATTAGAAATGATATCTCGCCTGCTCTTAAAAGAGTTGATCAAAATAAAGAAAAAAGGAGACAAGTAAGCAGCTAACAGTGCATAAAGTACAATGCTTTTGATGAACCTAAGGATTCGCTGTAGAGGCTTCATTATGCTTCAACCTCCAACTTTTTCGTGAAATAAACCTGCGTTAGGCTGATAGCTGCCACCAACATAAATAAGAGGAAAGCTTGAGACTGCCCAACGCCGTATTGTTGCGCCAAAAAAGCCTTTTCGTAAACATGCATACTAATCAACTCGCTACTCTTGAAGGGCCCGCCTTGAGTGAGTGCCAAGTTCACATCATAAACCATAAATCCACGTTGGATGGTTAGGAATACTGTAACAATAAACGAAGGGATCATGAGAGGTAAGACGATGGTTCTTAGTCTGTGAAAACCATTGGCCCCATCGATTGTGGCTGCCTCAATTAGCTCATTGGGGATATTTGTCAGCCCAGCAATAAAGATAATCATCATATAACCAGAGTATTGCCACACACTGACAATGACCAAGGTCCAAAATGCTTTATCTGGATTTGCCAACCAGGAGTAGGACAAGGGACCAATGCTTAACGTACGTCCAATAAACACAAGGACATTAGAAAAAATGAACCTCCAGACAAGACCTAGAATAATGCCTCCGATCAGATTAGGAACAAAAAAGCCAGTCCTGAGTAGGTTCTGTCCCCTAACATTATCACCTGTAAGCGCATAAGCCAAAATGAACCCCAAAGTGTTGACGATTACCACCGTATAGAGTACATACTTGACGGTTAACAGGAAAGAGCTCCAAAACGTCTTATCCTTAAACACAGTCAGATAGTTACTAAAGCGGACAAAGGTATAGGCTTTAGCTATACCGTCCCAGTTTGTAAAGGTTAAATAGACCCCGAAAAGAAACGGTACGATGATTACTGTGAGAAAAACCAACGTTGTAGGCCCTGCAAAAAGCAAGTAAGTCTTAAGTTTGTCGAGAAAGCGCTTTTCCATTGCCATGACAGACACCTCACTTCGGGAACGAATACAGAAAATAGGAGAACATTAAGCAGCGAATGAACCGCTGCTTAATGTTCCGTTTTTTTAGAGTCCTTGCCAATAAGCTTCTACTTCTTTGAAGAAGGCATCTCTATTCACGAAGTTCGATAGATACTTTTGCATCGAAGCTCCTACTTGCGCCCAGTGATCTGGCGGGAGATTCAACATAAAGGTCATTGTCTTGCCTTCTCTCACATAGTCAAGAAGTGATGCTGATAGGGGGTCATTAGGAGCAATGGTGATGTTGCTAAATGCTGGGATGATGTTCGCATCTACAACAAAGCGCTTTTGTCCCTCAGCATCATAGACCAACCAGTTCAAGAAATCTTTAGCTGCTTGTTGCTGTGCAGGAGAATTCTGTTCGCCATCTAAAATGAAATACTTTGTTACGCCTACAGGTATTTGGGTATTGCCAAAGCCGTTGGGATCATTACTAATTGGCACTGGTAAGAATCCGAATTGGCCACCACTTGTATCGAAATCAACGATCTGGGGCCATGCCCAGTTACCCATAAACCAGAAACCTACTTCGCCTTCACCGATCAGTTCGGTTCCCCGATCGTAGGTGCTTGCTAGCGGGTCGAGCCCATCATAGTTATACTTTTTCATTAAGTCAAATGTGTCTAGTAAGCCATTTGCCACAGTATTATTAGCTAAGCTTACTGTGCCAGCCTTGAGACCTGTCATGAACTCATTAATGGTGCTAAAGTCTGGAGATTGGCCAGAATAGGCTAGTGCAAAGAAGTGGGCACCTAGTGACCAATCTTCTGGTGAAATGACCAACGCACCCTTGCCACTAGCTTCAATAGTATCGAACAATTGGCGCAACGCATCAACTGTATTGATGGTTGTAGGATCAAACTCCCCACCTAAAGCGTTTTCTAGGACTGGACGATTATAGATAAACCCATAGCCTTCTACAGTGACAGGGAAAGCCAAGATCCTTCCGTCCGCAGCCGTTGCCATATCTAGACTACCCTCAATGGCATCTGCAACCCACTTCTCATCGTTTAGAGCTAAGGCGCGATCTTGGAACAGCAACACGTCTCCAGCATCAAGCATCAGCAAAGCGGGAGCGTTACCAGAAGCGTACAAAGCAACTGCCCGTTCAAAAGGAGACTGACCTACACCTGCCGCGATAACCTCAACGGTGACGCCATCGGTGATGCTGCTGTAGTAAGCTGCAATTTCTTCAAGTTGCGTCTGGATTTCTCCCTTAGAGTTGAGAATTGTGATCTGAACATCTTGAGCGAGAACAATACTGGACGATATGGAAAGAACCAAAACGACAGCCAACATGCATAGACCTAACCGATTTCTTCTCACAAACTTTCCCCCTTTTTTAGTACAGATTTACATCTGTCTTGCTAATGTAAATTGTATCACAACTTCAAAACATGTGTCAACCGGTTAACACATGCCTTTAGCAAAAATTACTGGAGTGATAGACGCTGTACTTGCTGTGTTTCTGGATCCCAATAGGAAATTTCAAAGTGATGTGTTGCTAAATTGGACTCAAGTACCGCCTTGTGAACATCATCCTGCCAAGTGATTCTCAGACCATTGTCACCTATCCGCTCCACCGAGAACTGTCCGTCAAAGGCTGGGTAAGAGTTGCGGAACCGCATTAGCTGAAAGAGCTGTTTTACGACAGGCCTTTCCATTTCCGCTTCCGCCTCTTCCAGACTATAATAGTGACGATTAATGTTTCTTCCTACCTTAGTCTCTTCTAATAACTGAATGTCGTTTTCACCAGCTAACAGCCCCACATAGTAAACCTGTGGAATGCCTGGGGTGAAAAACTGGATAGCCCTGGCTAAAAGATAAGCATCATCGTTGTTGCCTAGGGCTGAATAATACGTACAGTTTAACTGGTAAACATCAAGATTATTGTAAGCTGTAGTATTATAGATGGGCTTCACATTAGCTCCCCGGGAGAAAAGGTATTCTTTCGTCTGCTCGATCTCATCCTCGCTCAAAAGATCCTTAACATCCACCACACCAATGCCGTCATGGGTGTCAAGGGTGGTATACTGCTTGTGGGGACAAATCTGAAGCCAGTGCAACAGGCGCCGATTGTCACCTGAATACAGGCTATATAAGAGCAGCATAGGTAAGCAAAAATCATAGACCCAATAACCGCGCTTAGCCAACTCGAGTTGAATGGTGTAGTGCTCATGTATTTCAGGTAATACATCCACGTTATAAGGTTGCAGAACCTCTCGGGTAAAGTCCAATAGTTCCCATACTTCTGGTTGCACAAAAAAGCAATTGGTTCCTAGCTTCTTGATGGCATAAGCGAAGGCGTCTAAGCGGATGATGGCAGCATTCTTTTGCGCCAAAAAGCTTAGCGAATCACGAATAAACTCCCTGGTTACCTCGGAGTTGACGTTGAGATCTATCTGCTCCTCATCAAAGGTACACCAAATCTTTTCGCTAGTACCATCGGCAAAGGAAACATCCACATACGGGGCTCGAGGCTTACGACGGTAAATGCGCCCAAGATCTTCTTCAGTCGGCTCACCATTAGGCCAAAAGTCCTTATACCTGATGAACATCTCAGCATATTTTGATTGATCCTTCTTGGCTTTGAAATCTTGGAAATAACTAGACTGGCGCGAAATATGATTGACCATAAAGTCCACCATTAAATCAAACTCTGCCCCTAGCTCCATAATATCCTCATATGTGCCAAACGCGGGATCTATCTGACGATAATCAATGGGAGCAAAACCCCGGTCAGCAGAACTGGGGTAAAATGGCAGAATATGAACACCTCCCACCACTCCCCGCAGATGCTTCTGTAAAAGGTATTTCAACTCTTTCAGGTTCTTTCCTAGGCTGTCAGAATAGGTTATCAGCATAGCTTGATTGCGAACCATCAATCCCAGCGCCCCCTTTAATAAACTGAAATTAGTTAGTTACACTAAGTGCTATTTCGTAATCAGATGTTTACAATAAATAGTATACGTAACTAGATGGAATATGTCAACCGGTTAACACAAGTTGCTGTAGTTTTCAGGTAAAAGAAAAACGCCAGCTTAATGCTGGCGAAAGATCTGGTATTAAGTTGTACCCCGTTCGATCAGTTCCACTGGTAAGCAGTTCTCAACCGCGACCGGCCTCTTGTTCACTAAATCGTCAATCAGCTTAACCGATAGCTCACTCATTTCCGCCAGGGGCTGTCTAATGGTGGTGATCTGCGGAAACACTAGAGATGCAATGGATACATCATCATACCCTATGATTTTCATATCCTGCGGAACCCGCTTCCCTAGCTTACTACATACCTTCATAGCTGCGATAGCCATTATATCACTATTGAGAAATAGCCCATCAATATCAGGCTCTTGGATAAGGAGATCCGTTAAGAGTTCTTCGTATTTGGCCACTTCAAACACATTTACATCAGTCTCTACAGTGAAGTACGAAATCTTTTTTTCATCAGCCACATTCATAAATGCCCGGTGTCTCTGATTGGCTAGCATGTCTAAGTCTAAACTACCACACATATGGGCAATCTTCGTGCACCCCCGCTCGAGGAGCAGTTCCACTGCTAACTTCCCACCCTGATAGTTGTCAGAGGTAACATAGGGGATTTTATTAGAAATAAAACGATCAAAGGCTACCACTGGCAAATCCAACTTTTTATACTCTTCAACCTCCAACGTATGGCTGGCCATGATGATGCCATCTACTTGGTTACGCCTTAGCATCCAGATGTATTCCTGCTCTTTAGAGGCATCTAGTTGAGAGTTGCAGATCAACATTTTATAGCCGTAGGAATATGCGCAGGTCTCCAGATGAGACGTGAGCTCTCCAAAAAATGGGTGCGCTACTGTAGGCACAATCAGACCGATAATGTTCGATTTTTTACGGAACAGCGAACGGGCCACTTCATTAGGCTGATAGTCCAGTTCTTCCATGGCGGTATAAACCTTCTTACGCGTAGCATCGCTTATATAACCCCGATTATTGAGAACTCGGGAAACGGTAGTAACTGAAACACCCGCCCTTTTTGCCACATCTTTGATGGTTGGCATTTTGATCACCTATTCCTCAGCAACGTCTAGGATATTTAGCCCTATTGTATCACAAATTCTATACAACGTAAAAAAGTTGTAATCCACCCGAGTAGAAGTCGAGTCGGTGAAGAGTAGTAAGTAACGGAATGAAATAATAGTGAGAGGTGCCTACAGTAGGCAGGAGTTCCATCTTTACATTCGAAATCTCTAGCCATAGGGCACAGCACAAATCATTCAACTAGGAGAGGGTACTCATGAGTAATTTTGAGGCGTTTTCGACAGCAAAACCTTATTTTAAGGGGAACCTGCACACCCATTCAACTATCTCCGATGGCAGGCAAAGTCCCAGAGAGGTAGTAAAGCTCTATCAAGAACGTGGTTTTGACTTTTTAGCACTAACAGATCATGAAGTGTTCTCGTGGTGGACTGAATATGACGAAAAAGATTTCTTGATCCTTCCCGGAATTGAAGCGAGCGGTAAAGCTCCAGGACCCTATCAATGTCACCATGTGGTTGGAATAGGCAATGACCAGGTACAACACAAGCACCTAGAGCGTTTTGACAACAGCCCGTTCCAAGGTCTTACTGGTGCTCAATCCATGGTAGATTATCTTGACGACCAAGGCTATTTCACAATTTACTGCCATCCGGTGTGGTCTAGACAGAGTTTTGCTGAGATTGAGGACCTCAAACGTTTTCGGGCAATTGAGGTTTATAACCACAGTTGTCATCTGGAAAACTGTACAGGGTATGCCTCCTATTATTGGGATGAATTCTTACGCAAAGGCGAACGCATTTGGGGCGTGGCCAGCGACGATTCCCACCAAATCATGGAAGGCGATCATGCTGGTGGCTGGGTTGTTGTGAACGCACCAGCACTAACTGTGGCAGACATCCACAACGGTCTAGTTCAAGGAAGTTTCTATTTCTCTAATGGTCCATCAATTGAAGCCTATGGAGTAAAAAATGGGCAAGTGTATGTCCGTTGTTCTCCAGCGGCCTCTGTTCATGTTATAACATTTGAAAGACGCGGCAAGAGCTTTCATGCAACTGGCGGTAACCTTTTAACCGAAGCTACCCATACGCTTCGTGGTGACGAAAAATATGTACGGATTGAAGTTGTGGATGAACGGGGGAGAACCGCGTGGAGCAATCCCATCTTCTTTTAGGCAAATGGCGTAGGAGGATTTTCGGCACACTCTGGCTTAGCTATGCCTTTATGTACCTGGGTAGGGTTAACATGGCGATCGCCTTACCTTTTATCGAGCAAGAACTGGGGTGGACCACCGTCACCCTTGGACTAATTAGCGGCAGCTTCTATTGGGTCTATGCCCTAGGCCAACTGGTCAACGGGGCACTAGGGGATCACCTGTCTCCCCGGTGGTTTGTCTTTGTTGGTCTAGTGGGCACTGCGGCCATGAACCTTGGTTTCGGTTTTAGTGAGACCTTTATTCCCATGCTCTTGTTCTGGAGCCTAAATGGAGTCTTTCAATCCATGGGCTGGGGGCCTATTCTAAAAACCGCTTCGAATTGGACTAGACCTGCCGAGCGGAACAAAATGTCTGCGTTCTTAGGAACCACTTTTGTCCTCGGCTCGCTCATTTCCTGGTACCTTTCTGGCCAAATCCTCAGTAGGTTTGACCGGTGGGAGTTGGTCTTTTGGATCCCCGGCATTGTTTTGGGGTTGCACTCACTGCTGTGGGTGACTCTGATCCGGGACCATCCGAGGGATGTGGATCTAACTCTAGATGAGTCAAGTAGCAGCACAACAGAACACAAGCCAGCACTTAGAATCTACATCCGCGAGACCTTAATCTTTTTACGCCAACCCAAGTTCCTATTCTTAGCTTTAATCACAATTATCCAAGGGATAATTAAAGACGGAATCAGTCTCTGGACTCCTAGCCTCTTAGTGCAAAGCCACAATCAGTCCATTGGGGTTGCTGCCATTTATGCGTTACTGATCCCCACGTTTGGCTTTTTAGGCGTTCTACTGGCCACTTGGTTTAACCACAAGCTGCGGGGTAATGATGAGTTGACCATCACTTTGCTCTTTGTAATTGGAGTCGCGGTGGCCCTATCTGCCCGCCTGGTCTTGACTAGCGGATCAGTGCTGGCCCTGGCCCTTTTGATTGGTCTATGCTCCCTGATTATCAACGGAATTAACATCGTTTTGCTGTCGTCCATCCCCCTCCGCTATTCTAATAGCGGAAAGACATCTACTTTGGCGGGATTCCTAGATTTCGCCTCGTATGTGGGCTCCGGAACTATGACCATTCTGACCGGAGTAGTGGTTAGTAGCTGGGGATGGCAAGCTCTACTCTGGGTTTGGGTTGCCCTTTTTGTACTCGGTGGCGTGTTAATGCTGACCCGTGTGTTCTCTCCAGATACTAAATTAGCAGAAAACCCACCTATGCTTTAGCAGTCGTGGGCAGAATAATTCACCAGGAGGTTTTCATGCAAAAACGCAACTTCATTCTATTTGACTTAGATGGAACATTAAGCGATCCCGGAGAGGGTATCGTCAACTCTTTGACCTATTCCCTCAAACATTTTGGAATCGAAGGGGATCCCCAAGTTTTACGTAAGTTTATTGGACCCCCATTAGTGGACTCATTCAGGGAATTTTTCGGTTTCGATGCGGAGCAAACGGCAGAAGCAATCCGCATTTACCGAGAACACTTCCACGAAAACGGCCTATTTCAGAATGAGATTTATCCGGGTATACCCGAACTACTCAAAGACCTCACGGAAAGTGGAAAGACGCTAGCCATCGCTACCACCAAACCCACAGTCTACGCTCTACAGGTTCTGGAGTATTTTGAGATCGATCGCTACTTCCAGAGAAAACTGGTTGTAGGCAGTTATCTAGATGGCAGGCGAACAGATAAGGGTGAACTGATCGCGACCGTACTGGAGATGTTAGGTGGTAACACCCAAGACAAGGTGATGGTTGGTGACCGCAAGTTCGATATAATCGGTGCAAAAAACAACGGACTCGATGTCATCGGAGTCGCCTACGGATATGGTGATCAGGAAGAACTCGAAACCTTTGCACCTACCGCCATCGCCCCAACAGTAGATGCGTTAAGAAAGCTCTTACTCGGTTAATTCGTCCAAAGATAAAGCTCCCCAGCCACAAAGGCTAGGGAGCTTCTACATTCTTCTTGTTATTGCTAGAGCACATAGCTTTCCAGCGCTTCTAGGTCTTTCACAATAATCACTTTATTGCCTACCAGTTCTATATAACCCAGTTCCCGAAACTCACCAAGCTTTCTGGTTATCGTTTCCCGCCGGAGACCTGAGTAGTTGCCAAGTTCTTCACGATTCATGGAGAGTTCTAACCTGATGCCCTCCTCTGTTTCGACCCCAATCCGATTCACCAGCTTTAATAACAGCCCCGCCGTTTTCATAGAAGCATTGCTGGTGGCTAGTCTTTGAATTAAACTCTCTGCCCAGCGAATCCTTTCAAAACTTTTGGCCAAAACACTTCTTAAAACTACCGGCGAATCAAAAAAGTACTTGTCAAAGGTGGCCTTAGGAATAACCACTACTTTACAGTCTGTCAAAGCCTGACCGATGTAGCGATAGGGGGTTTGAACCAAGAGGTTTAAGCCACCCACAAAATCGCCGGGTGTGTAGATGTAGAAGATCTGCTCCTCGCCATCCATAGTGTTAACGAAGATTTTCATCTGTCCTTCGTAGATCAGGTACATAAAGTCAGGGGGATCCCCCGTCTGAAAGATATGCTCCCCCGCCTTGATGTCTGACAAAATCACTTCTCTCAGCACTTGATCAACGTCTTCGTCCGCCACATCGTTTAACAAGGGAAGCCCCCTGAGAGTGGAGAGCATTTCCGACTTTTCTTGCTCCGAAACAACTTCCCTATCCTTTAATCGCGCGAGTCGCTCTTGCCGTTCTTCACGTAAGCCTGTGGCAAACAGTTTGTTGGCATAAATCTCCAATTCCTTGGCTCTATCCTTATCCATAGGTTCTACTCCTTCTAAACGATAGGGTATCCCCAGTTCGCGGTATTTTTTCACCCCTGAAGTGTGGTAAGGCAAGATCTCGATCCGATCCACCCGCGTACTAATGGGCTTAAGAATCTGGATGAATTTCTGCATAGACTCTTCATTGTCAGTAAGACCCGGTACCATTACATGACGGACCCAAATCTGCCCTCTAAAACCATTTTCATCTAAGTTGGCAAGGAATTTTTGTTACAAACTAAAGCCATTGATAGTTGTTAACCTGGTGAAAGACTCGCTGTCAAAAGCCTTAACATCCAGAATTAGGGTATCTACTAAGGGAAGTATCTTGGAATAATATCTGGAATTGCCCAACCCAGAGGTGTCTACACAAGTATTATATCCTTCTTGTTTTAAAAGGCGCAAGCACTCGTAGAGAAATGCACCCTGGAGCAAGGGCTCCCCACCCGAGAAGGTTACCCCACCTTCTTCCCCATAATAGGATTTGTATCTTTTGGCGATTTCCAGTATCTCTTGGGGAGTTATGACCTGGCCACCTACCCGTTCTAGGGTATCCGGATTATGGCAATAGGCACATCTTAAGGGACAACCCTGCAAGAAAAATATGGTGCGTGTACCTGGCCCGTCTACTAACCCCATCGTTTCAACGGACTGTAAGAAGCCCTGCATAACATCCCCCTTTTCTTCAAATAGATTACACAGCCTTGTGGAACGTTCTGTTGATTACATCTAACTGATGTTCCCGATCGAGCTGGTTGAATCTTACTGCATAGCCAGACACCCGAATGGTTAAATTGGGGTACTTGTCTGGATTTTCCATGGCATCCAAAAGCAGCTCTTTCTCCATCACGTTTACGTTCAGATGGAAGGCACCTTGATTGAAGTAGCCGTCTAGAATGTTAGTTAAATTGGTTACTCTCTCTGCCAGATTCTTACCGAGAGCTGAGGGTATAATGGAAAACGTATTGGAGATTCCATCTTGGTTTACGCACTTAAAAGGAAGTTTAGCCACTGAGTTGATAGAGGCTAAGGCTCCCATTTGGTCCGCCCCATTCATGGGGTTAGCACCTGGTGCGAAAGGTTCACCCTTCTTCCGACCATCAGGGGTGGTTCCGGTCTTCTTTCCGTACGCTACATTAGATGTAATAGTGAGTAGCGAAAGAGTGTGCTCTGCATCTCGGTAGGCAGGAGTTCTCCGTAATGCCTCCATGAAATACTTATTGACCTCAACCGCAATCTGATCGACCCGATCGTCATCATTACCATAACGTGGGAAGCTACCTTCTACTTCAAAGTCAACGGCAATTCCCGCTTCATTGCGGATTGGTTTTACCTTAGCATGTTTAATCGCGGACAAGGAATCTGCCACGATAGAAATCCCAGCGATACCAAAGGCGATATATCTGTGAACATAAGGATCGTGCAATGCCATTTGGCCAGCTTCATAGGCGTACTTGTCATGCATATAGTGAATGGTGTTCATCGTTTCCACATAAATCTTGGCCAATTTGTCCATGACCTTTTTGAAAGACTCCAGTACTGTGTCGTAGTCCAGAACCTCTTGCGTATTTAGTTCAATGCCCGGCAGAACCTGAACGAACTCACCAGTATTCTTGTCTTTTTTGATTTCATCAATTCCACCATTAATGGCGTAAAGTAGTGCCTTGGCGAGGTTTGCTCTGGCTCCAAAGAACTGCATGTCCTTACCAACTTTCATGGCCGAGACACAGCAGGCAATGGCATAGTCATCGCCATAGATTGGACGCATCAGATCATCATTCTCGTACTGAATCGAAGCGGTCTTAATACTCATATAAGAGCAGTATTCCTTGAACTCCCTAGGTAAGTCGTTAGACCACAACACTGTCATATTAGGCTCTGGAGAAGTGCCTAAGTTAGTCAATGTGTGGAGGAACCTAAAAGAGGTTTTGGTGACCAATGGTCTACCATCTTCCCCCATTCCTGCGATAGATTCAGTAACCCAGGTAGGATCTCCCGCGAACAGTTCATCGTATTCTGGAGTTCTGAGGTGTCTTACCAAACGCAATTTAATGACCAATTGATCAATGAGCTCTTGGGCAGTCTTCTCGTCGATTAGACCGCGTTTAAGATCTCTGTCAATATAGATATCCAAGAAAGCAGTGTTGCGACCAAGACTCATGGCTGCCCCATTATTCTCTTTTACTGCAGCTAGATAGGCAAAATAGAGCCATTGTACCGCTTCTTGTGCATTGCGGGCAGGTCTGCCAATATCAAAACCATACTTGGCTGCCATGGATTTAATCTCATCAAGAGCTCTGATCTGCTCAGAAAACTCTTCGCGCAGTCTAATGTTAGCTTCGTTAGCTGGACCGGTGAGGTTATCTTTATCTCTGATTCTCATCTCTTTCAGATAATCGATTCCGTACAAGGCAACACGCCGATAGTCGCCAATAATTCTTCCTCTGCCATAGGCATCAGGTAGACCAGTGAGCAAACCTGCGGAACGGACAGCTCTCATTTCTTTGGTATAGGCATCGAATACACCCTGGTTATGGGTTTTTCTGTACTCATTAAACCGCTCTTCCATTTCAGGATCCATTTCCAGGCCATAGGCGTCGAGGGAGGCCTTTAACATTCTAAATCCGCCGTAAGGGTTCATAATTCTCTTTAATGGTGCATCAGTTTGGAGGCCCACAATGGTCTCTTTATCTTGGTCAATATAACCCGGTGCGAAGTTATCAATACCGCTAAAGCGCTCTAAATCAACGTTAACGGTTCTTGCTCTTACTTCATTTTGAATAAGCTCGTTTACTTCATCCCAGAGGCTTGTAGTGTTTTCGGTAGGTCCTGCCAAAAAGCTCTCGTCACCGAAATAAGGCTCGTAGTTTTTTTGAATGAAATCTCTGAGATTGATCTCTTCAGACCAGGCGCCGGGCTTAAACCCTTCCCATGCGATGGCCATCTCTTTCCTGGCAAACAGGTTTTCCTTCATTAGTGCTCACCTTCCTATTTTCTAGACCTCTTTTCTTTTCCGAATCTATTATAGGGTTAATCAAGAATTTTTGCTGTGACTCAAATCACTTTTCGATATTATTTTGCAGACAAAAAATAACCACCTCTGGACTCATCTAGTTAGATGGACCAAAAGGTGGTTTACTTCTTCATCTTAATTAGTGATTGTGAGCCTCAATTTTAGTTTCAGTTTGAGTAATGATGACTTTGAAGGAATATCCTCCCATCATCACCGCAAACCGTAGACCGCGAATAGCAGGTGGCAATTTAGGGTTAACCTGGGGTTTTCCATCCTCGCCTTGGCGAAGTCCAGCCATACCTTGAATCAAAGCTTGCCAACTTGCTCCTAGAGCTGCGAGGTGGATTCCTTCCCGATCCGTGTTGTCCATAATATTGTAGAGATCCAAGAACACACTCTTTTGGAAATAATCCCAAGCCACATCCTGATATCCCAACTCTGCTGCTAAGTGGGCATGCGTTCCAAAAGATAGGGAGGAATCGTGTAAAGTCAGAGGTTCGTAATAGGACCAAATGTTTTGCTTCAATTCGCTAGTAAAACGTTCTGGGTATAACACCATTAAAAGAACTAAGTCAGCCTGTTTAATAACCTTATAACGCTGTAGGCGGTCATAGGGAATCGTTCGGTAAAGCGCGGCAGCTCCACGCTTATGGGTAGAAATGTCCAAAGGCTGCAACCGCTCAAATAGCTCATCCTGAAGTAAAATTTCCCGTTCCGGATCATAGAGAATAGCAATCTTCTGAGCAACTTCCGCAAATGTCTCTAACTCTTGATCTGTGACTTGTAACTTAGCCTGTAGCACAGACCACTCCTGAGGTTGCTGACGCACGAAATCAATGGCGCGAATGGCACCTAACAGGTTCTCCCGGACTAGGTAATTAGTGTAAGTATTATTGGTGGTTACTCCGCAATACTCATCCGGACCTTTGACAAAGAGCATGTTGTAGCAGTCCCTTTGGTCGTCATAGGTGAGGCGACTCACCCAATAGCGAGCGGTCTCCACTAACATCTCGGCCCCATGGTGTATGAGAAAATCTTGATCACCGCTAATGCGAACATATTCCTGAACTGCGTAAGCTACGTCCGCTGTAATGTGTACCTCACAACAGCCCGTATCCCAAGTCTCACATTGCTCAGTTCCCGTATCCGAAGACATCCAAGGATAACGTGCCCCTTTTAGTCCAAGGGAACTTGCCACCTTGCGAGCACTGGGCAACATGTGGTAACGATACAACAGAAGGTTTTTGGCAGCTTCGGGACGGGTGTACAAGAAAAAGGGAAGCATAAAGATTTCGGTATCCCAAAAATAATTTCCCTTGTACCTGCCATGCATTAAGCCACGAGCTCCGATACTCACATAGGGATCGTCCGCCGCGTTATTTTGCAAGAGTTGGAAGATGTTATAGCGAATAGCCCCCTGTAATTTTGGATCTCCATCAAGTTCAATATCGCAGGTTGTCCACAGCTTGTCCCAGGCCTGAGAACTTTCTTCCAGGATCCCGGCAAATCCCAACTCGGCCAACTGATCAGCGAGCTGTATTGTTGCACTGAGCGGATCATCCACGTCATCCCGATAAGAATAGGTGGCGATTGTCTTGCTAAGAATCAAAGACTCACCCGCGGGGATGACACCCTCAAGACGCACCGCTGTGTAATCACGAATTGCTAATCCTGTGGCACACAAGGGTAAGTTAGCCCAGACACGATAGGCTTGATAGACCCGTCTCTTAGAATAGGTACTTTCCATAATCAAGGTGCCCCCACTCTGGTTAGCCTCACAGAGGGCGGGATTTAACAGGCGTAGACACTCTGTGTTCTCAGTCATCTGATCATCAGAAACGGGAAGATTCGTCACATCACCATCAAGTCCAGTTTCAAGCACGATCGTTAAGTTGCCATCCAACGGCTTGATTTCCACTTCTAGAGCGGTCGCATGCTTATTCTGCATACTGATGATGCGGCGAGATACAAGACTAAACTCTTCTCCACTGGCGAGTTGCCAGATAGAACTTCTGGTGAGCAGACCTGTACGCAAATCTAAAGTAGCGTTGGCGGAGATTTCATGGCAAGAAACTCCAAAGCGCACGGCAAACAGATCTGGCATGTTGACCATATCGGTAATTCCTGGCTTAATGTACTCAAAAAAACCAGCTAGAAAAACACTACGTTCAAAGCTATTTCTCTTGATCCCCGCTGGGTCAAAGCCCCGCACTCCCATATAGCCATTGCCCTGAGCCAAGATGCTCTCATAAAAGGGATAATCCTCGGCATCCATGTCTTTAATCTCTAAGCTCCACGGAAGAATTTTCAACTTCTCATTCTTCATTGCCCCGTGTCCTTTCTTTGCGCAAAGCTTCTGCCAAGGCGAAGGCTAAAAAGCCAGCACAAGTGGCAAAAGCTGCTCCAGTCATACAATCACCAGATTTTTCGTGAACACTCTCGCAGGCAATGCCATTGTCTAGGTTGGTACGGGAGAGATGAAGTAGCGCCTTTTCCCGATTGGAGCTCAACAGACTATTACAGATTGATAACACCCACGGGTGGGGTGCATGTTCACAACCAATTTCGGCAATGGGCTTCCCACTGAAGGAAAAACGGTAGCTAGGATCGCGAATCATCTCCACCGTATTTTGATAAACTTGATTCTCGTAGGTACAAAATCCATACCAAGGTAACAACATCAAGCTTCCAGGTGGCTCGTCATAAATGTCCCAATTACCGAGCAAATCGACGGACCAAGCAAAAACTGGTTTGCCAGCGTGTTCTTTAATACAATGGGTGAAAATAGCCTCCTTCACCGCCTCAGCTTCGCTCTGGAGATCTAAAGCGAACAACTCACAGAGATCAATCAACATTCTCCACACCAGCACGTTGTCGTAGGTGAGGTATTTGTAGACATGCAGATCATCTGTCGGTTGAAGGAAGGTTTCGTAAAGGTGAATAGTAGGGTGCTTCTTGCTTTTTAGGATAGTCAAAATCCGGTCTACGCCTTTACGTATATAGTGCTCTTCCAAGATGGTCCGATCCCCTGAAACGTCCACATAGCGTTTTAAGGCAATAATGGGCGCACATAGCTCATCTAGTTCGAATCCTGGCTCTAAGACAGTGCCATCGATGTAGCGGCTATGAATGCCTACATTTCTGATCTGCTTGGTAAAGACATAAGTGAGAATCTCTCTTGCATAGGCCTGATCCACCATGAGAATGGAGGGAAAACTCCACAACAAAGAATCCCGATCCCAGTATGCAGCCGAAACATAATAACGGGGACTGCGGGAGGTGACGCAGCAAAATTCTTCCGTATCTAAAGTGATACCGGTAGCAAAGAAAAAGTTGAAAAACAGGTTGAGATTAAGCAGTTCCCTTAAATGTCCTTCTCCTTCTTGTATAATCCTCGCGGACAACCATTGGCTGGTCTTTTCATATTCTACAGAAAACCCCTGTCTGCTCATTTCCTTCGCACTAGTTGTAGCTGCCACTTCCTCGTAGCCAATTCCCCAGTAAAACTCCGTGCTATCCTCTTCATCTGCTTCTAGTTGAACGGTCTTTTGCAGATCGAAAGCAATGTTGTTGTACTCATCGGTTCCATACTCCCATTCTACTTGGGGCTCAAACAAAGGAGCTAGAGCAAAGAGGGGAAGTCCAACCCGTAGATCCATAACAAACGCATGGTTCCAACCACTTGAGTAGGCGCATTTCTCACCCCTAATCGGCTTGGCTTCATTAATCTCCACAAGGGTTTCGCCAAAATAGCCTTCCAAACCATAAGTGACCGTGGCCGCTTGCTTAGATTTTACATGTAGCTGATAGACAAACCCCCGCTCTCCTAAAGGGGCAAGCAGACATCCAGAAACTTCCACAGGGCCTGCCTGTGCAATAAAATGGGGGATCCAATAATCTGCCCGAGACCAGCGAAGATTAGTTAAGGGGACTTTCTGACCGTCCACAACCACCTTAGGAAGCAAAAGCGGTGTCTTTTCATCCCCTGTAATGTGAATCAAACCTTTAGCGCCCATATGCAGAAATGTAATTCCTTCCACACCACCATTTGCTGTGTTGATGGTTGGCAAAGAAATATACTCGTTACCGGTAACAAAATACTTTCCCATGCGTTCCCTCCGTAGAAGCCCCTCTCACCAGAAGAGGGGCTTATTCGTAATCGATAGTTCTATCCTAAAGCGTAATGCTGGCTTCCAACTCTTTTTGAGCCGCTTCTAAAGCTTCTTCTGGAGTGACGAAACCATCCCGGGCATCGGCAAGATGACGACCCAGAATGTCGGATAACTCGCCAAACTGTTCGATGACTGGAGGTGTCACCAAGTATTGGAGCGATTCAAAAATCACAGACTTGCTCTGGGGTGGAGTGGTTGCGGCATAGAGGTCCAGAATCTCCTGATGAGTTACTGCAGGAAGTTCCCAACCAGCTTTTACCCTTATTTCAGCAGCTTCTTTACTGGTTGACAAGAACTTGATCCATTCAAAAGCTGCATCAGCCTTTTGGGTATTCTTGTTGATCACCAGACCATTGGCAAAGAAATGGGTCGCCTTCGCTGTATTGCCGGGCTCTACGGCAATGTCCCATTCAAAGTCGCAGTTTTCCATCATATAGGGAAACGCCCAGCTACCAGTGACTAACATTCCTAACCGACCAGCAGCAAACAGATCCCAATCTCCCATACCCGAGAGTTGCTCTTCTGTAGGCATCACATTGTACTTCTGAACGCGGTCCACCATGTACTGTAGCGTAGCAATATTCTCCGCTGTGTTCACAGTGAACTTTGTCTTATCCTCATTGAACAAGCTACCACCATTCTGCCTGACTACCTTATAGAACTCGTGGAACTGAATGGGTTGGAAAATCCCAAAGATGTCATCGCCTAAAGCACGAATCTTTTGTGCTGCGGCTAACTGATCATCCCACGTCCATTCGCTAGTTGGATAGGCAGCATTAGCCTGATCAAAAAGATCCTTGTTGTACAACACGATTACATTAGAGAAACTGAAGGGTAAACCATATTGCTTCCCATCACTTGTAAAGGCTGCAAGTGCATTCGGATCTGATACTGAGATGTCAAAGCCAGATTTTGCGATGAGCTCATCCAAGGGCAGAATCGTACCCTTCATGGCATAAGCTGCAAAGTTCTCGAAGTTTAACTCAAAAGCATCTGGTGCTGTACCCGCAACTACACTGGTCATCAAGCGCACAAAGTAATCGCCATATCCTACTGTTTGAATATTCACCTTGATATTCGGGTTCTGGGCTTCGAAAATTTCACGCATTTTTTCTAGATGGACTTCATTCTCACCACTTGAGGAAAAGTTGAGAAAATCAACTGTAACCACCTGAGCATTTACGGTAAATGTTAGACAAAGAACTAGCAAGAGCGACGTTACCAAGAAACCTTTTAAGTTTTTCATTAATCTGCACTCCTCTTCTTTGTTTTTTGAGCCTACCATGTAACCAAATGTGTTAGCCTTTAATCCCCCCTATACTCAAACCTTGTTCAAAGTATTTTTGAGCCAAAAAGTAGAGTAGCAAAATGGGAATCATAGAGATCAGCCCACCGGCCATCAATAGATTGTACTGATTGCCGTACTGGGTGTTTAGCAACCCCAATCCGACGGGCAAAGTCATCTTGGCCCGATCCGTCAAAACGATCAGCGGCCAGAGATAATCATTCCAGGTACCCATAAAGGTGATAACTGAAAGAGCTGCCAGAATGGGTTTACTTAGGGGAACAATGATTCTCCAAAAAATGGTGAAGTGGGATGCTCCATCAATAATGGCTGCCTCACTGTAAGCGTCAGGGATCACCCGTATATTTTGACGCAAAAGAAACGTGGCAAAGGCATTATAAATCGTCGGTAGCAAGACTCCCAGGTAGGTGTTTAGTAACCCTAGATAACGCAAGACCAAGAAGTTAGGAATCATCGTCACTTGCCCTGGGATCATCATGGTCATCAGAAACAGGGTAAAAAGTAGCTCCCTTCCCTTAAAGGGTATCTTGGCAAAGACGTAGGCCGCCATGGAGGATGAAACCATCACAATAATTGTCGTAGTTATCGAGATAAACAGGCTGTTCCAAATCGCCCGGGCAAAGGGGAAAAGCTGGAATAATCTCTGATAAGCCTCAATACTTGGAGCATCTGGAATCCACTGAATAGGTAGAACCAGTAAGGCCTTGCGTGCCTTGAGAGATGTGGAGATCATCCAAAAGAATGGAACTAGGTTAAAGAAACCGATTAAAGTGGCTAGGACATAAAACGCTAGTTTTTTCATGATTCCCCTATGAATCATAGTGCACCCACCTCTTCTGCAGTTGTAGCTGAACAATGGTTGCTACGAAGATAAAAGCAAAGAGAATCCACGATAAACTAGCCGCGTAACCCATTTTGTAATAGCGGAAAGCATAATTGTAAATCCGCTCCACAAACACCTGCGTTGCCCCTCCAGGTCCTCCCTCGGTCATAACCATCACTTGGGGAAAGAGCTGGAAGGAGTTGATAATACAGATGACCATGACAAAAAACAACGTGGGTGTAACCAAGGGCAAGGTAACATACCTAAACCTAGCAAAGGAGTTTGCTCCATCGATTTCAGCCGCTTCGTAGTAGGAGCGGTTAATTCCTTGAAGACCAGCTAGAATAATCAGGGAAAAATACCCCATATCCTTCCAAACACTGGCCAATACAACCCCTGGCATAGCCCAGACTTTATCTTGAAGCCAGCTAGGTCCCTGGATTCCGAAGAAACCAAGAACTGCATTTACCGCGCCATACCTCGGGTTTAGGAGCCACTTCCACAGTAGCGCCGCTGCCACCCACGAGGTCAAGACTGGAATGTAGTAGATGGTTCGATAAATCCCGATGCCTGGAAGCTTATTGTTCAGTAACATGGCCACCAGAATTGAGACTATCAGGATCAAGGGAATGTAAAGGGCGATGAAATAAAGTGTGTTGCCTAAAATCCTCGTGACCTCTTCACTTCCAAGGATTTGTAGGTAGTTTTTCAATCCATGAAACTTTGGTGGTCCCCCAATGATATCCCACTCAGTTAAGCTCAAGTAGAGGGAGGTACCAATGGGAACGATTGAAAACAAGACCAAACCCACTAAACTTGGTAGCAAAAACAGAAAAATCGTTAGCCTCTTTCCCACGAATTTGTTCCTCCTCTCCCCCTACGACACCACTACAGTTCTAGCGGCAACAACCCGGTCAAATAACTGCACTTCACCACCTGGTTCTAGGCCACTACCATCGATCAAGAGAACCTCTTTGATGCCGGTTCCATGTACTTGACCATTACGGATCGAGATCTGCACGCCTAGATCATCAGAAAAATCGCTGTTTCCCTGACCAAAACACAAAAAGGCGAGTTGATGATAGGAAGTCAAATCATTACCTACCCCAGCCTCTCCCGCCTGGGAACCAATTATCTTTGAAGGCGCCAGATTAACTGGTAGGGCACTCCCATCCCGGACAAATACTGGAATCCGGTCTAATGGACAAGTGTACTCTATGGTCCGGCCTCCCTCGATGGTTCCCCCTTGAAAGAGGTCATGCCAAGTTCCAGCAGGTAGATAGATCGTCCGGCTTTTTGCACCTTCCTCCGTAATGGGGGCAACCAAGAGGTTCCGACCAAACATGTATTGATCATGCACAGACCAAACTCTTTTGTCTTCTGGATAATCAACTAAAAGGTGAGCCATCAGTGGTCTTGCTGTCGCTACACAATGTTTGGCTTCGTGATAAATGTAGGGAAGCAAGTTCATCCGCAAGTTAGCGAACAGGCGATAAACGTCAATGATTTCTTCGTCCTTATACAGCGTAGCCAAGTTCCAAGGACTGCGATCATTATTCCAACGTTCACGGTCCGTCTGGTAAAATTGACCACTCCGCGGTTCGGAATGCCACTGCATTACCGGGCAAAAGGCTCCCAGGGCCACAGAACGGAGATACAACTCGCGGCTGGGAAAATCGCCAGCAAAACCGCCTATATCAAAACTCCAAAAGGGGATCCCAGATAAACCGGCCGAGAGACCCGCAACTAGTTGGGCCTGAAATTCGCTCCATTCACTGAGTTGATCCCCCGCCCAATGGATTGGCTGAGTTTGGGCACCTGCATAACCAGCTCGAGTAAAAGTAACCCCCTCAACGCCATACTCCTGCATAAAGTTGTGATAAGCCTGCACATACTGCACTGGATAAAGGTTGTGGGCTGTTTCTCCAGTTTGACCGTCGTACAAGAAAGCACGATCGTCAAAGAGAAACTCCCCTCCATCCGTTTTAAAGCCCTTAACCCCCAGGTCTTCTAACAAGTACTTGCGTTTACCAAACCACCACTTCACCGCCTCAGGATTGGTAAAGTCCAAAAGGAGACTGTTCCTGAACCAATGATCCGTGATCCGGTACGGTGTACCATCATCATTGAGGATGCAATAACCTTTTTCTATGGCGTAGGCTTCGTCACTGAGTAGTTGGGAATTAGGTTGACCCCACTCGTACTTGATCACAGGAATCTGCCACAGTACGAGGTTTAGACCTGCTCTTTGGATCTCCGCGGCGAGCCCTTTGGGATCCGGCCATTTCCCATCTTCCGGAAAAGTAAAATCGGAATAAGCATAGGGTCGTTCTTGATCAAGCTGCCCATACTGGGCATCATTAAAAATGCAAAACGTTTGTTCATCGCTCCACGCTTCTAGTACAATCGCGGTGGCAGGTAAGCGATACTCTTTGAGAGCTTCAAGTTGCTCCAAAGTCTCTTGCTGAGTGTTCCAGCCATTGCTGGAAATCCAGATGCCCAAGGCCCATTTGGGTGGTAGCTTTGCCTCCCCGGTCAGTTCATGCAATTGCGAGAGAATCGCTTGTGGTTGACCCAAGAACCACCATTCTTCAGTAAAAGCTCCCCGCTGGGGAGTGTCAAAGGTCAGCGTCAATCCGTCCCGAACGTCAATCCAAAGCCGGTGCTTGGTCGAAGAAAACCAGCCAATCCCAGTTTCAGTCATGAAAAAGGGGATCGGTAAATAACTGTTTTCTCCTTGGCGCGTAAAGTGTTCTACAACTCGGCAGAACACCTTATTTCCCTTTTGGTCCACCTTGTCAAAACGCTCGCCCAGGCCCACTAAATGTTCATAAGCAAGTCTGCTCGCATAGCTAATTCGATACACTAACCCCTCACGATCAACCACAAGGCGATACGAATCTCCCATAGCACCAGTTCTAATCTCACCGGTGTAACGTTTCACCAGCCAAGAAAAGGGTTTACCTTCGATTACTAGCAAGGTGTCGTCATCTAACTGTTCCGTAACTGAACTAACAACTTCGCCACTTACTTCAGTGTCCCGAGCCAAGGAGTAAATTCGCAGAGAATTAGACCAATCAAAGGCGATAATGAGCCGCTCAAATACAACATAGGCACCAAAATCGCGCTTCAAGAGGGAGATTGGTTCTCCTAGATTTTCTTCAGCTAAGATTGGGAACGCATAATCCTTGCTGGTTACTTGCTCATCTTCACTCTGAACAATAAATCTATAACTGACCTGAGCCAACTGGTCGAAACTCCCCAGGGCAAAACGGAAAAACATACGGTCAGCTTCGTCATTTTCTACTCTTTCCCCAGTGATGGCGGGCATAGTGAGCCCATCCACTTCCCAAGCCAAATCGGCCCTTACCTCTCCCCTGGCATCTTCCACCATGAGCTGTACAAAAACCTCATCCCCAAGGAGAGGACGATAGCGATACCGCTCATAACCAAAGTCCTTGAAATGATGCGTTCCACAAGGCATATGAGTCAGGCGCATCAAAACACTCCTTTCATTCAAGTAAAGACTTCACGCTGTCCCGCTCCACCACCTGGAGAGGAAGAATGATATCTTGCTTAGGAACTCCTTTTACTGCCTCGATTACAACCTCCGCGGCAATAGTACCTTTAGCTGTAATGTCTTGACGTACAGTTGTGATGTTGGGTAGACACATAGTTGCTAAAGGAACATCATCAAATCCGATTACAGATAAATCGTCCGGGATTGACCACCCCAAACTGGTTAGGCCATTGATCAATCCCATGGCCATGATATCCGCAGTAACAAACGCCGCAGTCTCCCCGTTGTTACGTCGCTTTAGTTCGGGTGCAAGTCTGTAACAACTATCATAAGAAACTTCACAAGTATACAAATACTCTTCCTTAAGAGGGAGATTAGCTTCTTTAAGTGCGTCACAATAACCCTGGAATCTCTGTTCATGAACGCCCTGTTCCCGTAGTCTTTCAGAAATAAAGGCTATTTTTTGATGCCCTTTTTCGATCAAGTACTTGGTTGCTAGATAACCCCCATAACGATCGTTGTTACCTATAGTATGGAAATAATTATCATCATCCACATAGGCGTCAACTAAAACCACTGGAATACCTGTTTCCTTAATCTCATCAAGGAAGTCACAGGGATAGGTACCGAGAATGATAATTCCATCCAGTTCGCGCATTTGGGCAACTTGGGAGTAATCTTGATTTGGCCCGGTGCCCGAAAGTAGCACATGATAACCTTGCTCCCTAATGGTATGTTCTACCGCACTGAGGAATTCGCCATAAAAGGGGTTAGCAAACATGAGTTTATTTCGAGAACCAGTTTGAGGAATAATCACACCGATAAGCTTGGATTCTCGGTTGATCATGGTCCGGGCAGAACTTCTGGGAACATAATGTAATCTCTTGGCTGCCTCCCGAACTCGCCGAGCAGTTTCCTCACTAATTCTTGCCTTAGGATTGTTATTCATTACGTAAGATGTGGTGGTAACTGATACCCCCGCTTCTCGAGCTACATCTTTGATTGTGACACGCTTAGTCAATGAACTACCTCCAGGTTGCTGAATCGTTTCACCAATTACACTTTTAGCTTAAAATATTACTAACACAATGTCAAGAATTTATTTTCTATAGAAATCGATAAAAACTCCCCAGCCACCTTAGCTGGGGAGTGATATTAGATCTCTCTCAATTACTTGTGTTTTACCACACCTGCTCTAACCAATACCGCACCAACAATCACAAAACCTTTAACAACTAACTGTAGGTATGGAGAAACGTTGAGCAGGTTTAAACCATTATTCAAGACACCAATTATGAACGCCCCGATAATTGTGCCAATAATCGTACCACGACCACCTGCAATATCGGTACCTCCCACCACAACTGCTGCAATAGCATCCAACTCCCAGCCATCCCCAGCCAAGGGTTGACCTGAACCTAGGCGAGATGCCAAGAGCAGCCCACTAATACCTGCCATAAAGCCAGAAATTACGTAGACCATAGTCTTGATCTTTTTCACCGCAATCCCGGATAAGCGCACTGTCTCTTCACTTCCACCCAATGCATATACATATCTGCCAAATCGAGTGTTAGTGATGATAATATAGGTCAAAATATAGATGGCCACCATTACATAAACCGGAATCGGAAGCGGTCCCAAATAACCCCGGCCGAAAGAAGTGAAGGCTGACGGCAACCCTGAAATGGGATAGCCGTTAGAATATAAGAGGGCAGCACCACGCCCAATTGACATAGTGGACAAAGTGACAATAATGGGAGGAATGCGTGTGTTGGAGATAACTAGACCATTAAAGAACCCAAACAAAATGGCAATTCCAATCCCGATCAGAACAGACAAAGAAACGGGTGTCCCCGATTTCATGAATCCGGCAGCAAATGTACCGGTAACCGCAACAATCGAACCGACCGATAAATCGATACCTCCAGTAAGGATGACAAAGGTCATACCAGCCGCGATAATCGCGTATAGAGAGATCTGCCTGGCCAGATTGATCAGGTTATTGCTGTTCAAAAAATATGGAGTTGCAAAGGATAGGATTACCGCCAGCGCTATCAGCCCAACTCCAGCAAAAATCTCAGGCTTATAGTAACTGTGGTTTATTCTGTAAAAAAGGCTTTGTCTTTTCTCTAAACTGGTTCCTTGCATCTCAACTTGCCTCCCCCGCAGCATTCTTCATGATCAGCTCTTGATCAAACTCTTCGCGCGTATACTCACCTGTAATTCGACCATTGTGTAAAACCAAGACACGGTCGCTAATACCAATAATTTCTGGAAGCTCAGATGAAACCATAATCACTGATTTTCCATTCTCAGTTAAGCGGTTCATCAGTTGATAAATCTCATACTTCGCACCCACATCGATACCCCGTGTTGGTTCATCAAAAATCAAAACATCACTGTCTGTAAATAGCCACTTGGCCAGAACCACTTTTTGTTGGTTTCCCCCGCTAAGGTTCTTCGTCAGCACTTGGTGATTGGGGGTTCTAATGTCCAAGCTTTGCACATAAGAATCCACCTCTCTTTTTTCCTCAGCGTGGTTGATTAGTCCCTTCTCAACAACTCTCTTCAAGTTGGCCAAAGTCACATTGTTCTTAACAGATTGATCTAGCACTAAGCCCTGTTGTTTGCGATCTTCCGGAAGCAGCCCCAGACCGTAACCGATGCTCTCCTTCGGTGTCTTGATAGCCAATTCTTGACCGTGCAATATGATCTGGCCTCCATCAATGGGATCCGCTCCATAAAGGGCTCGAACTAGTTCTGTTCGACCTGAACCCACCAAGCCTGCGATCCCAAGGATCTCACCCCGTCTTAGGTCAAAGTTTATATCATGAAGAACTCCACTGCGATTTAGATTTCTCACCTGAAGAATAACTTCCCCTGGCGAAGCAGCCCTGGGAGGGTATGTGTTAGTTAGATCCCTACCTACCATCCACCGAATGATCAGATCCTTGTTCACATTTTGCACGTCGTCGGTGGCTACTAGTGCCCCATCTCTGAGGACAGTGACCCGATCCCCGATTGCAAAGATCTCGTCCAAATGGTGGGATATATAAATTATGGAAACACCCGCTTCTTTTAGATCCCGAACCACTGCGAACAGCCTATCCCTCTCCGCAGGTGTTAAAGTGGCGGAAGGTTCATCCATAATAATCAGTTTGGAACCAAACGAAAGCGCCTTAGCGATCTCCACAAACTGCTGCTGGGCAACACTTAAAGTAGCCACCAAGGCCGTTGGCGAAACATCCGCTTGAAGCTTATCAAGTAATTCTTGGGCATTATCGTTGAGGACACGCCAGTTAATTAGTCCATTTTTCCGCAAGGGTTCCCGCCCCAAGAAAATATTCTCAGCAACCGTCAGTCCAGGAATCAGGTTAAACTCTTGGTAGATAATGCTAATCCCTTTCCGCTGAGCATCCAGCGGAGTAGAAATTTCTATTTTTTCACCGTCAAAATAAATCTCACCAGCATCCTTTTGATAGGCACCACTAAGAATCTTCATTAACGTAGATTTCCCCGCACCATTTTCTCCAAGCAAGATATGGGTCTCACCTTTTCGAACAGTGAAATCCACGTTATTCAAAGCTTGCACCCCATAGAACGCTTTGCAGATACTCTTCATCTCAAGAATGTTTTCCATACCCCAACCACCTTCTTACTAGTAAAGGAGGAAGGCCTACTGGAGACCTTCCTCACTAAGACTCACAAGAATTACCAGCTGAACCCTTCGGCGTTTTCAATGGTGATCAGTTCTACAGGTACAGGTACGAAATCAGGAACTTCTTCTCCACTTAAAATCTTCAGGCCGTACTCCACACCCAAACGTCCAATTGTTGCTGGAGACTGGGCAGAAGTAGCTGCCATGGCAGTACCGTCAAGAATTGCCTGAACCCCGTCAGGAGAGCCGTCAACGCCAGTGATAAACATTTCATGTTCCCTACCAGCAGATTGAACAGCAGCCAAAATACCTAGGGCTGTTGGGTCATTGATTCCAAAAACTGCATCGATATGTGGTTGAGCTTGTAGTACGTTTTCCATAACTTCCATGGACTTTGTCAAGTTGGTTTCACCATTTTGCTCAGCTACCACTACAATATCAGGATAGTTGGCAATTACGTCTCTAAAGCCTTGATAACGATCCCGCACAGAGGTAATGGGAGTACCGTTGATGATAACAACTCTTCCCTTGCCACCTAGCCGCTGTACGGTGTACTCACCGCATTGAACACCGGCGCCATAGTTATCGGATCCAATAAACATGTCCCGCGGACCGGCAGCGTCCACGTCGAGACAGACTACCGGAATACCAGCTTCTTTAGCCAGGAAAACCGCCGGTTCAGCTGCGTCAGAGTCCACTGCATTGAACAGTAGCAGGTCGATACCCTGGACAATCATGTCCTCAACGTCAGATAGTTGCTTAGATACATTAAACTGTCCGTCAGAAACGATTACTGTACCCTTCAGTTTACCTTCGACCTCTTCTTTTACAGCATCTAACATGGCGACAAAGAATGGGTTATTGGTGGTCATGAACGTAATCCCGACTTTGATCCCCTCAAACTGTGACTGGGCGTATGTCGCACCGACCATACTTAAAACCATTGTTACGGCCAATACCAACACTGCTAGTCTTCTCAACACTTACTCCTCCTTTGGCAAAATATGCTATTCCAATTATATTTTGTCATTTGCACTCTTGTCAACTATTTGTTACGTTTAGTTAGTTCTTTGTGCATTAATGCGAAGGAGGTTTATTTTTTTAGAATATTGTTACACTTCAGTCTCAGGAATCCGTTTAATACGGGGGTCGGTAAAGATATCAGACGCATCATCACTTGTCGAAGAAAACTCAGAAACCACTGCCCCATTCGGCCCAGCTTGGAACCAATGTAGCGTGTCAGAATCAATTGTGTATTGCTCACCTGGCAGTAATCTGATCTCATGAAAGACAGTATAATACTCCTCATCACCACTAGGAGGCCGTGAAACTGGATTATCCGTCTGAGGACCAGCAATGTTCAGATATACCTCCCCAAAACGACAGCGGAAAGTCTCCTGTTTTCCCCTTTCCCCATTGCGATCAGGGTGTCTATGCTCGGGACAGGTTTGCCCTGGGAAAAGAACCATTTCTTTGGCACAATAACGATCCGTATTGATATAGGTTACCAGCTGTAACCCCGTGTTTTCTAGGTCATTTAAACCGAAGTCTGCAACTTCAATGTTCTGTTTCTCCTCATCGGTTAAAACGATGCCAGCCTTGTCAAAAAACTCAACCGCGCGTTTTCTAGCCTTTTCCACTTGTTCCTTGGTTAACATAACACAGCCTCCTCAATTTGTTATTTTTTCGAAATCGGACGGGTTCCAAAAATTTCCATCTGGTTCTCCACAACTTCGCGTATCCGCTGTTTCGCGGCTTGAATAAGGTCTGGGTAACTAACGGGCTGACCAGCCACCAACACATTTCGCACTTCCTCAACTGCAGCTAAGGAGCATTCAGTGAAAAAATTGATTTTATTGATCCCACAAGCAATTGCCTGTTGGAATTGCTCTGCACTCAGGCCAGAGCCCCCATGTAGCACTAGTGGAATAGCAACTTTAGAACGAATTTCTTGTAATAACTCCAACTCTAAATGGGGTTCGCCTTTATAGGGACCATGCACTGTTCCTATCGCTACGGCCAAGGCATCAATGCCCGTTTCTTTCACAAAACTAGCCGCTTGTTCTGGATCAGTGTAAAACTGAGGGTCTGCTGCAGTACCTGCGGTCAAATCCCCTTCGCCACCACCAACTTGCCCCAATTCCGCCTCAACACTAGCACCATATTTGCGGGCTAACTCTACCACTTTACCAGAAATCTTCACATTATCTTCGTAGGGGAGCTTTGAAGCATCGATCATCACTGAGGAAAAACCAAGTTCTAATCCCCTTTGGATTGTTTCTAGGCTAAGTCCGTGATCTAAATGGAGTACTACTGGTGTTGTCATCTTTTCAATACGTTGGCGTAAATAGGGGATAAAATGTTCCAGATCAAGATAGCGGAAGTGAACTTCTGCGACACTGAGAATAACTGGTAGGCCTTTCTCTTCGCTTACTTCTAAGATGGCTTCTGCCATACTGTAGTCGGTAGCATTAAATGACCCCACCGCATATTTCCCAAGAACCGCGTCTTGAAGCATTTCCCTTAACGTCACCAAAGCCATTTAGCAAACTCCTCTCTACTGAACTTTATCCTTCGGTCCATACAGGAGCCCATCCTGACCAGAAATCCATCCGCTATGATCAAGGGTTGGAGGAATCCTACGCCAGCCTCGCTCAATACGGGCTTGAACTGTAGATAAACTAGGGATACCTTCAATGGCCGAGAGCGCTTCAACACAACATGCCCCCACACCATTGGCTAAAGTGACTACCTCTTCAGGGTCTTTGCCCAGGGCACATCCTGCCAAGAAACCTGCTATGGTAGTATCACCAGCACCAGTAGTTCCCTGTACATCTACCTTGAAAACGGGTGAAAGCAATTGTCTATTTTCCCAGTTTTCTCCAAACACTGTCCCTATACCTTTGTTCGTACGCAAATAAAGACCTTGTTCACCTAACTTTATTCCTACCACGCTAGCTCCTATGTCTAAGAGCATCTGGCTCAAATCATCCAAAAGCTGGGTGCTTATTGAAAGCGAGCCACTTTGCACAGCATAAAACTTGTCCACATCCATCATAAATAGTAGTTCATCTAGACTCGGCAAAAAGAGATCAACATGGGGAAGCACACCGGTCAAGATTTCCCACCAAGGGGCTTGACCTGCTTCTGAGTTGGGATCTGGAAGGGCCATGTCTAGGCTAGTGATCCATCCTTCGCCCTTGACTCTCCTGAAAAGCCTCTCCAGGTTTTCACCCCTGTTTATGTACAGTTCTCTCATAAGGGGCGGATAGCCAAGGTGGAAAATTCCGGCATCTATATCCGTAAGAGTCACATCATCAGCGGTAAAGGTGTCATTTGTTCCTGGGTAGTGAATGAAGGCCCGATCTGTTCCTGGTGGATTTAGTACAATAGTATAGGACGTTGTTGCACCTGAGACGCAAGTAATATGATCAAGTTTTATTTCTTCCTGTTGCAAAATGCTCCGAATGATGTCACCAACATAATCATCACCTATGCGAGCTATCAGTACCGGACTAAACCCAAGACGTTTGAGGGCAACACCGGTGTTGGAGACGGCCCCTCCAGTGGAAAACGTCAACCCTTCCACCTTAATCATATTACCTGGTTTTAGAGAGGCTAGATTACCCACTTTCCAATCGGGAATAAGATCAAGACATAGGTGACCCGCTACCACGATTTCCATCTGGTTCCCTCCATAAAATAGAAATACATTGTAATAGTTCCTCGGACAGAACAAAGATCCTTGGTTACAAAAAAAGAAGGGGTCATTCCCCTTCTAGTCTCGGTTTTGTAGATAGTCCTTCACTACCCTAACACTCTCTTGCGCTGCCTCCCAGCGCCCTACTTCGATCATGAGCACACCTTGAAAATCGGCTAGTATGCCATCTAGCACTTCCTCTACGTTTAATATGCCGGTACCTAAGGCCACATGGTCCTGTAATACCGTTCTACCATCTTTTAAAGTCCATTCCACCGCATCATGGAAATGGAACTGGCGAATCAACGGACGATATTTAGCAACCACCTCGTTGATCTCTGTAACATTCAAACCATCTAAGAGCAGATGGCCAATGTCGCAACAGATACCAAGATCTAGCTCTTCAGCTATGGCAAACGGCTCTTGCCAGCCACTCTTGATGTTTTCGAGCAAAAGCTTGTCCTGGGGTACATCTTTCATAATCTCCTTAATCCCCACTTTAGCTTGCTCATACATTAACTCTGAAATTTTCGCTTTAGTTTCTTGCTCTAAATGGGGTTTGGCCACAACCTGTTTGAGCATTGTTTCGGTTAAGTGCATTACATAATGCTCCACATTTAAAGACTTTTCTAGCTGGTTGATGATCTGCTTGTAGCTAGCTACACTGGCCTGGGCGATTGGGCGGCAGAACGAAGAAACATCTAAACCTCTAAACGGAAGATGCACACTATAGCCAACTCCAGAGCTCCCTTGGTACTCTGCCAAAGCTGTAATTGTGCGCTCAGTAAAGAGATGGGGACTAACCACCATCATGTTCGCCGGCAGTTCTACTACGTCCACACCTAGTTCCTGGTGGAGTTTCTTCACATGCTCAACAACTGAGAGTTCATCTAAGTCAGGTCTCACATTTAGGGCAATATGATCGCCACTAAAATTATCGACCGTATTCACACCTAGTTTCATTAGACTACCTTCCTTTCTTTAAGCAGTGGTGCACTCACACCTTGCAAACCAACGAGCCCCAAGATAGTCAATAAGATTTGTTGGGGACCAAAATAGGCCTCGTCTGGATTAAACCATTCTCCCAACGAATGGACATTCGCAAAATCCCCACCACACCCTAGTGTGATTGAGGGAATCCCTAAACTCAAGGGAACATTAGCATCGGTACCCTTGGGGCCTTGGGTGGTTGGAGCAAACCCCAACGCCTGGGCAGAACTGGCCGCAACTTGCACAATGGTGGCACCCTTTTCTTGGCTACCAGCAGGGCGATTGCCCACGAGCTGAGGATCAACCACAACTTCTCCGTTATTCCATCTCCGATTCTCTTCTGCCGCGCTAGATTTTGCAATCTGGAGCACCCGATCTTCTAATTCCTCCAAAGCCGCGGCACTAGTGGACCTTAAATCAACAAGCATCTGTGCTTCAGCCGCTAAGCTGTTCACAGAGCTTCCCCCCTCCACCACTCCCACAGTGAAGGTTGTCTTCGGCTCTTGGGGCACCTCTAAATCGGCAATCTTTGCTATGGCACGCCCCAGAGCATGGGTAGCACTGGGCTTCCCAAAGTCATTAAAGCTATGTCCACCAGGTCCTTTATAGCTTACTTTATAACGTTTACTCCCTGTACACTCATAAGTAATTAAACCGGCTCTACCCGGTTCAAGGGCAATAAAGCCCGAAAGATTGGGGTGCTCCGCACAAAACGCTTTCACGCCTTTGAGATCTCCTAAACCTTCTTCACAGACAGAGGCGCCAAAAATAATGCTGCCCACTGTACGAATCTCTGCATCCCTTAACGCCCTTAAAATGGTAAGAACCGTTACCAAACCTCGGCTATCATCGGCAATACCAGGTCCATAGATTCTCCCATCCCGCACTTCGGGCACTACTCGTGTATCTAGCGGAAAGACGGTATCCAAATGGGCGAATACTGCGAGAGTTGGCCCTGAGCCTTGCCCGGCCCAATGTCCGTAGACATTTCCCACCCTATCGCAAACTATTTTTTCTAGACCTGCCCGCTCTAACATACCTCGATAGGCTTCGCCCCGCTTTTCTTCCTGAAAGGTCGGGGCCGGAATTGCAGCTAGCTCCATTTGCTGTTTAATTGTGGCCTGATGATCGGCTTGCAAGAAGTGGAGAGCGCTTTGGACTTGGGTGTCTGCACGCAACTTATCTACAATCTGTTGAATCTGCCCATTTAGAATTGGAATTTGCATCCTTGCACACCTCTATCTAGCCAATTTGAGGATTTCCACAATGTCCTCTGCTGTCAAAGGTAGGAAGTTCCCTACAGTGGATTGTTCACCAAGGCACTTCTCGGCGATCTCAGAAAACCTAGAATCGTCGATAGCTAACTCCTGCAAACTAGTTGGAAGTTCTAAATCGGCAAAAAACTTCCGCATCTGGGCGATTCCTTCCTTAGCTAGCATCCTTGGTTCACAGTTTTCCTTAGGTAAACCCCAAACCCTCTCTGCGAACTGGACAAAGCGTTTTACATCGTGTTCGAGCACAAAGCTCATCCAAGCAGGAAGTAGCACTGCCATACCTGCACCATGGGGGATATCATAAATTCCGCTTAGTTCATGCTCAATGGAGTGGCAGGCCCAATCCCCAATCCGACCAGTATCTAAAAAGCCGTTGTGGGCCACTGTTCCCGCCCACATCACCTCTGCCCGAGCCGCGTAATTGCTAGGCTCCCGTACTGCAAGGGGCAAGTTTTTAA
>JAAZLQ010000136.1 GCA_012799255.1 Bacillota bacterium
CCTCCTTCCTATCAATAATATTGATCTTGTCATAGCTTCCTTCCAGGGCAATAGCCTTAACCCTTATCAAGTAATAGACATCCTTTGATATGAAGACTGATTTTATATAGATGTGGAAGCCCTTGCCATCATGGTTTTTGAAAAAATTACTGACTTCACCAATGGTCAATTCATTGGATTTTTCCATCAATAAATTTTTTATCAGGTCAGATTCATCATTGGATGAAGAATAAACCAGGTTATAGTTGGAATCAAATATATAATTGTCACAATCGTCCATGAGGTTAAGGGACTTGTAAAGACTACTTTCTAATTGCAATTCCCTATAGACCTTGCCTATTTTTACAGCCTCATTAAAGGCTAGCTTTATACTCTCTTCACCGGACACCACAAGTTTAGCATTTATGCCATAGGCCTTGGCCCTTTCATAGTTTATGGTATCGGCTAGGATCAGCTCTACTCCCTTTAGTTTTAAAAGCTCTAAGGTTGTTTCTACATTTTCCGAGCTATAGGTGGTATAGATCTCTACATCTAGATTCAGCATGTTACATAGGTTTCTAGCTATATTGGTTAAATTGGGATAGCCAACTATGGCGTAATTTGTAGAGGTTATGTCTACCTCGTTCATGACCTGTAGGATATCGGATATGGTGAAGTTAATCTCAATAACCGGTATGTCCACATACTCTTCCAGCAGGTGGGCGGTACCACCCCTGGAAATAATTACTTCATAGTTGATTTGGGATTTTTTTGCTTCCCTGATAATCTCTATACTCTCATCTAGGTTGGCGGTATAGAGATCCAAATCCAAATCACTTCTACTGCTGACCACCTTCTTCATCAGTTCCTTAATTCCTTCATAGGGGGCTACCCCCAGGGCTTTTATCTTCCTCATCTTTTCACCTCTTTCCAGCTAAGATTCTCAAGTTGAAACAATTCGACTTTTTTTCTTAGATAATACCATAGCATGATTCATTATGCAACAATTTTCAGAAAAATTTAATTTATGTTTCAAATAAATACTAAACTCACCTTCTAAAACTTTGTCTTTAGTTTCAAGACTTGCTAATATTTAGTTAACAGGAGTTGATAGATGTGCGAATGCTGGTAATTTCAGATGATATGACTGGAGCCCTGGATACCGCCGTCAAGTTATCCAATAGAAATATGTCTGTCTTGGTTCAGGTAAATCCTAACAAACTATCAAAAGAGAATATTGAAAAGTATGACGTCATAGTCATAGACTCTGACTCTAGGCATATGGATCCTCTTAGTGCCAGTAAGAAGATAAGGTTTATTCTAGAAGGGTTTAAGGAGTATAAACCAGAATACATATACAAGAAGACAGATTCGGCATTAAGGGGCAACATAGGCAGTGAATTGACCACTCTTTTAGATTTCTCAGAATCCAAGGAGCTGCATTTTATACCAGCCTATCCGGACTTGAAGAGGAATACTATAGATGGAATTCATTATATAGATGGAGTTCAGCTTAATAGGTCTGTTTTTGCCCAGGACCCCTTTGAACCTGTCTTATTTTCCAGGGTGGCGGATATCATAGCCCAACAGAGTGACATCCTGACCCTAGAGGCCAAGGAAGTCCTAAAGGAGGATGATGAAAAAAAGATCATCATCTATGATGCCCAGACCAATGATGACATTTATAGGATTGCAAGCAGGCTGAAACAGGAAAACCGGATTCAGCTACTGGCGGGTTGTGCTGGATTTTTAGATGTATTGACGGAATTACTAGATTTCCGGCGGGTGGAACCCTTGCGATTTGAGTCCTATGAGAGGTTTTTGGTGATTTCAGGTAGTGTAAATCCAGTGACCCGTTCCCAAATAAAACATGCCTTAGAAAAGGGCTTTGGGGATATTTGTCTGGATAAGGATGAGCTGGGCAGGCCGGACTTCTCTTGGGATAGTGGTTATGGACTCAAGGAACTTGATAGAATCAGGCAGGAGCTATCCAAGAGACAGGAGGCAGTTATCTACCTAAGTAGTCTATTTGGTGAGGTAGAGAAGCTAGCTACTGAAAAACGCTTCAGAATAGCCGATAGAATAGGTGAACTGGTCCAAATCCTCTTCCAGGAAGATAAGCGGATTAACATTTTAATTACAGGTGGTGACACCCTAAGGGGATTTTTCAACTACTCAAACTTAGAAGCTATTATCCCTGGTAGGGAATTGATAGATGGAATAGTTCAGTCAAAAACAGTTCACGAAGGTCATGATATATCAATTATATCCAAGTCAGGTGGATTCGGTTCTCCTGATGCCTTTGTTAGGATTAGTGAAAAGTTGAAAGAAGGGGTGGATGATGAGAGAGATATTGGTCAACTTTCCGGCTAGTGTATTTATCGGTCAAGGAGCTATTTCTAGGGTTGAGGAAATCGTTTCGAAGTATCAAAGGGTTTTAGTCCTTACCTATGAAAGCGCTGATAAGAATCAAGCCTACCGGGAATTAAAAAAGATAATAGAAGGAATGGACCTTGATTTTAAGGAGATAAATAATCTACCTGCTGAGCCAACAACCTATGAAGCACAAGAGGTATTTGAGCAGGTGGATGAATGGAAGCCAGACTTATTAATTGGATTTGGTGGGGGCAGCGTCATCGATATAGCAAAGCTAATCAGTGTCATGAGTAAGGATACCTCCGTTAATAACTTGATAGATGACGCTGGCCTGGCAAAAAAGAGAATTGATACCCTGATAATTCCAACCACCTGTGGAACCGGAGCAGAGGCAACTCCAAACTCCATAGTCCTAATACCTGAAAAGGATTTGAAATTTGGAATTGTCAGTGGTGAGATGTTGCCCAACTACGTCATTCTAGATCCAGAAACCATTAGGGAGCTGCCCCAAAAGCTAATTGCCTACACTGGGACCGATGCCCTCTGCCATGCCTTAGAATGCTATACATCCAACAAGGCCAACCAACTAAGTGACTTGTTTTCCTTGGAAGCTATAAGGCTCATCCATGATAATTTACTAGAAAGCTATAAGACTGACTCCATGGTGGCAAGAGGGAATATGTTATTAGCCTCCTTTTATGCAGGGATAGCTATTGCATCTGCAGGAACAACAGCTGTACATGCACTTAGCTATCCCTTAGGTGGAAAGTACAGAATCCCCCACGGCCTATCCAATGCTATTCTACTAGTCCCGGTCTTTGAGGAGAATTTTGAAACAATAGAGACGGAATTGGAGGAGATCTATGACTATATCAATCCTCTAGATGGTAAGGACAGCAAGGCCCAGTGGGTACTGGATTGGCTGAGGGAACTATTAGCGGAAATCAACATTCCATCAAATTTAGCAGAGTTCAATATTGGAGAGGAGGACCTGGACTATTTAGCAGAGGCAGCCCTATCGGTCCAGAGGCTTTTAAGAAATAATAAGAAGGAGTACAAACTTGAGAACATCAAGAGGGTATATAGGAAGATAATGTAAGGAGGCCAGTATGAAAATAAAAGGAATAATTACTCCAACCATAACACCCATGTATGAAGATGGGAGTATCAATTTTAAGAGTTTAGAAGAGCAAGTAGATAGACTAATTCAAGCTGGAATACACGGAATCTTTCCCCTAGGAACCAATGGTGAAGCCTACGCCCTAGACTGGGAAGAGAAGGTATCAGTCTTGGAGGCTACAATTTCTAAAGTGGATAAAAGAATCCCTGTTTATGCTGGAACAGGCTGCATCTCCACCAAGGATACAGTGGAGCTTTCAAAGAAAGCCAAGGAATTGGGTGCAGATGCCCTTTCCATCATAACCCCCTATTTTGCCCAGGCCTCCCAGGATGAATTGATCCATCACTTCAGGGAGGTTGCCAGGGCGGTTGACCTACCTATAATCCTTTATAATATTCCAGCTAGGACCGGTAATAAACTCCTACCGGCAACGGTGGAGAGGCTGAGTGAGATAGATAATATAGTTGGGATAAAGGATAGTAGCGGAGACTTTTTAAATATTCTAGCCTACTTAGAGATTAAGAAGAAGAGGGAGGACTTCATAGTCCTATCAGGCAATGATTCCCTAATATTACCTACCCTACAGGCAGGTGGGGATGGAGCTGTTGCTGGTTGTTCAAACTCATATCCAAAGACCGTGGCTGAAATCTATGACTACTTTATGGCAGATGACTTGGAAAAGGCCAAGGACAGGCAGGATAGGATTACTAAATACAGGGGTCTATTTAAATATGGTAATTCAAATACCATTATCAAGGAGACAGTCAGCATGATGGGTTATGACGTAGGCAAATGCCGGTCACCCTTTAACCTAGTTCCAGAGAAAGGCTTGGAGGCTATTAGAAACTTTATAGAGGAAAA
Organism: Bacillota bacterium; assembly: GCA_012799255.1. The sequence continues at coordinate 4,337 of JAAZLQ010000136.1, forward strand.
TCCAGAACTTAAATGAGGGGAGTGAAGGGAGGTGTAGAACTAGACATGACTAAGAAGATAATAGGCATTACCATGGGGGACCCTGCCAGTATTGGACCAGAGATTAGTGCCAAGGTCCTAGTGGATAAGGAGATTTATGATAGGTGCAACCCCTTGATAATAGGTGATGCCTCTACTATGAGGAAGGCCTTGGAGCTTATAGGGAAAGAGGACTTTCAAGTGAATGCGATAAAAGATGTAGATGATGCAGTTTTTACTTATGGAACAATAGACGTTTATGACTTGGAAAATGCAGATATGAATCTCATCAAACCTGGGCTTGTATCCAAGGAGGCAGGAGAGGCTTCCTTTCAATACGTGGATAAGGTGATAGATCTGGCTTTGGATGGAAAAATCCATGCCACAGTGACCAACGCCTTTAATAAGGAGGCCATAAACCTAGCAGGATACAATTATTCAGGTCATACTGAGTTTTATGCAGAGAAGACTAAAACAGAAAAGTATACCATGTTACTAGCCCATGAAAACCTAAGGGTCCTGCATGTCTCTACCCATGTTTCCCTGAGGGAGGCCTGCGACCTAGTAAAGAAGGACAGGGTATATGATTTGATAGTGATTGGGGAGGAGTTTTGTAAAAAGATTGGCATTGAAAACCCCAAGATAGCTGTGGCAGGATTAAATCCCCATAGCTCAGAAAATGGCTTGTTTGGCCATGAGGAAATGGAAGAAATTATTCCGGCAATCCAACTTGCCAAGGAGAAGGGGATAGATGTGGATGGTCCAGTTCCCCCAGATACTATTTTTTCAAAGGCCTACGGAGGTATGTATGATATAGTGGTAGCCATGTATCACGACCAAGGTCATATACCGCTAAAGGTTCTAGGCTTTGTATATGATAAGGAAAGGCAGGTGTGGAAGGAAATATCTGGTGTAAATATCACCCTAGGCTTACCTATTATTAGGACCTCTGTAGACCATGGAACAGCCTTTGGAAAGGCTTGGAAGGGTACAGCAAGTGAGCTTAGTCTCAAGAATGCAATAGATTATGCTATAAGACTATCAAAAAATTAAAAATTAGAAGGAGGATATAGTCGTGAAAAAAAGTAAGAGTCTTATTCTGTTGGTAATGTTACTTATACTAGGTTTAACCCTAATGGCTTGTAACTCTGACTCAAAAGAGCCTGCTTCATCAGATAAGGGTGGAGAGGAAACTCCATCAGATAATGGTAATCAAGGCAAGACAGAAGATCCGATTCACCTAACCTTTGCTACCCAAGAGGTAGGAACTGGTGCCTACCAATATGCATCAGCTATAGCTGGAGCCTTTACTAAGGGTCTTGGTGATAATGCAACCATAGACCTAACTACAGAATCTCCAGGTGGAGTAGGAGCTCCTATAATAATTGAAAATGAACAGGCAGACATCATCATGAGTAACGCTGGACCAGCAAAATGGTCAGTGGAAGAGGGAGTATTGGATAGTCCACCAACTAAGAGTGTAAGGGTTATTGCAGGTGGGTTAGGCCGAGATTTCTTAAATGTACTCTTTACTCAAGATTTCGTAGATAAGACCGGAATAGAATCAGTAGAAGAATTAGTTGAAAAACAACATCCAGTAAGAATAGCTATCAAGAATGTTGGATCCCTCGGAAACCTAGCATGTATGAAGTTATTAGAGGCTTTCGACCTAACTGTTGAAGACATAGAAGACTGGGGCGGCGAGGTCATCATGATGAGTGGGGACAATATCAAATCCTACCTACAAGACGGCAAGGCTGATATGACGGTGGACCACGTAGCTGCAGGCCAGGCTAACACCACAGAACTTTGCATGACAACTGACATGTTCTTCCCGCAACTATCGGATGAAACCCTAGCTAAACTAGGAACTATGGGCTTTAGTCCTGTTACTATAGAGGCAAATACCTGGAATGGGCAAACTGAAGCCATTAAATCAGTGGGATCCCAACAGGTAATCCTAGTCCATGAGAGTATGAGTGATGATTTAGCCTATAAGCTAGCCCAAAGCTTGATAGAGAACAGGGAAGACTTGGCTACACAAATAGCTGCTTTAGCAAACTTAGATCCTGAAGAGGCATGGAAGCCTGAAGTTACAGGGGCAGAGATTCATCCAGGAGCTTTAAAATACTTCGAAGATGCAGGATATGTTAAATAGGTAGATGGCAGACCCGTGGTCTGCCTTTTACCACAAGAGAGAGGAGTAAGATCAGATGATTGCCAAGAAATCTTTAATCAATAAAGATAAGGTGCTAACCACAATAATGGGTATCTTCATGCTATTCCAATTATATATAGCCATGATTAGACCCCTTGACCCCATACTACAGTGTCCTATACATCTGGTTCTCGCCTTGTTGGTGGTATTTATGGTTAAGCCCTTAAAGTCAGACCATATTTTGGCTAAGATTTATCAGGCAGTTTGCTATATAGGAGTTATCTTCCTTTTGATTTATGTCCTTAGCCAGACTGATAGATTGATCAATCGTGTCCAGTATGTTCATCCAGTAGAAACCATCGACTACATAGTCACCTTTGTAAGTATATTTGTCTTACTTGAGGCTGTAAGAAGGACCTTGGGCTACGTCTTGTACAGTCTTATCATATTTTTCATCTTTTATGACTGGTTTGGGGCATATTTTCCAGGGATTCTAGCCTTCAAGGGTACAAACCTAAGGAGCTTTGCTGAAGTCATGATACTGGGCTCTGCTGGTATCTATGGAACACCTCTTTACACTTCAACAACCTCCTTGTTCTATTTTATAGTCTTTGGAGCCCTCTTCTCCACTTGCGGTGGTGGTAAACTCTTGATAGATATAGGGATGAAGTCATCCAGTTCAGGTAATTCTGGACCTGCTAAGGCAGCTGTTATATCTTCAGGGCTCATGGGCATGATCTCAGGTAGTGCGGTTGCCAATGTTTCGACAAC
>JAAZLQ010000388.1 GCA_012799255.1 Bacillota bacterium
GCGCCGTTCAAGAAAATAAAAATATGTAGGTCACAGTCACCGCCAAGGGGATCGTCCTGACTCATTCTGGACAGGATTGCGTGGAAATGTAAGTGAAAGTTGGGATAAAGTGTTTGGCGTGACCGATGCTGCCATGAATATCGCTCCCGATCTGGAGGCGAAGATACAAATCATACAGAACGCGGTGAACGCGTGCCACGGGATAGGTGTTGAAAACCCGAAGGTGGCCGTGGTTGCCGCAGTGGAGACCGTGAACTCCAAAATGGAGGCTACCGTGCATGCTGCCCGGCTGAGAAAGATGAACAGAAATGGAGTGTTGACAAGATGCATCGTGGACGGCCCTTTCGCGATTGATATCGCGGTGAACCGGGAAGCGGCCAATCACAAGGGAATTGAAAGCGAGGTCGCGGGTGATTGCGACATGATCCTGGTGCCGGACATCGAAGCCGGGAACATGCTTTATAAAGCGCTCAATTTTTTGGGTGGGGCTGTCTCGGCTGCCGTGGTACTCGGAGCATCGGCACCCATCGTGCTCACGTCGCGCTCCGATGATGAACGGAGCAGGCTCCTCTCCATCGCGTTGGCCGCGTGCATCGGATAAGAAAACAACAAACTAATAATATTGGAACCATGGCTACAACTACCCGTATTTTAGTGATTAACCCGGGATCGACATCCACCAAGATCGCTATCTACCAACAAGAGAAAGTAATATTCCTGAAATCCATCAAACATCCACCGGAAGCACTGCGCGCCTTCAAACGTATTACCGATCAGTTTGAATACCGCAGGGATATGATTTACGAGGAGTTGAAGAACGCGGATATTCCCTTCGAAACGATCGACGCGGTGATTGGCCGGGGAGGGTTGGTGAAACCGATTGAAGCGGGAGTGTTTCGCGTGAACGAGGCGATGAAAAAAGACCTGATGGAGTGCCGCCGCGGCGAGCACGCCAGCAACCTGGGAGGACTGATCGCGTCGGATATCGCTAAGCTACTTCCATCGGCAGAGGCTTTTATCGCCGACCCGGTGGTGGTGAACGAACTGCAACCACTGGCCCGCTACACGGGACATCCCTTGTTCGAGAAAATATCTATTTTTCACGCGCTGAACCAGAAAGCGATTGCCCGTTCGCACGCCAAGTCGATCATGAAAAAATACGAGGAGATGAACTTGATCGTGGTGCATCTTGGCGGGGGAATCACGGTAGGTGCCCACCACAAAGGGAAGGTAGTAGACGTGAACCAGGGGTTGGATGGCGATGGCCCCTTTTCACCGGAGCGCTCGGGATCGCTGCCCGCCGGAACTCTCCCGAAGGTAGCTTTCAGTGGGAAATATAGCCATGAGGAGATGGCCGAGATGATCGTGGGGAAAGGGGGAATGATGGCTTATCTCGGTACGAATGATGCCTATGTCGCGGAGCGGGAAGCGAAGGAGGGCGATGAAAAAAGCAAGGAGGTACTGGAGGCGATGGCCTATCAGGTGGCGAAAGAGATCGGAGCGATGTCAACCGTACTCAAGGGCGAGGTTGACGCGATCCTGATCACCGGGGGGATAGCCAACAGCAAGTGGTTTTGTAACCTGATTATCGAGCGAGTCTACCGCATTGCCCCGGTGCATCTCTACCCAGGGCAGGACGAGATGGGCGCGCTGGCCGAGAATGCGCTGCTGGCCCTTAACGGCGAGATCGAGATAAAAGAGTACCGGTAGGCGCCGATGATGCTTTCGCTTCAAGCAATTTAAATATTCCATTCAGTTTCCACTCCTTGCGATCGTATAAAATCATGGAATTGTTTCAATTGATCTTTTTCGGCTCTTACCTGGTGGGGAGTTTTGTTGTTTTTCAACGCGTAATGAACAGACTTTAAAAAACACGCATCACGGGGCATGCCGTAAAACATTTCCACTCAAAACACTTTGGAAGGACACTGACTCTTGCACTAGCTTATCCTAAACAGAGATTAGATAAAAAGGAATAAAATAATAAAAAAATGCTATATTTGCTAAAATAATATCAGGAAATATTTTTTTACAAATTAAAAATTATACCTTTGCGGTACTTAACTTAAAAGTGAAGACAAGGAGAAACTTTACACTTGAAATCGTAGAGCAATGTGACGACGTAGCGATATATTCAATTCTTTTCGAAAATGAGGAGAATAATGAGTTTACGAAATTTATCAATAAGTACGCTAACAATCCTTCTTTTTCACGAGACATTCAAAGGATCGTTTCTTATATAGACAAAATTAAGGAAAATGGAGTGCTAGAGCGCTACTTCAGACGGGAGGGAAAACCTGCACAAAAAATAAAAGCGATTCCGGTGGAAATAAACAAACTTCGATTGTATGCAATTCGACTAACGGATAATATTCTTATACAGTATCAACCCACTAAAATCAAAATCAATCGGCTCTTATTCTTAAACACCTGACAAGTA
>JAAZLQ010000403.1 GCA_012799255.1 Bacillota bacterium
CATCCCCTCCTTTGTAATATAAAAAAGTGATGATGCGGCAATTTAGCCATAATGAGAAAAGCAAGGTGATGATATTATTAATTAAGCGATAATACGTTTAATGATATCAGATAAGCGATAATAAGCAAACGGTAATAGGCCAGTAATAATAAGCAAACGATAGCAAGTAAGTGATAATAAACGATAGTAAAGAGATAATAAAATAACCAACATCACAAAACAAGAGTAGTAAAGGGATAACACTGTTAAATGGAATAAGAGCTGCATCCTCAGAATAAAACAGCTAGAGTGCTGAAAAAGAGGATGCAGCTTTGCACAAAAAGTAGTAATTATATTAGATTATTCCAAGAGTCCTGACTCTTTCATAACCAAATAGCTGACCTGCAGGGCTTCCATCGGCGTCAACGCGTGCATGAAGTCCTGCTCAACTATCGCATACTCTATTCCAATCTCCGCGCATGCTTTCAGGCATCCGTGCACATCTAGGGCTCCGCTTCCAAGGGAGCAGAAGTTTGGCATACTGTACTTTTCTTCACTGCCCCAGAGTGGAACCTGTACATCTGGACCTGGAATGAAATCCTTGAAATGGACCGCGGACAGACGCGGGGAAATTCGTTTCAGCACATCCACGGGGTTAAGTCCCGCATAAGTAGTCCAGCCCACATCCAACTCAATCCAGAGATCCGGTGCGTAGGCCAGTAACATGTCAAATACAGTCAGTCCATTGTAGCTTATGCGAAATTCCGGATCGTGGTTGTGGTAAGCAAGCTTGATCCCTTCCTTTTTGCAGGCTTCGGCACATTTTTGCAGAAATTCTATTTCGCTCATGACCTCGTCATAGGACGGTACCGGCTTATTCATTTTTGTAAAGTATACCTTCCCGTGGAATACGACGGCGCGCTCTAAGTCAAGGGCCTGTGCGCGCTTGATCATGTTTTCGATACCTTCCTTGGCGAGGGTTTCGCTGGACATTGTGCTGACAGTCAGAGGTTCTATGCCCAACGCCTTCATCCTCTTTCGATTTTCTTCCACATTTCCGGCGGTTATAATTCTGTCTGCTACTTCTGACCCGCGGTAACCTATCTTTGCTATCTGTTCAAGTTGCTCCCAGGGGTCCTTCCTCATATCCATAAAGCCGATAAAGCCAGCCTTAAGCTTTTTTGACATTTGCGTCCTCCTTTGATTTTTGTTGCAATTTTGGTATTGATTAGTTAATAAATAAATTTGCCGGTTTAGCTCCGGTTTAATTTGTGTCAAATACTGCCTCGGGGCAGCTAATAAAGCCTGAAGGAAGCGCTTCGGGACGGTCGGGACGGGATGTCATCTCATAAACCTTTCCGGACCTGTCACACTCTACCGCCGCATGGACAATTTCGATTGCGTGGAGCGCGAGTTCCGCTGAGCAGCGATGGGCACGGTCGTTGCGGATGGCCCATGCCATGTCCGCGACGCCTATTCCGCGGCGGCTTGCTGCCCACATCATTGCCATGAAATCCTGCTCTTGTGAACCAGGCATCCTGAAAGCGCGCTCCTCTCCGGAGTAGCCGTGCGTAAGAGGCATATCGACGTATTCTTTCCCGCCATTGACGAGCAGCTTTACCGGGCCGCCGAAGGTGTTCGGGTCGGGACATATTAGGGTGCCATTAGTTCCGTATACTGTAATACCCTGAATATCGGGACCGAA
>JAAZLQ010000043.1 GCA_012799255.1 Bacillota bacterium
ATTCCTTTAATTTTATACTAATTACTCTAAGTAATGCGCGAAATATATCTGTTTAAAGTTCCTGAAACCTTTGATTCTAAAGCATTCAATGCACCCATCACTATTATGACACGTTCCCCTGTTGCAAGACCGATTACTATGTTTTCTCCACTTATGTATAATCTATTATCGAAATTACCAGCATTAGTAAAATCAATACCATGAGCTGTCACACCCATAATATTTAGATCTTCTATTGTCAGAACTATTGGTCCTGTTCTGTCACTTTCAAACACAATGTCACTAGATAAGTTTTGCGTACCACTGCCTATAATTTTTACATTTGTTGCAGTATTGGCTATTGTAACTCTCCCTTTAAAAGCACTAGCTAACTGATAGGTTCCATCTCCAATAGTTCTGGAAGACGTAATTGTTTCAATTGAACTAGTCTTTGCAAATAATTTAGGAACATCAAGTACCACATTTTCATAAACCTCGCTGGTTACAGTTGTTTCTTCGTATACTTCACCAGTTACAGTTGCTTCTCTATAATCCTCTGCCTTTATCTCTTCCACTGTAAGAAATGTACTGTATCCTATTAGCATTACCAGTATTATTGAAATTTTCTTGAAAATCATGCTCCGAAAATTCATTTTTATTCTCTCCTTTATAATATTTTAATAATTCTTTACGACCTCTAATTATTCACACAAACGAGAGAAAATCAGTTTTATAATTCTCGATTTATAATAAGCAAGCCATATTCTTCGAGCTGAAATTTGTCATGAGATAATTACCATTAGGGGAAATAGTGAAACATTATCTAATAATCGATTAAAGGCTTTGAATTATTTGGTGTTGGCTCTTTTAAAGATTTGATAGGAAATTTACCAACTGGAAAATTACCCCCATTTAAATTATAATCTAATTAAATCCAATAAATAGACTGAAGTCAATGACCGTAGTCAGTAACTAAGATAATTATAAATTTTTATAAAATATTTTGTCAATAGGAGGATAAGTTTGTTGAAGAAGAAAAAAAGTACTAGAAAAGAGCAAGCTCTTGAAACAAAAAAGAAAATTTACGAAACTGCAAAAAGTTTGTTTAGGAAGCATGGTTTTGACAAAGTAACAGTGGACACCATAGTAGAAACTGCAGGAGTATCTAAAGGATCTTTCTATGTTTATTTCAAATCGAAGGATGCCCTCATTACAAACCTAATTGCAGACACTGTAGATAGAGTGGACTTGGATTATAAATCCTATGTGGAATCATTTCCAGTAGGCACTCCAATATCTGATATTATTATTTCTCTTGTAGAAAAAATAGCTTATGTTATTACCGATATCGTAGGTTATGACGCTATGAAGATAATTTATGAGGTTCAAATAACCAAAACGGTGAATACAAATGCTTTATTAAGCTACGATAGAGTTATCTATAAATTGTTTAATGAGCTAATAACTTTAGGTGTTCAGCACGGAGAGTTCCAAAACGTGATAGCCCCTGAAACCATTGCAAAACACTTTATTATTGCATTACGGGGACTAACTTATGAATGGTGCATTAGATACCCAGACTTTGACTTAAAAGTTCAGTTTCTAGAACACTCTAACATTTTATTACACGGTATTAGAAGGTGATTAACTAAATACTCAGTATATGTAGCGATTACAACATTAATGTAATCATTTCAATAGTTTATAGTCTTTTAGAACAATTAAAAAACTGAGACCGATTTAATCGATCTCAGTTTTTTAATTTAGTAGAGATAAGGGGATTTGAACCCACTAACCTAAGGCTTTCAGGCTTTTCCTAGGGAACCAACGGTTCCCTAGGACGCTTCGCTGTGACCCTCCCTATTAATAATGGGGGTACCCCTCCCCCCTCCCCCTCGAGGTCAGGCGCGCTCCCGGATTAGCTATAATTATTACCCAAATTTATAGCTAAAAGGTGAGAGGTTAACCGCTTTTGCATACAGATTATAAGTGATTAATTTAGTCAATAATTCTTTCTACAAAGTCAGTGTAATAACGCTGCATGATCACTGCAAATTGGGCCCTGTTTGCACCTGTTTGTGGAGATACTAGATTGTTTCCAACACCTTTTATGAGCCCATTACCCACAGCCCATTGCATTTGTGCTATGGCCCAGTCGGAAATATTATCCGCATCATGATATGCATCTAGGTCGTCGTTTATGCTTATATCGTATCCCATGAACTTGGAGTATTTGTGTAAAATGGCAACCATTTGCTCCCTGGTCAAGATATCTTCAGGACCGAAATTTCCATTTCCATAACCGGATACAATGTTGTTTTTTGCGGCCCAAGTTATGGCTTCCGTATACCATTTACCATCTTCCACATCTGCAAAAATATTCTCCCCTCTTTCATTACTTTGGGAGAGCCTATAAAGTACGACCACGAGCATGGCTCTAGTGGTATCCGCATCACCGTCAAACTTTCTCTCACCTGTGCCATTCATTAAACCATGGGCTGCGCAAAACCACGCTGCCTCATCATACCAATCATTTTGATCCACATCATCAAAATAATCTATTCTTGAGTACTTTGTATCTATGCTGACTTCGCCCCTAGGCATTAGAAAACTGTAAGTGCCGTCACTATTTTCTGTGACTTTTATGGGATTTCCGTTTTGATCCAAGACAGTGGGTATAGTGTTTTTATAACCCAGGTCAGGCTCTATTGTAATAAAGACTGTCTCGCCGGCCCTAGCCTCTTGACTGCTAAGTTTCATTTTGCCATTGGTCTTTTGCGCGGATTCATTATTGTTTATTATAGAGTATTGGATCTGTGCCTGAGAATGGCCACCGCCATTTCCACTACTGCTTTCGCTATCACTCTCTCCGCCGCTAACGGTCTTCCAGGTTGCTGTTATGGTTACATTCTTAGCAGGCATGGTGAAGGTTGTGGTTTGGTCATTGGCATTAACAAAGGTCACATCTGTTGAAGTCCAACCCTTAAAAGTATAACCCGAACGGTTACCGGCATTTATAGTTACTGTTTCATTTTCGGCATAATCACCTGCGCCGGCGGCACCAGTGCCTATGCCGTTTAAGGTGACCGTGTATTTCTCGGGTACTACAATGGATGCATCTTGCAATTCAACATTTATCGATACAGCCTTTGCCGGCATAATAAAAGTATATTTCTCGCCCGCTATTATCTTGTTTATTGCCACATTATTGCTGTCGGCATCAATAACGGTAATGGCTTTAAATTGTTTTCCGCTTTGTACACTGCCTATATTGACAGTTACTGTAGCCCCTTCTGCCGCTGAAGTAGCAGGGTTCGTTGTTACTGTAGCTGTACCTCCTACTACATCTGTTACAGTTATTGCATATTTGGCTACTGGTATATCCCCACCATATTCATTTATATCTTTGAAAGTAATATCATTCGTAGTAGCATAGGTATTGGCAGTTGAGCCGGGTACACCATAAATAATTAGATCAGGTGAACATCCAGAAAATGCGCCTTCTCCTATAACAGCATTCCGATTGGGGATTACAACTTCTACTAAATCATCATTATTACCAAAAGCATAATCACCAATTATGTTAACACTATTGGGAATGATTACTTCTGTTAATAGATTTGAATGAAAAGCATAGGTTCCAATACTAGTCAATGTTTCAGGAAGATTTACACTCTTAATATATTTAAGAAAGAAAGCCGTATCCCCTATACCTGTTACTGGATAGCCTTCAATCTCATTTGGTATTACCAAATCTTCTAAAAACTCATCATCGGTGAAACCTGTAATAATCACTTCGTTGTCCTCAATGTCATAGTCGAAAACCGCTGCCTCCTCAAAATTTGCCACAAGTTCCCTGTCTTTGGTGGCCTTAAACATATAGACTGGGTCAGTGCTGACAACTACATCATTTTCTGTCCAGCTAATAAATTTGTATGTTTCTCTAGACACAGCTTCCACTATTACATATTCTCCGGGATTATAAATCCCGTTACCATAAACCTGCCCTCCATCACTTAAATTTGCCTCAAGGGAGATTGTAAATAAATTTAGGTCTTCTAGCTCGGTAATGTTAAACATTACTGTAGTGCTATTTTCTGAAGGGTCCGTGGCTGTTAAATAGATGGAGTGAGCACCGCTGACATTAGCCTTCCATTCAAGCCTGCCGGAATTTCCTTCTTCAATTAAACTCAATCCGTGCTCTAATAAATTACTGTATACATTTATATCTAATGGATCACCATCCGGGTCACTTACTTGGTATGGGATAGTGATTGTTTCCCCTCTTTTCACAACTCCTAGATTTTTTTCATAAGTCTGAGGTTCTACAAAAACAGGTGGGGCATTGGGTGCTATTATGCTAAAGGTGAAATCATATTCGCCTTCTGCTCTTTCCCTTCCATTGTCCTTGGTGTCCTTGAACTCGAAATAAACTCCGTACTCACCCACCGAAAGACCCTCAAGTTTCTCCCAATAGTAGGTATAAGCGCCAAGCTGGTGATTATTCACATCCATCTTTTTCTTTAATATTTCAGTCCTATTTTCGTCTTCTATATTTATTGTGGCTTCTAAATCACTTTGCCCCGCTGCCGCATAGGCATCAAAGGTGACCTGTATAGCTGAGCCACTTACTCCTTCTTTAAAATCGGAGGGAGTTGTTGAAAAGGAAGCTAAGTCCGGTTTAAAAGCCTCTTCCGGATATTCAACTTTAATTGTAAGATTAGTTGTTGGCTTGTCCAGGTCATTTGTCGTCAAATTAATTGTTTCTACTAAAGGTTCTTCCGCCTCACCTGGCAGAATTAGTGGTATGGCTATCAATTGCTTTTGACCCGGATAAATAGTATATTCCTTGATAAATAGAGGTGAAATAAATGTTGCTGTTTCATCATCTGGTGAAAACTCCACACTTAGCTCTTCTCTGCCACTGTTAGCTAATTCTAAATAGGCGACTGCTTCTTTCATACCTGAGGTTACCCGTACAGTTACTTCTGTTCCCGGAAGATCAAGTATCGGCTTCGGCTCATAACCCATAATTGTATATTTACTTGA
>JAAZLQ010000205.1 GCA_012799255.1 Bacillota bacterium
TCTTTTTTTGTATATAAAAGACTATGCTCAAAACCGAGTTCTCGATTTGAAAAAAGATAGTCTTTTTCACGGCTAGGAGTTTTTTGCATGGGGCCAAAAAAATCAATACTTCCGTCTTTTAATCTTTCTAAGCCTTCTTCCCATTCAAGGGGAAGAAATTCATATGACCATCCAGTAAATTTTGAGAGTTCAGTAAAATACTCTACTGTATGACCTTCAATTTTATTTGTTTCACCGTGAAAACTGATGCCATAATTGGGCAAAAAACCAATTTTTATTGTTTTTTTTGGATTATTTTCAGCGCTTATTAGGCTAAAGGTACAAAACAACAAAAAACTTATAAAAGCGTAGCATTTTTTTAGCATTATAGAGATCTACCGTCCTAGAGTATTTCCGATTTTCTAATGGTAACATTAAATTTAAAATAAAACAAGGTAAATTTATTATTCAAAACTCCGATAATTAAAATAAGAACATGTAATTGAGGTAGACTATGATTCGTGGATGGTATATAGGCGCAAGTGGCATGAATGCGCAACAAGCACGTTTAGATGCAATTTCAAACAATCTTGCAAATGTTGATACAACAGCATATAAAAAAGATGTTGCGGTAAATAAATCTTTTCCTGAGCTTCTTTTACGTCGACTCAATGACGATGGCGTTTATAAAACACATTTTGGTTCAGCAGATGCAGCACCGATTATAGGAAAAATAGGGCTTGGGGTAGAAACAAATGAGCTTTACACCATACTCGAACAAGGTTCATTCAAACAAACAGGAAGTTTCACCGATTTTGCCTTACAAGAAGAAGGATTTTTTGTTGTAGAAACGCCCCAAGGTGAGCGATATACGCGAAACGGTAATTTTATGGTTGGTAAAGAAGGTTATTTACAAACAAAAGAGGGCTACCCTGTTTTAGGCGATAAGGGGCGAATTTACGTTGAAGATATTAAATTCGTGGCAAAGGAAGACGGCGTATTGTATTCTGAAGAAAATATGGAAGAAATAGACCGACTCAAACTTGTTCGCTTTGATAATGAGCGCTATCTCAAAAAAATTGGCTCAAATCTCTATCAAGATACAAATATAAGTGGCGAAGCCTATAGCGCAGAAGGTTTTGAGCGACCTATAGTCTTACAATCCTATACCGAAACATCAAATGTAAATGTAGTCAACGAAATGGTACAAATGATCGATGTAAACAGGGCTTACGAGGCAAACCAAAAAACAATTCAAGCAGGGGACAGCATGATGAGCACCTTATGGACGAAGGTTGCATCAATACGTTAAAAACAAGACAAAGAACGATAAAAACAAAATTATTTAAAAGATAAAGGGGTATATTATGGTACGAAGTTTATGGACAGCAGCGACTGGAATGAACGGTCAGCAATTTCAAATAGATACAATTTCAAACAACCTTTCAAATGTGAATACAACGGGTTTTAAAAAACAAAGAGCAGAGTTTGAAGACCTCGTCTATCAAACCGTAAAAATGGCAGGTACTCCTGCAACAGAAGATACCGTAACTCCTGTTGGTATTCAAATGGGTAATGGAGTAAAACTTGCCTCAACACAAAGAATGTTTAATCAAGGCAGTATGCAAAATACAGAAA
>JAAZLQ010000271.1 GCA_012799255.1 Bacillota bacterium
ATCGAATCGCTAGATCTCCAAGACCACCTCCTCCTATTGCTCCTGCCATAGCAGAATACCCTATTAGATTTATGATGGTTATTGTTATTCCTAATACTATGGATGGTAATGCCTCAGGCAAAAGTACTTTAATAATAATCTCCTTTGAGTTTGCACCCATGGATTGGGCTGCTTCAATTACACCTGGGTCAACTTCTAATAGGGCACTTTCAATGAGTCTTGCCACAAAGGGTGCGGCGGCAATGGATAGAGGTATAATGGTAGCAGTGGTACCTATAGTTTTCCCAACAATCAATCTTGTTAGAGGAAACAATACAATCATTAGAATTAAGAATGGAACGGATCGTGTTATATTTATTACTGTATTTAAAATATTGTTTACGACTATGTTTTCACGAATATTACCTTTTTTGGTTACCACAAGAATAATACCTATAGGTAAGCCCATTAATACAGAAAAAAGGCTGGAAAATGCGACCATATAGATTGTTTCCCATATTGAATTGGGAAATAAACTTAATATCTCTAGGATTCTTTGTATTGAAATAATATTAGTCAATATGAAGGGTGCCATTTTCTATCACCTCTACTTTTAAGTTTAAATCTTGTAATTTATGGTATGCCATCTCAACTTTATTGGAATCCCCCAATAACTCTACTACCAGTTGACCATAGGCATTATCTTCTATAAAGTTTATATTTCCCGCTAATATGTTTGCATCCACATCATATTCTTTTATGATGTGGGAAATAATGGGTTTGTCTGATAGCTCAGGTGGAAAAAATAATCTTAGCAACCTATTTGATGTATCTTTACGCCTCGACTCCATATAATGTCTTGGAAGCTCTATATTTTTTTCCAGTACAAAAGAGCGAGTTAGTTTATTTTCCGGTGCGGAGAATATTTTTAATACCGTACCCTCTTCCACGATTTCCCCATCATCGATCACAGCAACACGGTGGCAAGTCTCCTTAATGACCTCCATTTGGTGTGTTATCATAATAATGGTAATATTATATTTTCTATTGATCTCCTTGAGTAAGGACAGAATAGAGTGTGTGGTTTGTGGATCTAATGCAGAAGTTGCTTCATCGCACAGTAGTACCTCTGGATTGTTTGCTAGTGCCCGGGCGATACCCACCCTTTGCTTTTCACCTCCGCTAAGCTGTGAGGGATAGGAATGGATTTTATGACTTAATCCCACCAATTCCAATAACTCCTTAATCCTTTTATCCTTTTCCTTTTGATCAACGCCTGCAATCTCTAGAGGAAATGCTATATTTTGATATACTGTTCTCCTAGAAAGCAGGTGAAAATGTTGGAAAATCATACCTACATTTTTACGATATTCCCTTAATTCCGCTTTATTGAAGGTTAATATGTTCCTATCATGGAAATAGATAGCACCGGAAGTTGGTTCTTCTAGACGATTTAAACAGCGAAGAAGGCTTGATTTACCTGCACCGCTAAGGCCTATCACACCAAAGATGCAGCCTGGTG
>JAAZLQ010000197.1 GCA_012799255.1 Bacillota bacterium
AACAAATATAATGATGAAAAGTACTATCATTATTGAAACAGCTCTAAGAAACTGTATACGGAAACTATGCTTTTTTCTGATCATCTTCATCTAGCCACGCACCTTTAATAATTAGCGATGTTCACTCCACTGACTTTTAATCTTTATGGATGTACTTCTTGCGTCCACATCCTCATTCACCATTTGATGCAGGTTCGTGATTATAATATCTTCAAATGCATGTCCTTTCCTGATTTTGGGTCGGTAATAAACATATTCTTCTTTCTGAGACATCGTCATGGCAACTACTTGTGGCATTTCTTTCGAGTAATTTTCCTCTATCCAATCGACTAATGCTGTTCGAGTGGGTAAAGTACCTCCATCCTTGTCTAAGAATGCTTTCATTTGTATCTGGGGAGATGTTGCCCATACAATAAACATCCATGATGCAAGCTTCTTTTTACTACTGGAATAACTGTTAATACCAATACCGGATCCACCATAGATATTAGCACTCCTGACCGAGCCCCGCGGTAAAGTACTATAACCAACCTTGCCTGCAACAATATCCGAATTCTCAACAGCGGAGATGTTCTCATCCCAATTAACCATCATGCCAACTTGACCCTCTGCAAACATATCCGCTACTTGGTCCCATGTATATCCCTGGCTGTTATCCGGATTTAATGCTACAATTTCTTTGAATTTGTTTAACGCAGAAATAAATTCAGTAGTCCTTGATTGAATTTCAAAACTTGTTTGAGCTCCGAGGTTGTAGATTTTATCATTAGTGAAATAGTTACCGCCATAAGCTCCCAAAACTGTGGAGAATGCTGTATATATTGAATTATGTTTCGCTGACATGGTTAGGCTTGGATATTTTATTTCGGTTTCATCCACATTCTCTTTGATCCAATTAGCAACCTCAATATATTGGTCCCATGTGAAATCTTTATTGCCTGGATCCGCTTCAAACCCAAGATCTTCCTTCATTTGTGCTTTATATTTATCAAAAATATCCTTTCGATAGAACAAAATAAAAGTGGTGGAATCAAAAGGAATACTATAGAGTTTTTCTGTGTTTTCAAAATATGAGCAAACCGCCAGATGTTCTTTTAAAAAGCTATCGATACCACCAACAATATGAGGTAATGAAGGGTCCTTTTCATATTTGTTCAAATCTTCAAGCCCGGGATAGAATCGATTTAACGTCTTATATGGATCAACATAGATTAAGTCATATTGCGCTGTCTTAGATATAAACTCCATGTTTATTTTTTCTTCTAACGTATTAAAATCCATTAGCTTTATATTAACCTTAATTCCTGTGACCTTCGTGAATTGCTCGCTTTCCTTAGATAAAATATTGGCGTTTATATTATCCTCGCAAATAAAATTTAGAGTCGTCCCTTCACATTGCTTCCAATCAAATGTTAAAGGCGATTCAATATTTCCAAATTCATTTTCAGGCTCACCGAATAATACTATTCGATTACCAGTAGTCTCTGACGGTTTAATACAACCTGGCATTACAATTGATAGCAACAGGATGATTATCCCGATATATTGAAATTTTATTCTTTTATGACGTTGCATCCAATCCTCCTTACTATTTGCTGCTAAAAGCAAAGAAACAAATCTAAGTTTCTTCAGTAAAGAAGAAACGCTCAATAAGAGCGTCGCCTAATCCTGCCAGCAGTTATCCCTCTTGCAGGCACTATATAAAAATTCTATCGTACTATATGTTCTATAT
>JAAZLQ010000116.1 GCA_012799255.1 Bacillota bacterium
GCGGCCCTTAATAATCCTGGCACGTGCCTGCTTCTTCCGAACTTGGACCAGAATTTCTGAATCTGCTTTTGCATACTCTAGCTTCACATAGCCCATCCCAATAGGATGATCAAGAGTTGGCGAATGGGTACCGCTGGTTACAACCCCAATTTCCTCGCCCTCGAGATTGAGCAATGGATAACCTTGCCGGGGAATACCTTTATCGATCATGGTAAAAGCAATCAGCCTCCGCTCAACTCCATCAGCTTTTTGCTTTTGCAGTGCCTCTTTGCCGATAAACGTATCCTTATCAAACTTAATAAAGCGACTCAAACCGGCTTCTAGGGGCGTAGTCTCTTCGCTAATGTCATTACCATAAAGAGGCATACGAGCTTCTAAGCGCAAGGTATCCCGGGCACCCAAACCAATGGGCTTCACTCCAAACTTTTCGCCTTGCTGCAAAAAACGATCCCATAACTGCTCAGCAAGGGCATTGGGGAAATAGAGTTCAAAACCGTCTTCGCCCGTATAACCTGTGCGCGATAGCAGTACCTTTTCTCCCGCGTATGTAGGTTCGATGAAGGTATAGTTTTTCAAATCATCAACCGAAAGACCCAAAACCTCCTCAACTAAAGGAGCGGATTGTGGCCCTTGAATTGCAATTAAGGTCAGCTCCCCGCTGAGATCCACCAATGAAGTATCCGACTGAAGATGTTGCTCAATCCAGGCATAATCCTTGGCCGCATTTGCCGCGTTCACCACTAGTAAAAAGCCTGTTGCAGTCCTATACACGAGGATATCATCGATGATCCCTCCATCGGGGGTGGTGAGAAAGGTATATTGAATTTCGCCCTCCTCCAGCTGGCTGGCATCATTTGTGGATACGAGATTCATAGTCTTTAGAGCACCTGGACCACTCAGTTCAAACTCACCCATATGGGTTAGATCAAAAACTCCGACCTTGGAACGGACTGTATTATGTTCCTCCACCAGCCCAGTGTACTGCACTGGCATTTCCCAACCGGCATAATCAACCATTTTGGCCCCTATGGCACGGTGCCTTTGGGTTAATGGTGTTTGTTTCAACTTCCCCTCTCCCTCCATTGTATTTTCTTTACATCATATCAACATTGCTTCTCCACTAAAAACAAGTTTCCTTCTGTCACCTTTTTCAGCCTCATGGATAATATAAAGGGCAACTATCGGATCAGATAAGGGGGATGTGTCGTGAATTTGTTGAAAAAGGTTCTTGATCCGTTTTTGAAAGCTCGACGCAAGACCATGATCCTGATCTGGAAACGCCGTCGCTAGCAGGGCGTTTTCCAAAAGTTATACACAGTATCCACAGACCCTGTGGATAACTATGTGGATATTACCTGTTGAGCAAATAAAATAGGACGAGCACGATAACTGCAATCACTGTCCAACCAACGCGCACAACTCTTCGATTCTTTGGATTAGTACTAACCTCTCTACGCAGTCTCTGGCGCTCAGACTTAGCTGCCTGCTTCAGCAAATCGACCCCTTTCCCAATATCCCCACTTTTTCGGTATAGCACACCTAAATTATGGGTCGCGGTGGGATTATCGGGGTCCAAGAACAATGCTCTCTCATAGGCCGCTTTAGCCCGATCAGTCCAGCCTCGCTCTGCATATATGTTACCCAAATTTGAATGTGCACTAGCCAAATTTGGGTCAATTGCCAAGGCTTCGTTGAAACAATCCTCAGCTTGCCGTAGATCGTTACGTCTAGCAAATACTACACCAAGCTTGTTCATTGCCTGAGCATGGCGGGGATCCATTTCTATTACTTTTTTTAGGACTTGCTCAGCTTCATCCAAATCCCATTCTTCTAATAGGTCCAAGGCCTGACCATATAATTCATCGATGTGAGGAGTCACCGGAGCCATCTCCTTAACGTTGTAATGTGCTTCTATTATACATAAAATGGCTTCTAAAAGCCAACCCTACGTCATTGACTCCCGTAGCAAGTTGGCCACTATCCAAAGCCCGGCTAGACCAAGGAGAGGATAGGCTACGCGAATCAAATTTGCGAAGCCAAAATATGAAAGGATCACTCCCACCGCAACCACAGCAATGCTGGCCAGCGCCCACGAGATACTCCTAACTTGAGTAATCCTACTTACCAAAGCTAAAGAGTTGGCCACCGCAGTCGTGTACATTGCTACCAACAACATCAACTTATAGAGGACTCTACCAATCTGCCCACCGTTCGTTAATAAATGTACAAGCGGGAATGGACCTTGTAACTGTTCTTTTGTCAAGGTACTAAGGGCTAAATAGAGTACGAGCATGCAAACCCCTAGCATTACGCTCCCCAAGAAAGCCAATTGCCAACGCTCTTTTGAAGTCTTTAAGTGTTGATGACTACTGGCTAAAACCGCAATAGCAAACCCCAAGTTATAACAAGCGTAGAGGGTGCCGGCCTCCAAAGCCCCTACTGGA
Source organism: Bacillota bacterium (assembly GCA_012799255.1). The sequence continues at coordinate 2,445 of JAAZLQ010000116.1, forward strand.
CTTGAGCCTGGCCTAGTAAACCCTACAACACCTAAACGATGGATAGCCATAACTAAGAGCACTACAACCAAAAAGGGAGCAAGCCAACCGCTTACCTTTAATACCCCTTGAACACCGCCATATAAGGCCACAAATACCATAAAGGCCGAACCAATTCTAAAGAAGAACTCTGCCAGTGAAGTTTCCCCTATAGCCCCAAGTCCAGCAAACATGACACTTACACCTACAATCAAAAATAAGGCATAGAGCAAATCCAAGAGGACACTTAGTTTTGGATCTATCACCGCTAAGAACTGGCTATAGGAAGAGACGCCATGCTTTGCGCAGAACTGAAGGGCCAATCCTGTCCCTACAAATAGCAACAACACTGCAAGGCAGATTCCCATCAGGCCAGCCAGGCCATACTTAACAAAGAACACCGTCAACTCTTGACCAGAAGCGAACCCTGCCCCAATCATTCCTGACACGTACAATCCGATTGCCGTCCATAACCGCCCGCTCAGAACACCACCCCCCCTTCAAACTCTATTCCAAAAGAGAGTTTTAGATGAATCTGGAAAAGTGGACAGGTTTATGCATAAATCTAAGACAAGGGCCATACACTAAGGTAACTAAGGCATAGCTGGAGGTGCATTATGTGTCTTGAATCTGATGTGATAGGACGGGCGCATTGGAGCGATCCGCTCTCCGCAGCTCACCTAGCTGTCTCTTTGGCCTCCTTACCCTTACGTCCCCACGTGGATATTGTCTGTGTTGGTACGGATCGCTCCACCGGTGATTCGCTCGGTCCCTTTATTGGGTCAGCATTACTAAAACAACAAGAAAAGGGGATCTTACCTGGACATGTAGCGATTCATGGGACAATTCACGAACCTGTCCACGCACTAAACCTATCCGAAACCATCGCACACATTAACCAGCAAAACCGGAAAAGTACCATCATTGCGATTGATGCGTGCCTCGGCAGAGTAAAAAACATCGGATATATTTCCATTAAGCGAGGACCTTTACATCCAGGTACAGGTGTTAATAAGCAGCTTCCATCAGTCGGGCACTACCATATAATCGGTGTAGTCAACGCGGCGGGTTTCATGGAACATGTGGTACTACAAAACACCCGCCTTAGCCTTGTGCTTCAGATGGCTGATGTAATTTCTGAGGCTCTCACCCTTTGTTTTGGCAATCATCCATCGAGGGCAGAAGTTGCTCTGGGTCCTTTGCACTCCATTTAGATGTTCCACGTGGAACACTGCTATGAATAATAACAGAGTGTTCCACGTGGAACACTCTGTTATAGTGTAGAGATTAGGTCCAACAGACGTTCTAATTCCTCATCCGAATAGTATTCGATAGATATTTTCCCGACTCCCTTTTTGTAACTGACAGACACCTTTGTACCGAAGCGTCTCTGCAAGTCAGCTTCCAGTTCCGCTAGTTCGGGGCTCTTCATCTTCAATGTTCTACGTGGAACATTCTTAGTCTTTTTCAGTAAATCCTCTAACTGCCTGACACTCAAATCCTCTTTAACAACCTTCTGGGCAAGCTCGCGCCTTTTTGTCTTATTAGTCACACTCAAAAGAACTTTCGCATGACCAGTAGACAACAACCCTTTTTGGAGCATTTCCCGTTCTTGCTCATCTAAATTAAGTAAACGGAGAGAGTTTGCTACCGATGGTCGTTTTTTCCCAACAGCCTCGGCCACCTGGGCTTGGGTAAAACCAAATTCCGTAATCAAACGTTGATATCCCTCTGCCTCTTCAACCGGATCCAGGTTTTCCCGCTGCAGGTTCTCAATCAGCGCTACTTGCATCATTTCCAGATCTTCGAATTCCCGAAGCAAGGCAGGTACTTCTTTTAGTCCGGCAAGACGAGCGGCTCTAACTCGCCGCTCACCGGCAACCAGTTGATATGCCTTACCCCATTTCCGGACGATTACCGGTTCCAAAAGCCCGAACTGTTTAATAGAATCTGCCAGTTCCTCTAGCTTCTCAGGGTCAAAATGTTGCCTAGGTTGAAAGGGATTTGCTTCGATGAGATCCAACGAAATTCCCTGAACTCCTGTACCAACCGACTCTTCTTCAATTTCAGGTATTAAGGCCCTGAGGCCCTTTCCCAATCTTTGTGTGCTCATGAATCTAAGACCTCCTGGGCTAAGCTTGCATAGGCTTCTGCACCCTTACTTTTTGGATCATAAAGGGCAATCGGTTGTCCAAAACTGGGTGCCTCCCCGAGGCGAACATTACGGGGAATAACAGACTTATACACCCGTACAGTGTTTTGGAAGTAAGTCTGCACATCTTCTATAACCTGTTGAGAGAGATTGGTTCGCACATCGTACATCGTCATTACCACACCTTCCCATTCTAAAGCTGGATTGAGATGTTCCTGTACCATTGCAATTGTGCTTACCAGTTGGCTTAACCCTTCCAAGGCGTAATACTCGCACTGGATAGGCACTAACACAGAGTCCGCTGCAGTAAGCCCGTTTACAGTTAGCAATCCAAGGGAAGGGGGAGCATCAATTACGATGTAATCATAGCGATCTCTAACCAGCTCTAGGGCTTTTTTCAAGCGGAACTCCCGAGACAAGGTGGAAACCAATTCTATCTCCGCTCCAGCCAGATCAATAGTGGCGGGAGCCACGTGGAAGTTCTCAATGGCAGTAGGTTCAATGATCCGCTCAATCTTGTCGCCATCAATCAAAACAGAATACATACAACGGGTAACCTGGCGCTTATCCACACCTACTCCGCTAGAGGCATTACCTTGCGGATCAATATCTACCAGCAATACCCGTTTTTCCGCCAAGGCCAAATATGCGCCTAAGTTTACAGCTGTAGTACTCTTCCCGACCCCACCCTTTTGATTTATTATTGCAATCACTTTAGCCATTAGATTCACCCCCATGTCTCTTTTCAACTCGAACAAGCACCTCATAGGCCTCGTCATCTTCTCTCTCATCCATAGTCACAACGAGCCCGCTCGATTGCAGGGTGTTAATGAGCTGGCGAACACTATTAGAGAAGAGGCGCAAGTCTTTTATAACTAGTTTCTGGCTACCTTTCCGCTGCCCATCCTTTTTCTTGGGCTTCTCTAGTGATCCCACGATAGAGTTCACCAATTCTTCAGTCTGGGCGACGCTAAGTTCTTGTTCAATTATCTGTGCTAATACGGACAGTTGATCATCAACGGTCTTCAATTTCAAAAGAGCTCGGGCATGCCTTTCGCTCAACATTTCCCGGGAAATAACCTCCCGAACCTGAACTGGTAGTTTAAGTAACCTAATTTTATTTGCCACATTGGCCTGACTAATACCTAACCGAGTTGCCAAATCATCTTGGGTTAGGTCAAACTCTGTAAGCAGCCGCTGATACCCTTCGGCAATTTCAAAAACATGCAAATCTGCTCGTTGAAGGTTCTCAATTAAAGCTAACTCCGCGGCCTCCTTATCTTCTACATTCCGTATGATGGCAGGAATCACTTCCCAACCAAGACTCTTGCATGCGCGTAGTCGACGTTCACCCACAATCAACTCATAACCCACGTTGGCTTTGCGTAGCATAACGGGTTGAAGCAGACCATGAACTTTAATTGATTCTGCTAATTCGGCAAGTGCATTCTCATCAAATTCCTGCCTGGGCTGATATTTCCCAACTTTGATCAGTTCGATCGGAACCGATTCAATCTTTTCGCTCCAACTATCGGTCTCAAGCTCTTGCAGTCCTTCGCTGCGCTTTCGGTTTAATAGAACTTCCGTTAGCTTCATACCCTCACCTCACTAAGCAATATTAGTTACTTCTGTATGGAGAGTTAAGTTCCTTCCATTGGAAAATGGAGAAACAAAAAAGAGCTCTGGGGACTCAGAACTCTTTCTGGTAATTTTATTATTCTAGTGGATGTTTACTGGGTACGCCAGCTCTCCTGGGATAGACAGGTGGAGTGGGACCCAACTTCTTGAACACAAGAAGATTCCGCTCACCCATATCTAACGGCAACTGCAGGGAGAACACCTGTTCCTTTTGCACGTGCAACTCTTTCATTGCCTTAGAACTCTTTTCAAGTTCAACGCCGGCCTCGGTGGATTTATACGCTATGAAGTGTCCACCCACTCGCACTAACGGGATACATAGCTCCAGCAAAACGGGAAGGCTTGCTACCGCACGACTTACCACTAAATCATAAGTTTCCCTGTGCTCCGGCGCCTGACCGGCATCCTCACCGCGAGCATGGAACGTACTTACGTTCGTCATACTTAGCTTTTCTATCGCATCATCCAAGAATTTCAGTCTCTTTTTCAGTGAATCCAAAAGAACTATGGACCAACCTGGTTGAGCTATAGCCAAGGGTATTCCAGGAAAGCCTGCGCCCGTCCCTAGATCGAGCACACGCATTTTTTCGGGCCATGCGAGATTAAGGCAGCTCAAGCTATCAAGGAAGTTCTTGATGGCCATCTCTTCGGACTCAACTATTCTAGTCAAATTAAGGGTTTTATTAGTCTCAATGATCAACTCAGCAAAATCCTGCATTTGGGGAATTCTATCCTCCAAATGAGAAAGATCCCATTCAGATAATCCTTGCCGCAAAGTGGACTGGAAAATACTTGCATCAAATTCCATCAATCTGCCCCCCGTTGTACTTGCTCTAAGTAGACCAGTAGCACGCTAATATCTGCAGGCGTTACCCCCGAAACCCGGGATGCTTGACCAACAGAGGTAGGCCGAATCTCACTCAAACGGGCAATTGCTTCTTTTGATAGGCCTCGAATCTGTTCGTAAGCAAGATCAGCGGGAAGGAGCTTTTTCTCCATACGTTCAAAACGCTCGATAGCAGCCTCTTGTCTAGCTAGATACCCTTGATACTTCACTTGGATTTCCACTTGTTCAGTAACAGCTGGGGGAAGATCTGGGAAATCACTAAGTTTCTTCAAGTCTTCATACTTTAATTCGGGACGTCGCAACAAATCTGCCAAGGTGACTCCGTGTTTTAGTGGTGCAGTCCCTAACTCAACCAATTTAGCATTGATCTCGGGGGTACCTCCAATCACCGTCTTGGCCAGACGTTCCACTTCTGCCTGAACTTGGGTTTGCTTGAGCTGGAAGGATGCAAAACGTTCGGGACTGATTAGGCCCAAAGAATATCCAAGGGGAGTAAAGCGAACGTCCGCATTATCCATGCGCAAAGAAAGCCTGTATTCAGAGCGTGATGTCATCATCCGATAAGGCTCGGTAACGCCCTTTGTGACAAGATCGTCAATTAACACTCCGATATAACCTTGGGAACGTGGAATAATCACAGGGCTCTTGCCATCTAAGAACCGGACGGCATTAATTCCTGCAATAATACCTTGGGCAGCAGCCTCCTCATAGCCCGAGGTGCCATTAATTTGCCCAGCACAAAACAGCCCAGCAATATCCTTGGTCTCCAGTGAAGCATGGAGAGCTAAAGGATCAATACAATCATACTCAATGGCATATGCGGGTCGCATAATCTCCACATTTTCCAGACCCGGAATCGTCTTCAGCATTTGCTCCTGAATCTCCAACGGTAGAGAAGTAGAGGACCCACTGAGATATCCTTCGTTTGTTTGCCAACCTTCAGGCTCGATAAAAATCTGGTGGCTTTCTCGATCGGGAAACTCCACAATTTTACTCTCAATTGAAGGGCAATAGCGGGGGCCTGCCCCTGTTATAGCACCGCTATACATGGAAGTACGATGCAGGTTTTCCCTAATTATGCGGTGAGTTTCTGGTGTGGTATAAGTGACCCAGCAGGGAACCTGCTCAAGATCAAAACCCTCCGTTTCAAAAGAGAAACCAGAGATATTGGTTTCCCCAGGAAGCTTTTCTAACACATCGTAGTTGAGCGAACGCAAATTGATCCTCGGAGGGGTCCCCGTCTTAAAACGTACTACGGGAAGCCATTTTGCTAACACATCCGCCAAATCCACCGCAGTATGCTGAGATTGGGGTCCGGACTGATATTGCAGTTCGCCAATGTGAATAACCGAACGCAAGTAGGTACCGGTAGCAAGGATAATTACTGGAGCATGAATCTCAACACCACCCCGCACAACCACACCTTGTACTTTATTATCCTTGATAAGCAAATCTGTAACCATTGCTTCCTTAAGATACAGATTAGGAGTGGTCTCCAAAATGCTTTTCATCCGCCGCTGGTAGAGCTTGCGATCAAGCTGCACCCGCAATGACTGTACTGCAGGGCCGCGCCTGGTGTTGAGCATGCGCATCTGCATCAAAGTGGCGTCACAGTTCCTGCCCATTTCGCCACCAAGAGCATCAATTTCTCGCACCAAAGTAGCTTTCCCTGATCCGCCAATACTTGGATTACAGGGCAAAAGCGCAACATTATCTAGGTTCAATGTCAAAACCAAAACACGTTTTCCGAGGCGGGCCAAGGCTAAAGCCGCTTCTGAACCGGCATGCCCTGCACCAACCACGATAGCATCATAATTATGAGGCATAGTCCACCCCTTCCTACTTACCAATACAAAACTGGGCAAAAATGCGATCTAAAACATTTTCTCTTACTGTTTCGCCGGTGATTTCGCCCAAATGTTCTAAACCATTATATAAGTCCACGGCCATGAGATCCAGCGGAAGACCAGCCTGAAGTGTTTTTAATGCTTCTTCCAAGGACCGCCTAGCGTCTGTTAGCGCTTGTTTGTGTCTGGTACGAGTCAGAAGCGCCCGTGAACCAGCAGAACTCTGTAGCCCACCCGTTCCTAAAAGATCGAAAATGCAAGTGGCAAGATTATGGACTACTGCATCACGTTCCTCAAGAAGTGAAATCTCTAGAACCGGGCAATCGAGTTCTCCCAAGTCTTTCACATCCCAGACCTGCGGCAAGTCCACTTTATTGATCAAAAGAATCCTCTTCATGCCCTTAGTACGCTCAATGACGGCAAAGTCTTCCTCTGTTAAGGTTACGCTACGATCCAACACATGAAGCACTAAATCCGCCTCTTGTAGCAGTTCCAAACTACGGGCAACGCCCAGCTGCTCCACAACATCACTGCTTTGCCTAATACCCGCAGTATCAATCAGTCTGAGGGCTACTCCCTGCAGATTGACCACTTCTTCAATGGTATCCCTAGTCGTGCCGGGAATATCAGTAACCAAAGCACGATTCTCATCAAGTAATGTGTTTAAGAGGCTTGATTTTCCCACGTTGGGCTTTCCAGTAATTACTGTCTTGAGCCCTTCACGCAGAATTTTACCATCATCCGCGGTGGCGAGCAAGGTGGACAGTTCGTCTATTGTCAATACCAGATCCCGTTCAATCTGCTCCAGGTCTGCTTCTGGCAAATCTTCCTCTGGAAAATCAATGCTAACTTCCACCTGAACCGTGATTTGATACAAACGTTCTTGCATATCTTTAATTCGGCTACTTAGACTTCCCTCTAACTGATCCACTGCCACTTCTAGGCCAAGTCTGGTTTGCGATTGGATGATGTCAATAACCGCCTCAGCTTGAGAAAGATCTAAACGACCATTAAGAAAAGCCCGTTTGGTAAACTCCCCTGGTTCAGCAGGCTTTGCTCCAAGCTCCACGGCCAAAGCGAGAATTTCCCTGACAACAACCACACCACCATGGCATTGAATCTCTACCACATCTTCAGCCGTATAAGAATGGGGAGCGCGCATGACTACCGCTAAAGCCTCATCCAATTTGCGACCCGTTTTTGGATCAACCACTTTTCCATAGCGCAATTGATAGGTGGGGAGTTCTCTTAGTTTCTTTCCATCTTTCCGTTGAAACATCTGATCCGCAATAGTCAACGCATCTGGACCACTTAAGCGAACAATACCAATGCCACCCTCACCCAAGGGAGTGGCCACAGCAGCAATCGTGTAATCTGACATCCCCATCACCTCAGTTGTTATTCTACCACAAAATAAAAAAAGGGCGTACCTTCGGCACACCCACTTGCGTCACTTTTACTTGGGAAGAACAACCACTCGACGGTAGGGATCCTGCCCTTCACTTTGGGTTATAACCCCACCATACTCCTGCAGCTCTTGGTGTACAATACGCCGTTCAGCTGCACTCATTGCGTCTAAAGCCACCCGGCGACCAGTTTCCTCAACTTTTCTAGCTGCCCTTTGGGCTAAAGAACGGAGAGATTCCTCCCGCTTGGCCCGATAGTCGCCTATATCAAGGTTGATGCGAATCCAGTCCCCGCCTTGCCGGTTTACGGCCAAGCTCATAATATATTGCAAACTGTCCAGGGTTTGTCCCCTGCGACCGATGAGAATACCTAGATCTTCACCTTTAATCTGCAAATCAATACTTTCCTCATCAGCAACACCCACGACTTCGCCTGCGACATCCATATGTTCCAAAAGTTCCGTGGCAAATTGGATAGCTCTCTCTAACTTTACTTCGTGTACAGGAGGTTTTTTCTCAACCCGCACTTTTGCTAACTTTGAACCGAGAATGCCCAAAAAACCTTTATTACCTTCATCTAAGATGGTAATCTCCACCTGATCTCTTTCGGCCTGTAACTTTTGAAGTGCATCGGCAATGGCTTCCTCCACAGTCCGAGCTTCCACTTCAATCGATTTCATTGCCCTAGCCTCCTCTTAATCACTAACAGGATACATCTTGTTCATCCATGCTTGCTGTACAATGGAAAAGATGTTGCTCGTAGTCCAATAAATGACCATTCCCGAGGGAAAGTTTAGGCTGAAGAAGCCGATCATCAATGGCATTACAATCAACATGGACTTCTGGGATGAATCTGTTACTGTCATTTTCGATTGCAAATAGGTGGTACCTGCAGCTAAGAGCGGCAAAACATAATAGGGATCAGGCTGACTCAACACCCAGAGCCCTAGGAACTTGGTTGTTTCTCCAAAGTTTGCATTATTAAGCACCCGGAAAAAGGCCCACAAAATCGGCAATTGTATTAACATGGGCAGACAACCGCCCAAGGGATTGATCTTGTGCTCTTGATAGAGCTCCATCATCTTCTGCTGATATTCTTCTTTATTATTCCCATATTTTTTCTGGAGTGCATCTAGCTCTGGTTGTAGCTTTCTCATAGCTACCATGCTCTTATTCTGACTAAGGGTCAAGGGGTAGAGCAATAGCCTAACAATGATGGTAGAAAGAATAATACTAACCCCATAACTTCCGGTTACACTGACTAGCTGCTCTAGTAGCCATCCAAGTCCCCCGGCTAACCAATCCATAATTGCGCCCAATTTTTCGTCCTCCAATCACTTAAGGAACGGGATCTATACCTCCCGGATGCCAGGGATGGCACCTGCCAATTCTCTTTATGGCTAACCACAGTCCTTTCCACCCGTGCTTTGTGATAGCTTGGTACGCATATTCAGAACATGTGGGATAAAAGCGACAACTGCGGGGCAAGAGTGGGGAGATAAACCTTTGATATCCCTTAATTAATAGAAGCGCTAGCCTAAGCATGGTTTTCACCAGGTGTGTTCTTTAACACATGACCTTTCTTAAGTGCTAGTCGCAAGTCCCGGTCCAAGTCTGAGAAACTAGCGCTCGTCGCGCTCCGTTTCGCCCCAATTACAAGATCATAACCCGGCGAAACCTGGCTGGCCACATCCTGCATGATTGCCCGCAGCCTTCTTTTAATTTTATTTCGCATCACCGCGTTACCGATCTTTTTGCTTACAGCAAAACCTACCCGACTAACCTGGCTCTTGGTGGGTAGGATAGACACCACAATATACTTGCCAAAACAAGGTGTCCCTTGGCTATAAACTAAACTGAACTCACGAGGATTCTTCAAACGCTCCACATAAAAACCTCCTGAGCGTCGGGCTGCCATTAAGCAGATAGTATCTTGCGGCCCTTTCTACGACGACGTGCCAAGACATTACGACCACCGGTAGTCTTCATTCTCGCACGAAATCCATGTAAACGCTTTCTCCTGCGATTCTTAGGCTGAAAAGTTCTTTTCACGGTAAATCCTCCCTTCACAACAACCACATGACATTCACAGCGATTATATCGTATTCTTTAAAACCATGTCAATAGCAATCAATTCTGAGGGGCACCGTTCATCTCAGCTTCTGGTAAATAAATCACTGCACTTTCAAGTCTACGTTTCCTAATCTTAGTGACTTTGATGGTCAGTCCATGTTCTTCCAACTCCGGTGTACTGCCATCACTGGGAATAGTCCCCAAAAGGCCAAAGACAAAACCGCCGAAAGTGTCATAATCATCAGGAAGGGTAACACCCAGATGTTTCGATACTTCATCCAAAGGAGCGACGCCCCGAACCCGCCAGGTACCTGAATCTATCCGTTCAATTAAAGGAGACTCTTCAGGAACCGACCAATCATCATCCAAATCACCCACTAATTGCTCCAATAGATCGTGCATGGTGACAATCCCACTCATACCACCGTATTCATCCACAACAACAGCAAAATGGTTCCTAGATTTTTGCATATTACGGAACAACACATCGGCACGTACAGACTCAGGAATAAAGAAGGCGGGTTGCACAGCTTTCTCCATAACATTATTACGGCTTTTATCCTTTAACCTCAGATAATCTTTGGTGTAGAGGACTCCAACAATCTGGTCGGGACTTTCCGAACAGATGGGGTAGACCGAATGCCTGCTATCGTTAATTGTTTGCTCCCATTGTGCGTCAGTTTCCTCCAGCCATAAAAGGGATACTTCGATCCGATGGGTCATAATCTCCCCTGCAGAAATATCGTCAAACTCAAAGATATTATGGATCATATTTTGCTCACCCACAGGAATAGTACCCTTCTGTTTCGCCACATCCAAGATCATCCGAATCTCTTCTTCTGTATTGTCTTCCTTGGTTTGTTTGGGATCAACGCCAAATAATCGCAAGAGACCATTGGTGGAAGCGGTAAACAACCAAACAACTGGCCTAAACATCCTGGAAATATAATAAACCAAGCCTGACATCGCTAAGGCAATCTGTTCAGCCTTTTCCATGGCAATCCGCTTGGGGATTAATTCACCAAGAAGTACAGTGAAATAAGTCAGTAGCAACGTGATTATGGCTACCGATAAGATACTCACTACCAGAGGAGGGGCATTAAGACCAATCCTCATAAACAAATCTACCAAGCGACCGGAAAAGTTCTCCGTGGCCACAGCACTACTTAGGAGATTGATCAATGTTATTCCCACCTGAATAGTAGCTAAAAAACCTGCTGGCTGCTCAGTCAATTTGGCCAGAAGCAGAGCACGTTTGTCTCCCGCGGCGCTGAGCTGCGCTAGCCGATTGCTATTCATGGTAAGAACTGCTATTTCCGCGCCAGCAAAAACCGCATTTAGGAAAATGAAAATGAATTGAAGTAAAAATAACCAAATCAAGGGACTATCGGTCAAAACCATAACCTCCTGCAATTTAGACACTTTAGTTCAACGTCAGTTATCTGATATCCGCGTCGAGGATTAATCTCCATAGGGGAAATCCACAGAATAATCCCCAGAGTTGTGGATAACCTTACTAAACACACGTTCCCACCACCGAATATCCCGTCTACAACACAATTTCTTATCCACAGACTGTGGATAACTTGGGGATAAAACTGGTTTTTGCTCCTGTGGATAACTTTTAATTGACCTTTCTAGCTGGGTTTACAAATTGATTATACAATTTTGGCGACTTCACGTAAATCCGCTGTGATCAACCTGTGAATAACTTTGGGGAAAAATAAATCCTTATCCACAAAAGGGGCAGACTGGGCCAGTTTCTGCTTTTCTGTGGATAAACTGTTGAATTTGTGGATAAAGTCCTGTATTATTGGTGAGGACAATCTTTCCTTTCCCCAGTATTTGTGTATAACCTGAGGGCAATATGGGGGCGGTTCCCAGGTCAAAAGCAGGAACCTGTGGATAAGTAACGAATTAGATGATGTGAACAAGCATCGGGAGGGTAACTAATGGAACAACTAAACCAGTTAATTTTGGTCTGGGATGAGGTCCTAGAAATAATGGCAGCTGAAATGCCTGAGCGCTCCTTTGACGCTTGGCTAAAAAACAGCCGTCCGGTGCGACTGGATGGTAATACTCTCCACATAGAGTTTCCCAATGAGTTCACCAAAGACTGGGTAGAAGCACGTTACGTTACCCCTTTAGTTAGAACCCTTAGGCAAGTAGCCAATCGGGATTGGGATATCAAATTTACTATACCTCAAGGTGTCAAATCCGTATCCTCTACTCCTGAGCTTCCCCCAAGCGTCACTAGGGAACCCAAAATGGAAGCGGTTGAAGTAGTTGAAGTGGTGGATGTCAAGGAACCAACTCCGCGGAAAGAAACACCACCCTCTTCGATTCTAAACCCCCGCTACACCTTTGAATCCTTTGTAGTGGGCAATTCCAATCGTTTCGCACACGCGGCCTCGTTGGCGGTTGCTGAAGGTCCAGCTAAGGCGTATAACCCTCTCTTTCTTTATGGAGGGGTGGGACTAGGAAAAACCCACTTGATGCATGCCATTGGACATTACGCATTGGAGCAGAATCCGAATATTTCTGTTGTTTACGTCACCTCGGAGACCTTTACGAATGATCTTATTTCCGCCATTGGTAAAAAATCCATGGTGGACTTTCGCAATAAATATCGTAATGTAGACATTCTGCTAATCGACGATATTCAATTCGTCGCGGGCAAAGAATCAACTCAAGAAGAGTTCTTCCATACCTTTAACGCACTGTACGAGGCCAATCGGCAGCTCATTATTTCGTCCGATCGCCCCCCCAAAGACATTCCCACCCTAGAAGAACGTCTAAGAAGTCGCTTTGAATGGGGTCTCACTGCTGATATTCAACCACCTGATTTAGAGACCCGGATCGCCATTTTGCGTAAAAAAGCCAATGACGATAATTTGGTTATTGGTCAAGAAGTGCTCAGCTATATTGCAACCCACGTCCAATCAAACATTAGAGAATTAGAGGGAGCATTGGTCAGAGTAACGGCCCATTGTAATTTGCATAACGCACCAATGGATCTTGAAACGGTGGCCGAAGCATTAAGAGATATCTTAAAAGCACCTGCCCATAAGCCTGTTACAATCGACGGCATTATGGAAGTGGTTGCTGATCACTACTCGATCAAAGTGGCTGAAATGAAATCAAAGCGTCGTACTAGAAACATTACCTTTCCCAGACAAATTGCCATGTACCTATCTAGAGAACTTACAGAAGGTTCTTTGCCAGAAATCGGTGAAGCGTTCGGTGGTAGAGATCACACTACCGTAATTCACGCTGTTGAAAAAATCGAGACTGAGCTAAAACTAGATCCCTCTCTGCAGAGCACGATTAACGAGTTGATTAATCTTATCCAAAGAGCTTGAGCATAAGCTGTGGAAAACCATGGGGATTGTTTTTGGACCGTTTTTACATTTGTTGAGACTGTGGATAGTTCGTCCTAATCTTCAACAGGATAGGTTTTCCCCAAAACTCCTCCTTTATTAGGCTTGAAGGGTTATCCACATATACACAAGCCCTACTACTATTACTACTATAAAAGATCTTTATTAACTGCTATAAAGCTCTTTGCGCGACTATTCCACAGGAGGTATATTTATGCACTTTCAAGTAAAAAGTACCGATTTATTAAGTAGCGTCTCCGTTGTTGAAAGAGCCATCTCCACCAATGATCAAACTCCAGCCCTAACAGGCCTGCATCTTTCTGTTCAGCAAGACTCGCTCACCATTACTGCCAATAACTTACAGATAGCGATTCAGACCAAACTACCCTGTAATGTAATAAAAACAGGAGAACATATTGTCAGTGGTCGTCTCTTCTGCGAATTAGTGCGAAAGCTTCCTGATGACAATGTGATTATAGAATGGAAAGACGGGCAGGTATTAGTCAGTACCGAAACAATGGAGTTTTCCTTAAATACAATCGTAGACGATGAGTTCCCTACCTATCCCATCTGCGAGAAAAAAGTGATCAGCCTCACCGATTATGAGTTAGAACGTTTGATCCGTAATAGTGTTTTCGCCACTTCTAACGATGATCATCAGCCAATCTTTTCCGGTGTATTAATGGAAATAGAGGATAAGAAAATCAACTTCGTGGCAACTGACTCCAATCGCCTTTCTTTTGTACGAGCTCAAACAGGCCAAACATATGTAGATCAAGGTGAATTCATTATTCCTAAGGCAAACCTTATTGAATTAGGACGCTGTCTACCAATTACAGAGACACAAATAGAAGTGTTTTATGGCAGTAATCAACTTGCATTTCGATTCGACGACACCATTTTCACAACTCGCTTAATTGATGGTAGGTTTCCCAAGTATCGCTCCGTTTTATTTACCGAGCAAGAAACTTCAATAGTCATTAAAAGAATGCAGTTCATTCAAGCACTGGAACGGGCAGCTCTCTTTGGTCGCGTTGATCGAGCTCCAGTAGTAATTCAGGTTAACGAAGGTGTATTGGAAATCGTGACTACCTCTAATCTAGGTAAGTCGCAGGAGCAATACAGTGTTGAACATCACGGTCCTGGTGAACAAGCAGCTTATTCACCGAAGTTCATGTTGGATATGCTCAAAACAATGGATGCGGATCAGGTAGAATTCCGCTTTGAAGGATCCAGACAGGCTCTAATCAAGCCCGTGGACAGCGATGATCACCTTTATATCCTCATGCCGATTCGAATATAATAAAGAAGAGGATTGGTTTTTGTGCGGGAAATCAAAATTAAGACAGAAGTAATCCAGCTTGACCAGTTTCTGAAATGGGCTAATGTGGTTGCTAGCGGTGGAGAAGCAAAGTTACTGATCCAAAGTGGACAGGTTAAGGTCAATGGGCAAATTGAAACGCGACGCTCTGCAAAAATTCAAGCTGGGGCAGTGGTCGAACTGAGTGACGGGCAAACATTTATTCTGGGAACAGAAAGTTAAATGCACATTAAGTACCTTTCGCTAAACAATTTCCGAAACTATGAGGACGAGAGCCTTTGTTTAGATCCCGGACTCAATATTTTCGTAGGTGATAATGCCCAGGGAAAGACCAATCTTTTGGAAGCCATCTACGTGCTCTCCTTAAGTAAGTCTTATCGCACTACGCGAGATACTGAGTTGATCCAACAAGGTCGTCCTCAGGCTGTAATCACTTGTCAGGTGGCTAAAATGGCCATCCTTGATTTGGGGGTTGCAGTTAGTTGGGAACAGAAGAAACGTTTGCATGTGAATCAGAAGTCCACCACTGCCAATTCTTTCGTGGGCAACCTTACCACAGTCTTATTTACCCCAGACAGCCTCCAACTTGTGAAGGGGTCGCCAGGAGATCGGCGACGCTTTTTAGATATCCAAATTTGTCAGATTGATCCTGTCTATCGTAGTACACTGTTAAAGTATCAGCGCGTACTTCGGCAACGTAACAGCTTACTTAAAGTTGCCCAAAATAATCGAGGTCAACTGAATCAGCTTGCTGCCTGGGATAAGCAGTTAGTTAGCCTAGGAACCAAAGTGGTCCTTCGCCGTCAAGAAGTGGTAGAAACACTGCAAGAGTATAGTACGAGTGCTCATAACCGGATCAGTCATGAACTAGAGGATTTAAAGTTGATCTATCAGCCCTTTTTTGCCGATGAGGATGAAATCATGGCTAAAAAAAGGTATAACTCGACAGAAGTAGAAACTATGTTCTGGCAACAACTCAAACAGGTCAGAACAGAAGAAATACGCCGTGGTTATACCTTGGTAGGCCCACAGCGTGATGATTTGACTTTTAGCGTTAACGACTTGGATTTAAGGAAATACGGCAGCCAAGGACAGCAAAGGACAGCTGTTCTAGCTTATATTTTGGCTGAATTAGAACTGATGTATCAAGAGACAGGGGAGTATCCAGTTGTCCTCTTGGATGACGTGATGTCTGAATTGGATAAAAAACGTCGGATCTATCTATTGTCTCTCCTGAATCAGAAGGCTCAGACAATCGTAACCACAACTAATTTGGACAGTTTCACGCCGGAGATTGTGCAGAGGGCGAAGGTGTTTCGGATCCAGCAGGGGAGAATCCTCTGACAGGAAGGGGAGAGATCATGTTTCTGCACATCGGAGAAAACATTATGGTACCATTAAAAGAGATGATTAGCATCATCGACTTAACAGAAAACCCCTCAGGAATTAATAGTGAGTTTCTAAAAACTGCAGAGGAAGAGGGGTTTGTGGTACAATTAGGTGATAAGCCCGTTTCCCTGGTGGTTTGTGCACAAAAAGTCTATTTATCGCCCATTTCGGCGCAGACGTTATTTAAACGGGCTAACCATTCGGGTTTAGAATTGAAGTTGTAAGGAGAGTTGATAGATTTTGGAAAAGCAGCAATTAGCCCCTAATTACACAGCGGATCAGATCCAAGTATTAGAAGGCCTCGAAGCTGTTAGACTCCGGCCTGGAATGTACATTGGTAATACAGACGTCAGTGGTTTGCATCATCTTTTCGTGGAAGTAGTAGATAACTCCATCGACGAGGCGATGGCCGGTTATTGTGATCAAATCGATGTAGTGATTCACGAAGATGGTTCGCTGTCAGTTAAGGATAACGGAAGTGGTATTCCAGTAGAGATCCATTCCAAAACTAAGATCTCCACCTTAGAAACAGTGTTAACTATGCTCCATGCTGGAGGTAAGTTTGGTCAAGAAGGTGGACATTACAAGGTCTCTGGTGGTCTCCACGGTGTTGGGATTTCTGTTGTTAATGCCCTGTCTACCTGGCTAGAGGCTCAGGTCTGGTATAATGGTCGTCATTATTCCCAGAAATTCGCGCGGGGAGTTGCCCAGGAGAAGTTGCAGGATTTGGGACCAACAAAGGAGCACGGAACTCTGATCCGGTTCATGCCTGATGATACTGTTTTTGACACAGTCAAATTCCAGGCAGATACGATAGTTTATCGTCTGAGGGAACTAGCATTTTTGAACAAGGGAATCACCATTACATTTGAGGACAAAAGGGTAAAGCGTCGTCATCGGTTTTTATACAAAGGCGGTATCACTTCTTATGTAGATTACCTAAACCGTAATAAGACTACGATTATGAAGAACCCCATTTATGTTGCTGGGGAAAGGGACAATCTCGAAATAGAGGTTGCTATTCAATATAACGATTCATATGCCGAAACGATGCTTAGTTTTGCCAATAACATTAATACCCATGAGGGCGGAACCCATTTAGTCGGTTTTCGTAGCGCACTAACTCGTACGATCAACGAGTACGCTAGACGCCGTAACTTGCTGAAAGAATCCGACGAAAATCTGAGCGGTGAAGATGTTCGGGAAGGATGTACCGCCTTAATTAGTGTGCGTATTCCCGATCCTCAGTTTGAGGGGCAAACCAAAACTAAACTGGGTAACAGTGAAGTTAGGGGTGTCGTAGAATCCATTGTTGGAGAAGAGTTGGCCACTTTTCTGGAGGAAAACCCTGCTGATGCTAAGCGCATTGTAGAAAAAGGACTACAGGCAGCAAGAGCCAGGCATGCTGCTCGAAAAGCTAGGGAGTTAACCAGACGGAAAAGTGCCCTGGAGATTTCCTCACTTCCTGGTAAACTGGCGGACTGTAGTATCACAGATCCCGAGTTATGTGAGATCTTTATCGTGGAAGGTGTCTCTGCTGGCGGAACTGCTAAACAAAGTAGAGATCGCCGTTTCCAAGCAATCTTACCGTTAAGGGGTAAGATTCTGAACGTAGAAAAAGCCCGCCTAGATAGGATTTTAAGTAACCAAGAAATTAGGGCGATGGTAACTGCGTTTGGTTGCGGTATTGGAGAGGATTTTGACATTACTAAAGCCCGCTACCAAAAAATTGTGCTAATGACGGACGCTGACGTAGACGGAGCACACATTCGCACGTTACTCTTGACATTTTTCTACCGCTATATGCGGCCACTTCTGGAGCATGGCTACGTTTATATCGCACTTCCCCCTTTGTATCAAGTACGCAAGGGGAAAGAATCTTACTACGCTTTCAATGATGAGGAACTGGACGAGATTTTGGAACGGGTGGGCCGTAGCGGAGCCAGCATTCAGCGCTATAAGGGTCTTGGCGAAATGAACTCCGACCAATTGTGGGAAACCACCATGGACCCCGAGAAACGTACCATCTTGCAGTTGCGGGTGGATGACGCGATTTTAGCGGACGACATCTTCACCACTCTGATGGGTGAGAAGGTAGAACCGCGCCGGGAGTTCATTGAAGCGCATGCAACAGAAGTTACAAATCTGGATATTTAATTGGGGGGTACATCTAGTTGAGTATAAATCTGCATAACGGAAAAACAATCCCCGTCAAAATCTCCGATGAAATGAAAACCTCGTACATCAACTACGCCATGAGCGTAATCGTAGAACGTGCGCTTCCTGATGTGCGGGATGGTTTAAAACCGGTTCAACGCCGTATTCTGTACGGTATGATGGAGTTGGGTAACAGGCCAGATCGGCCCCATAAAAAAGCAGCCAGAATCGTGGGAGAAGTAATGGGTAAGTACCATCCCCATGGTGACTCGGCCATTTATGACGCCATGGTGCGTATGGCTCAGCCCTTTTCCTATCGTAATCTTTTAGTGGACGGGCATGGAAACTTCGGTAGTGTGGACGGAGATCCACCGGCCGCCATGCGTTACACCGAGGCTAGACTTTCTAAACTGGCAATGGAAATGCTCAAAGATCTGGACAAAGACACGGTGGATTTTTATCCCAACTTTGACGAAACCTTAGAACAGCCTACTGTAATGCCTTCGAAATTCCCTAACCTTTTGGTGAATGGGGCCGCTGGAATCGCGGTTGGTATGGCCACTAACATTCCTCCTCATAATCTCGGGGAAGTAATTGATGGTTTGATAGAGTTAATCGATAATCCTGATATTGATATCAGAGGCCTTATGCAGCATATTAAGGGCCCAGATTTTCCTACTGGCGCCATCATTTTGGGCCGTGACGGAATCAAAGAGGCCTATGCCACTGGTCGGGGACGTATTCGCGTTCGTGCCAAGAGCCAAATCGAACAGCTGTCTAATGGCAAGACTCGGATTCTAATTACTGAGATTCCTTACCAGGTGAATAAGTCTCGTCTGATTGAGAAGATCGCGGAACTTGTGCGGGACAAAAAAGTTGATGGAATCACGGATCTGAGGGATGAATCTGACAAAACAGGTATGCGCATCGTGATTGAGTGTCGTCGCGATGCAGATCCGCATGTGGTTTTAAATCGTCTCTATAGACATAGCCAGTTAGAGGACACTTTCGGTGTCATTATGTTGGCCTTAGTGGACAATGAACCGAGAGTTTTAAATCTTAAGGAAGTATTAAATCACTACCTTGATCATCAAAAGGAAGTAGTGATTAGACGTACTCGTTTTGAGTTGCGTAAGGCTGAAGAACGGGCTCACATCTTAGAAGGTTACCGTATTGCCTTGGACAATATCGATGAAATCATCGCAATTATTCGGGCAGCTTACGACGATGCCAAAGAACGCTTAATTGATCGCTTTGGTCTCAGCGAAAGACAGGCTGTGGCCATTTTAGATATGCAACTGAGAAGATTAAGTGGACTTGAACGAGAGAAGATCGATGCCGAGTATCACGAGCTACTCAAGACGATCGAACGCCTGAAAGCAATTTTGGGTGATATGAACTTGGTTTACGAGATTATCAAAGAAGAGTTGATTGCGATCAAAGATCAATATGCCGATGAACGGCGTACGAAAATTGGTCTTTCCGTTGGTAATCTGGAAGACGTGGATCTGATTGCTGAAGAAGATATTGTGGTGACTATAACTCACCAAGGTTATATTAAACGATTGCCAGTTGACACCTATCGTGCTCAGAGACGGGGTGGCAAGGGAATCACTGCCCTCAACACAAAGGCAGATGACTTTGTTGAAAGGCTGTTTGTGGCCAGCACCCATAGTTATGTTCTGTTCTTCACGAACATGGGTAAGGTTTATCGTCTACGAGGACATGAGATTCCTGAAGCCGGACGAAATGCTAGAGGTTATGCTGTCATTAACCTGATTAGTCTGGAACCAGGTGAACGCATTGAAGCCACCATTCCGATTTCGGAGTATTCTGAGGACCAGTACTTAGTCATGGCTACTCGCAATGGTATGATCAAAAAGACTAACCTTAAGGAATTTGATACTAACCGAAGCGGTGGGTTGATCTGCATCACTCTGGTAGATGACGATGAATTGGTGGGCATAGAGTTGACTGATGGAGATTCTGAGGTTCTTCTAGTCACGAGATACGCCCAAGCTATTCGTTTCTCCGAAGAGCAAGTTCGACCAATGGGCCGCACTGCCCAAGGTGTGAAAGGTATCAATCTGGATGAAGGGGATAAAGTAGTTGGATTGGCTGTAGCAGCAGACGATGCCGATCTCTTGGTGGTCACCGAGCGCGGCTTTGGTAAACGAACACCCCTTACTGAGTATCGTCAGACAAATCGGGCAGGGAAAGGGATCATTACCCTGAAGAAGAACGAGCGCACTGGTCCGATCGTAGGGGTTCAGGTTGTGAGGGAGGGTAATGAGATTATGATTCTCTCCGTTGAGGGAATTATGATCCGCTTGAAAGTGTCAGAGATCTCAAGTATGGGAAGGAACACGCAAGGTGTTACCCTCATGCGCCTGGATGAAAATGATCGGGTGATCGCAGTAGCTGATATTGTTGGCAAAGAGGAAGAAGAAGTCTGATTCCAGTTCCCACATAAATGAGGTTCACGCCTGCTAATCGTGCTTTCGGTTAGTAGGCGTATTTTTTCCAGGTCATTTGTGGTTGACATATTTTAAGATAAGCAGTTATACTAAGTCCTGCGCTTACTAAGAACAGCTAAGGCAAAATCGTTTTAA
>JAAZLQ010000110.1 GCA_012799255.1 Bacillota bacterium
GAGATGCAACGCGACCAGGTGAGATTTTCCCCCAAACACCAGCTGATAGAATTTCTGGAGATGAGTTTTTCAATCCACACCGCTATTTGCCGGCGAATGAGAATTGTCAATTCCTGAATATCTGGACACCGGCAATTAGAGATAGTCGCAAGAGGCCGGTGATGCTCTGGCTTCATGGTGGCGGGTTTACAGATGGTTCATCCATTGAACCACTCTACGATGGCAGGAATATCAGCGCGAAGGGAGATTTGGTTTTTGTTTCGTTAAATCACCGCTTAGGCGTGGGCGGGTTTCTTGATCTCTCTACTTTTGGAGCCAAATATCAAAATTCCGCAAATTCCGGGATTGCAGACATCGTAGCTGCTTTAGAGTGGATCCAAGCTAACATTGAAAACTTTGGCGGTGATCCAGATAATGTTACAATTCTAGGACAATCTGGTGGCGGTGGAAAAGTTCTCGCACTGATGGCAACACCTGCAGCAAAAGGTCTATTTCATAAGGCGATCGTTCAAAGTGGTGCCGCTCCGGGTTTAGGAATGACACTGTGTAGCAAGGATGTGAGCAGAAAAGTTGGCGAATTGACAGTGAAAAATCTAAATCTGTCCGCTTGCCATATTGATAAAATTCAAGAAATGCCCTATGAGGTAGTGGCTGCAGCTGCCCATGAAGCTAGAGAACAATTATTTCGAGAATCTGGCACGAGATATTCGTGGGGCCCTGTCCAAGACGACTATATTCCGGTGCATCCAGTTGGAGAAGAATTTGCGTCGCAATCCAAAGATATTCCATTATTGATTGGCTCTGTCTTGAATGAATTTACAACCATCATTATGGGTAACGTGATTGAGCTTATGGTTGATCATAAAAACAATTGGGATCAAGCAAGGGTAATGGTTAAGCTAAAAGAAAAATATGGTTCCAAAGCTGAAGACGTACTTGAGGCCTTTGTTAAAGCATATCCCCATAAGATACCTGCCGACGCCTATTTCTTGGATACCATGTTTAGACTAGGTGCCTTAGAAACAGCTAGAAAAAAAGCTGACCAAAATGGTGCTCCTGTTTACAGTTACATTTTCACCTACGAATCTCCAGTCATGGATGGGGTTGGGATGGCATGGCACTGTGCAGAGATACCCTATGTGTTGAATAATGCAGAATTAATTAAGACCGCGACCGGTGGTGGAGATTGTGCGAAAACGCTGGCTCATCTGGCAAGCTTAGCGTGGATCAGTTTCGCATACACTGGTGATCCCAATCATGACTGGATCCCCAAGTGGCCTGCTTTCACTTCTAACGAAGGTGCAACTATGATAATGGACCGCAGCTGGTATGTAGGCCATAACCATGATGCAGAACTAATGGAGCTTTTAGCAGATGAAGAAGAATCTCTCCCTGTCTAATAGGAAGAGAGTGCTTCAGACTAAAACAGGAGTCGGTATATGATTACTAAAAACAATTCTAGTCACGAGTCTTTACTCTACAAAGCGGACAATAGTGTGAGCAAGGCAATATCGGGGGTGGTGGATACCTATCGCCTCCACTATCATTTAATGCCTCAGGCTTATTGGATGAATGATCCTAATGGATTGGTGTATTACAATGGATACTATCATGTTTTCTATCAACATCACCCCTACAGCCCCCATTGGGGGCCTATGCATTGGGGACACGCCCGCACTAAAGACTTCATCAACTGGGAACATTTGCCCATAGCCTTGGCACCCAGTGAAGAGTATGATGCAGATGGCTGTTTTTCTGGAAGTGCGGTTGTGGAAGATGGTGTGCTGCACCTCTTTTACACAGGTTATCGGGTTATAGATGGGCAAGCGGTTCAAGTTCAGTGTAGGGCCACCAGTACTGACGGTATTCATTTTGTTAAGGATCCTCACAATCCTCTAGTCAAGACCTACCCACCAGATGGTTCAGCCGATTTCCGAGATCCTAAGGTGTGGAGGCACGATGGTCTCTGGTTTATGGCACTGGGGTCTGGGAAAGATGGAAAAGGAAAGGTGCTCTTGTATAAATCAAGGGACTTAAGCCACTGGCACTATGTGGGAGTTGCAGCCGAAAGCGATGGAACACAAGGGACTATTTGGGAATGTCCAGATATTTTTCCTTTGGGTGGCAAATATGTCTTGGTTGTCTCCCCAATTGGAGCGGAGCCCCGGAGGGTGATTTATTTCGTTGGAGAAATGGATTATGAGTCTGGAAAATTCAGAGCGGAGTACGTGAAGGAATTGGACTATGGTCCTGACTTTTACGCTCCCCAGACCTTTTTTGGCGCAGAACGTCGTATTCTGCTAGCTTGGATGGACTCATGGGAAGCAAACATAGTGAGCAAAAAGGACAATTGGGCTGGCGCTCTGACTTTGCCGCGGGAACTAACACTAGATAGCAATGGGCACCTTCGAATTCATCCCCTCCCGGAGTTAAAGCAGCTAAGAAAAGAACGAGTTTCTGCTACCAATGTTTTGCTTGAAAACAATCAGAAGCTCTTTCCTTTGTGTGATCTTCAGAAGGTTGGCCTAGAAGTCATCCTAAATGCGAATTTGGCCAGTACCACAGCTTCCCGTTTTGGTATTGTGTTTGCAGACCCTCAAAATTCGCAGCAAATCACTGTTGGATTCAAAAGGAATTGTGGGAAGTTGTACCTAGACACAAACATTGCCGGATTAGGTAAAAAGGGAATATTCTGGACTGAGTTACTACCACAACAGGAGAAATTGGAAATAAGGATCTTTCTTGACCGATCATCTATTGAGGTTTTTGCAGATAATGGGGCTGCTAGTATCACATCGCGATTTTACCTTAGCTCCCAGAAACTGGTTCCTGAACTTTTTGCAATTGATGGCAAGCTGATAACCAGCATTGAACTTTGGAGTCTGGCGAAATAGTGGGGTGATTAATATGTATGATGTAGTGGCATTGGGTGAGTTACTTATAGACTTTACTCCCGCGGGGAAATCAGAAAACAGAAATATGCTATTTGAATCCAATCCAGGAGGCGCACCAGCAAATGTATTGGCGTGCTTAGCAAAACTAGGTAAACGAACAAGCTTCATCGGCAAAGTGGGCGAGGATGAGTTCGGGCGTTTTTTAAGGCAGACCCTTATGGACAAGGGTATTGCTATCGAAGGCTTGGTGATGGATCCAGAGGTCAATACAACTTTGGCTTTTGTGCACCTCCAAGCAGATGGTGAGCGGTCTTTTAGTTTCTATCGGAACCCGGGGGCTGATACTAGGTTGAAGCCTGAAGAAATAAGTAAAGCAATGTTCGATACACGCATCTTCCACTTCGGCTCCCTGTCTTTAACCGATGAACCGGCCCGCAGTGCCACCATTGCTGCTCTGCAATATGCTCAAGATAAGAAATTACTCATATCCTATGATCCTAATCTTAGACCCCATTTATGGCCTAGCTTGGATGAAGCCAGAACTCAGATCTTGGCGGTGATGGATCAAGCTGATATTGTCAAGATTTCCCGGGAGGAGCTGGAGTTTTTAACCGGCTCTAAAGACATAGAGCAGGGCAGTGCAAGGTTGTGTCAGGAATACGGGTTAAGGATGCTATTAGTTACTCTAGGTA
>JAAZLQ010000150.1 GCA_012799255.1 Bacillota bacterium
TCCTGCACTTTCCCATACTGCTGAATCCCAATCCCAGAGATAATGCCTAGGATTACCACAACGATCATTAGTTCAACCAGGGTAAATCCTTCTTGTTGTTTGAGAATCTTTCTAATCTTGTTTAACATGACTTGTCCTCCTTAAGTTCAATCTTTGTTTTCAAAACTGATACTGTACCCGTAGTCCTAATTTAGGTTTAGTATCCTTTTCTAAGGACCACAGGATATGGGGTTCTAACTTCACATTTTCAAGGGGGAGGGGCATGCCTAAGGCAAACTGAGGTTGCCACCGCTTGTCCGTAGTAAAATCAACCTGCAAACGTCCTTGTAAAAAGGGTACCCCGTATTGCAAATAACCGGTGAAGCCAAATAGTTCCTCTTTATACACTGCTCCCGCGCCCACTTCCCAACCCTCTTTTTCAGTACTCACCCCCCCTGCCAAACGAGCTTTCTCAAATTCGACCCAGTAACCCTGCTTATATTTATCATCATTCCGTGGAGCTTTGTCAGTTACTGGGTTTGGGTAAAAAAACCCTGGTTCACCACACCGTGATCCCCTTCAACAATCCTCGGGATAAGGAAAATGGTCATTTCAGTTTGAGTCTTTTTAGACTCTCTCCATTGGAAGAGTTTACCGAGAACCGGTAATTGAGACAAGAAGGGAATCCTCGTAATCAACTCCGATTCTTGTTCCTGCAAGAGACCACCTAAAACAATTGGTTGACCGTTCTTCACCCGCACATTAGTCTCAGCTTGTCTTGTTCTAATCTGAGGGTACTCTGTATCAGCCTTCCAGATAAAAGTGCTCACTTCTGGTTGCACCAAGATGGTAATATACTCATCTTCAGAAATACGTGGTGTCACATTTAGTGTAATCCCCGCATCTAAGAACTCCATGGTGCGATTACCATCTGCATCGGTCAGGACTACAGGCACTCGGTCACCAACAAAGATACTGGCCTCTTGACCACTCAAGGTAGCAATTTTTGGATTGGCTAGAAGTTTAGCATCTCCTTGGTCTTCTAAAGCTTTTAATGCTAGAACTAGCTCCCAAGCCTCCCATTCTAACTCCATGAAAACTGGTGCTGTACCACCATCAAATTGGGGGGTCCCTTTCCAATCAACGCCTAGATTTTGGAGAGCGTCAGAAGTCATTTCTTGAATCCAAACCTCCAAAAGTACTTGGGGTGCTGGTTGGTCAAAATCCATGATGAATAGATCCACATCCACTAAAAGCGCGTCTGTTCCACTAACAATCACACTCTTACGTGGTTCATCAACCCGGATCTTCTCGGGACTTACAAACAAAGAAAGGGCGTCAAAAGCCTCTTTAGGTTCAGCATAATTCAGTCGATACACCTTCAACCGTTCCTTGTTAGAATCCTCCAAGTTACCAACTAAAAGCGAATGCTCCGTAATCTCCACTTTCAGCGGTATAAGCTGCTGAATCTGCTTAATTAAATCCTCTGGATTTTGGTTACGCACATCTAGATAAACCCGCTTCCCTTCAAGGGCTGGATCTGCAATTAGGTTTAGCCCCATCTGGTCACTTAGCTCCTTAAACACAGTAAGGAGCGAGCTTCCTTCCTCTGCCCTAACCTTATGACTGGCAGGAGTATCTAAAGCCTTGATCATTTCTTCAGCCCGATCCAAAGTGTCTTCAGAACCATGAAGAATCACAAGGCCACTATCAGCTTGTACAAATACATCCGAGCGAGGCATAATCAAAGAGAGGGCCTGCAAGACTTCCTCCGAAGATATGGACTGGAATTGCACATAGCGGATAGCTTTACTCTCCATTGCTTGGAGTTTCTGAATAGATGCTACTATGAGCGTCTCCCCTTCGAGACGATAGCCGTAGCCACTATGTTTAGAGATTAAATTTAGAGCCTCCTCAAATGTAACGCCCCGCAACTGAAAAGTTCCGTGTCCTTGGACAGAAGGATCAACCAAGACATTTAAACCCTGACTTTCTCCTAAAACTCGATAAATATCGGCGAACTGCGCTTCATGAAAAGACAGATCTAGGCCTTGGGCTAAAGCTATGGTGCTAAATAAGAGAGTGAATATAACAGCAAACAACAAGAATCTTTTATGGGTGGCCATAGCACTACCTCCCCATCCTGACAGTAAACTTGCGTTGTCCTTGACCAAATTCTACTTTACCATCAGAAATGTTCAACACTTCCCAATGATTAAGCTCATCACCTAGTTGTAGTAAGGTAGTGACTCCACGATATTCAACTAGGGCCAGTTTTTGCTCGTCGGTTCCAAGTAAACCTCTTAGCACAAACTTAGGCAGATCCCTTTCTTCCACAAAACTCTTAATCTGTGCCCATTCTTCCTTACTACCTTGACCAACTATGTTTTGGCTTTGATCATCCCACTGGAACTCTTTGGTTGGCCATTGTTGCCTTACCAGCTCAAGAATTTCAGGACCATCAGCGTAAAATACTGCCACAGTCTGATTGGCTTCACCCCCGTGGAGCCCCTGACCTGACCCAACTGGATCGGGAGCAATGAAGGCCTTTTGATCATACTGCTTCAAAACACGCTTAGCCAACTCTAAATCAGTAGTCAAACCATAGAGAATTAGCAGATTCTGCTCCGCATCCACATAGCTTTTCACGCTGGGCGTGACCAAAGCCACCAAGCGTTGGGCCGCATCCACTTTCACATGTTCCACTGAGATAAAACTGAAGTCCTCACTTCCAAACTCACTTTTTAGACGTTGCTCGCTCCCAACCACCAGGGTATTACCTACTAATTGATAACGATAACCAGTGGTTCTGGTGACTAAATCTAATGCTTCCTCCACGCCAAGGTTTTTCAAGGCAAAAGTTACCTCACCCTGCACAGTTGGATCTACTAAGACATTGTACCCACCGAGCTGTCCGAGAATCTGGAAGACATCAACTAGCGGTGCGTGCTTAAATTCCATGTTGACCATTTCTTTGGCCACAACGGGAATAGTCAGCAAAACTAGGATCAATACTACAAGCATCGTTTTTCTCGTTCTCATCCTGTTCTTCAACCCCCTATTGTCAATTTCAA
>JAAZLQ010000309.1 GCA_012799255.1 Bacillota bacterium
ATTCAACAACTGCTGGCTAAGAGTAGCCACGCAGCTTGTTGCATAGCCCCTCCCCCTTAGCTCCTTAGGTGTGTATACCAGATTAAGGGTTACTCCATGCCTAGTTGGTCTGCTTTTCGCCGCTAAAGAAACAACTCGCCCTTCGTGTTCCCACAAAAATGCAGAACGCTCACTTACACGTCGTTTAGCAGACTCAGTACACCGCACCAAATCGGGCTTTACGTCAAGTCCGGCATCTTTTTGGAATTCGACGATTGCTTCAACCAAGAAATCTAAATCTCTTTCTTCTGCAACTCGGAGATGACCTTCCCCAATTACGTCCAGGTTAACTGAGCGAAGTTCATAGACGCGCATGTGCACATCCAGTTCTATAACGCATCCTTTTTTCATTGCCCACAACGCTGCAAACTTTTCAGCCAGCTCTTTTGGGCCAACAACTCCAGGCACATCTACTTTGCGCTCCAATAGGCCATTTACTAGGTACTCTAGGGACCCATCATTCCACCCTGATACGCCATAGATAATGAATTTTTCGGGAGGCGTCATTACACCTGCCAAAATGAGACCTTGGGGCCCCTGCACCGTAACGAGCTCCACATTTTGATAATAGTCGCTATCTTTCTGAAGTCTAAGGGCTATGCCAAGCATTAGATTATTGACTGCTTCATGGCTTTCAAGATGATCCAACGTATCGGCTAAAAAGCTCTCAATATGGTCGTGCCAGACTATTTGCATAGATCTCAACTCCTTCCCAACGTTGCGTTCTCATAAACTTCGCTGGTTTCCTGATTTTTCCTCTAATTACTTAGTTTTAATCGCGGTGACAGTCTGTTTTGACCACATTGTGTGACCATTTCTTGCAGGATTCTTGCGAAGTCCACCGAATGTTGGTAGCTGGTTGAACTATAAGCAACAAAAAGGAGCTCACGCTTTGCTAGAACAACGACGTTATCTAATCATGATTGCCTATTTAGTTTCGCTCATTATCGCAGGGAGCTTATGGCCAGGCGAGCAGAGCCTACTGCTTGGTTATGCCGAGATTTTAAGAGCACCTGGACTGCTCATTTCTGACTATTTTTCCATAGGGGGAACTGGACCCGCACTAATCAATGCTGGTCTGGTGGGCTGCTTCGGCCTCTTTGTGGTTTATCTAAGCGGTGCTTCCCTTTCTGGCCCAACCATGGCAGGAGTTTTTACCATGGCTGGATTTGCCTTGTTTGGTAAGACACCCCTCAATATCTGGCCTATTATCGCTGGGGTTGCCCTCGCGGCGAAGATCAAAAAAGAGAGCTTGAGTACATATATCTTGGCAGCGCTCTTTGGTACAGCTCTCGGGCCAGTAGTTAGCGTCATGACCTTCGCATTATCAATGCCTTATGTAATTAGTGCGGCTTCAGGGTTGTTAATCGGCCTGGTGCTTCCCGCGCTAACTGGACATGTACTCCACAACCACCAGGGCCTCAATCTATACAATGTGGGCTTTACTTGCGGGATCATCGGCGTGTTTGCCACAGCGTTCTTAAAAAGTCAGGGTTTCATATTCCAAAGTAAAATGATTTGGAGTACAGGGGATCAGAGGTCTTTGGCGGTGTTCTTCTCCATCTACTTTGCCAGTATGCTGGTTATCGGATGGAGCGGGCGCGCTAAAGTGAGGAATCTATGGACAATGCCAGGGACACTTATCACAGATTTTATTTCTGAGCACGGTTTGCCGGCTACTTTCTTCAACATGGGTCTGGTCGGCTTGATCGGCATGCTCTATATTGCCTTGGTTGGCGGAGACTATAATGGGCCAACTCTTGGAGCGGTCTTTACCATGGTCGGGTTTGCAGCCTTTGGTAAACACGTGCTCAATATCTGGCCCATAATGTTAGGCGTCTATCTTGGGTCTCTTTTTTCAGTATGGAACGCCAATGATCCTGGCGTGCTCCTTGCGGCCCTCTTTGGAACCACTCTGGCCCCTATCGCTGGAACCTTCGGGCCGTTTATTGGAGTTGTCGCTGGTGCGATTCATCTAGCTGTGGTGATGCATTCTGGACCGTTCCACGGGGGAATGAATCTTTACAACAATGGTTTTGCGGGAGGAATTGTAGCCACTTTGCTTGCCAGCATTGCTAGGTGGTCGAAACGTTTGTAATTCAGACTATTGATCCGAAACATCCAAAACTTTCTTGAAAACATCACGTAAAGAGGCTTCTTGGGAATGGATCCGCAAAATACGCCCAACTTCGCGGAGTACATCGATTTCATGTCCCAGGCGTTCGTTACTGAGACTAACAGCCACAGAGGCCACCTTACCATCTTGGTTTAGATACGTAAGCTTCCGCTCTTCTAGCCAGAGTTTAAGTTCGGAGTGGGTTATCGAGGGAATGAGATCGATTTGCACGTAATCCTGCCCATAGCGAAGCTTCAGTTCAGCCGGGTCTCCTATCGCGATGATTTTTCCATAGTTGATGAACGCGACTCTCCTGCAGAGCTCATCAGCTTCTTCCATTGAATGGGTACTCATGAAAACCGTCTTCCCCTGGTCAGCGAAGAAGCGAATTCTCGTACGAATGAGTTCCACAGAAGCCAGATCTAGTCCACTTGTTGGTTCATCCAGAATGAGAAGATCTGGATCGTTCAGCAATGCCCGACAGATCAACAAGCGCTGTTTCATACCTTTAGAATAGTGGGCAACTGGCTTATCGCCTACCTCTGTCAAGTGATATTGAGCCAAGAGTTCTTCGACCTTCTGTTTTTTCACTCCATACAAGGTAGCAAAAAAATCAAGGTTTTGTCTTCCGGATAGGCGAGTGTAAAGATTTGGTTCCTCAAACACGACTCCTATCTTGCGCCTGATATCCTTATTGTCAGGGGTCATCTCTTCTCCCAGGACACGGCAACTTCCCTCGGTTGCTCTGCTAAGGCCAGTTAAGATTCGTATGGTAGAAGTTTTACCAACTCCATTCGGTCCTAGAAATCCAAACACCTCACCCCGTGCTACTTGAAAACTGATCTTGTCAACAGCTACAAACTGGCCGTATCGTTTGGTTAGTCCCTGCACATCAATTACTGTCATTGTCCTTCTCCTCTTCTTGCATAGAACTGGGATCCCACAGCAGATAGATGGACTCCTCGGGGGTGTTCTTGTTAACGACCGCCAGGTAGACTATCTTGGATATGTTCTGCTTGAACCTCACTCCACTTACAAACCGTGCTTCGTAGTTTAGAGCTACACCGTAAATATCCTGTCCATCTTGACCAGAAGCAAAAGTATTTAGAGCGGATGGCAGTTTGGGACTCGTTGTCACCTCACCCACCTCAATCTTACTAATAGATAATCTAAGTCGCTGAAAATGATGCTGCTGAAAACCTACATACTCTTCTTCTGACAACAGCAGGTGAATGCTGGGGTGCATCATTTCATACACTTCTGTAAACAACTCAGCTGCATAATTCTCATAAATCAGCTGAGTAAAGTCTTGTAGTCTTAGCTCAAGCGTTGTTTCGCCTGAGGCAACACCGCAAAGTGCGAAACTCAAGACTAGTACAAAGATAAGTACTTTCTTAATCAAGTGCATTCACCATCCTTCGATACGCAAAAAAAGTTGTTCCAAGTAATATGGATGAAAACATGAGAATAACCGCTAGTTCCATCCGAATCCCCCCTATGCCCTGACCATGGAGGAGTAATGCTTCAAGTCCTGTAAACACATAAAAGGTTGGAAAAAAACCAGCAAGAAGGCGTGTAAAGTCTGATAAATCCGCTATCAGAGTGGGAAATAGCAATGGAAAATAGATCATGGTGGCCACTGATCTTGCCGTTGATTGACCACTGGCCAGAACACCAATTAGGAGGCCAATTGCGGTAAAGCAGATTCCTCCAAGCAAGGCGAGGAGAACGAAAGCAAACCAATTTGCAAGGGATAAACCCGTCACCCGGTTAAGAATCAACATGATTAACACGGTACCCAAACTGAGTAGTACCCCAAACACGCCCTTACCTAAAAATAGTTCGCCATACCCCACCGGAGAAACTCCAATGGCATCTAGAGTCTTATTATCCTTTTCCTCAGCAAACATACCTGAAACGACCATCACTCCGATCATGCTCATGGTAATAGTGATCCACACAGGCAGTACGGATTGGCTCACCTTACCTTCACCCACTGGAGTAATTTCTAAATCATAGTGGGGTGGAACCTGAAGGAACACTTCAATCAGATTAGTGATGTTCTCCCTGAGAGCGAAGAAATAGACTGGTCGCTGGCTATCCAAGAAAACCTGAAAGTCGTCATGCCCCTTTACTACGATGAATCCATCAAGCTCACCTGCCTCAACCATGTCCCGACCATCAGTCTCTCTGGCTACAGTCTGTACTTGGAAGTTGAGAGCAGTGCTCTGCATAAACTCGGTGAAATCCGAGCCCACGTTATCTTGAATTCCCACTACGAAGTTCTTTGGTGTTTGGGCAGTATCTAGAAACCCGAAGAGTAAAGATGCCAAGACTGGCAAAATCACAGCGATAAAAATCGAACGATTCTTGATTGACTCCAGCAAGTCTTTCTTGACAAAGGCCCAAATTCTGCGTACTTTTCCCATTATTTGACTCCTTACTAAAATAATAAAGGAGAGACGCCGCGGGGGATCTCTCCGATATTGCCTGGTCCGCCAGGCTAACAAACTGAAAATAGAATATTGAGTTGCGCTTAAGGAGCCATCCTACCAAGAAAGTAGATGACAGCCCAAATCACTACAACAGCACCTATCAATTCGAGCATACTTTCGCCCTCCTTTGAATCTAAATGCCTTTTGCCCATCTCATTCATATTCAAGCATTGCTTATACCATGATGATACCACAAGTTTCGGCTTCTGTCTGCAAAATTTGACCGCCTTAGCTCTTCCATGGCAGTTCGGAGCCACGCAGACACATTCTCTCTTGGCGGAGCTTCTGGGTTACAAGGACTCTGAATCCACTAACACCAGCTCATTTCCGTATAAGTCGTAGAAATGCAAGAACTTCCCGTGGGGTGAATCAGCAGGATGAATCCTTATTTCTACTTCCTTTTCTCGAAGTCGCTTATAAACTTGTTCAAACTCTCTGGTATACAGGACAAGTAGAGGCTCACTAAGGCATTGCTTACCCAACTGTTCTTTGGCGAGCCCGTCTGGTCTGATGAACCAAATGCCTACATCATCTCCAGGTAAGCTAAGATGCACAAACCTTTGACCAGCCTCTGTAAAATCTACTATCATCTCAAAACCCAGTGTTTCTGAATAGAAATCAATTGCTTGATCGTAGTCATGAACCAAAACTACTATCCGTCCGATCTTCAAAGGCATTCCCTCCAAGCTAATGTTCAAGGCGAGTGTTAGTTGGCAGTTATGAGAAAACCTAGAAACCAATCCCATCAGTTAATTAAACCTATTGCTACGATTGTACCAACAGCGATCAGTACAAGGCTAACGATATACAAGATTGTCGTTGTCCCATCGTCTCCTAAGTATTTTCGAAGCAGTCTTGTATTCACGAAATTCCAAAATAAACCACTTTTCCTGTGGGTTAGAAACCCTAGAGAAAAACCTGCTAAGGCCAATAATATACCGCCTACAATATTATCCACATTAATCCCCCGTTTCAGGCGTGTCCCAGTGACTCGACCATTAGGGGTCCATTCTTTGGAGGACCCTCTGTCTATGAGAATTAGACTTTCTTCCAATTGTTTCCTCCTGTTCGAACCAATCATAAAAAAAAGAACCACCACTTTTTGCAGTAAGTGGTGGTTCATCGTCACCCAAACAGGGGTTAAATTTTGAGACGCCAGTATCGGTTATCCTCTCTGCCCATCAATTTCTCCGAGATCAAATCTCTCCTTATGGTGCAGAAATCCTCGTGAAAATCGGCGATAATAATGTTTACTTCCTTTTCGGTGTATATTCGATCCCATGCAAGCGCCTTTACTATTTCTTCCAGGGCGATGCGTTTTTTCTTCCTCTGGGTCGGAATAGACTTCAGTTTGCCATACTCAAAAAACGAGACAATGACTCTTCTTCGGTACTCTGCGTCTCTTCTCTGTATATTACGATCTGAAAAGACCACTGTCACGGAGAAATAAGGCCACTAAAACGGTGTGAGAAGGCCACCTTCACGGAAGAGAAGTCCAGTCTATCTAATTACCTTGAACCAAGC
>JAAZLQ010000107.1 GCA_012799255.1 Bacillota bacterium
AATCCGGGTGTCCCGCGTTCGAGTCGCGGATGGCTCACCATCTTTCTATAATGATGTGCAGGCGTGGCGGAATTGGCAGACGCGCTAGACTTAGGATCTAGTGGGCAACCCCCGTGAGAGTTCGACTCTCTCCGCCTGCACCATTTTTATATACATAGCAAGTTACACTCTAAGGTGTACTTTTTTTACGTTACGGCAACGGAAGACCGAAAGGAGACTAAAAATATGACTGCAAAACTCGAAAAGTTGGATAATAGTCGAGTCAAACTTACTGTTGATATAGACGCAGATGCTTTAGAGCACGCCATGGAAGAAGCTTATCGCAAAAATGTGAAGAAGATCAACATTCCTGGTTTTAGAAAAGGGAAAGCCCCGCGTAGAATTATTGAACTAAACTATGGTCCTGACGTTTTCTTAGAGGATGCTGTAGAAATTCTCTTACCTCGTGCCTATAAAAAAGCGGTGGACGAGACTCAAATTGAACCTGTGGATCAACCTGAAGCTGATATTGAGCAGATTGCTCGGGGCGAAGGTGCTACATTTACTTTTACTGTAGATGTGTATCCCGAACTCAAACTTGGTAATTACAAAAATTTGCAGGTGGAGCGGGAAATAGTTAAAATCGACGACGAGGATGTCGAAAGAGTACTTAAGCAACAACAAGAACGCAACTCCCAGCTGGTGGTAGCAGAACGCACCGTAGTCCAGAATGGGGATTTTTGCGTCTTTGATTTTATTGGCTACGTAGATGGTAAGCCCTTTAGTGGAGGGGCCGCTGAAAACCATACCCTAGAAATCGGTTCAGGTCAGTTTATCCCCGGTTTTGAGGAGCAAATGGTCGGCCTCGAAGTTGGAGAAACTAAAGAAATTGAGGTAACCTTCCCAGAGGAATACCATGCTGAAGAACTAGCAGGCAAAGATGCTACCTTTAAGGTAACCATTAAAGAACTAAAAGAGAGAGTTCTGCCTGAACTGGATGATGAGTTCGCCAAGGACATCAGCGAACATGAAACGTTGGAAGAGTTGCGGGCCGAAATTCGCAAAAATTTAGAGGACGAGGCTACCCGCAGAACCAACGACCAAATGGAGAATAGACTATTAGAGCTTATTGCCGAGGATAGCCAGGTAGAAATTCCTGAGTCTATGATTAAACACCAGGCAGAGCATCAACTCCAATACTTTTTCCAGAGATTCATGGGGCAAGGTATCAATGAAGAAATGTATCTACAGATGACTGGACAGAGCAGAGAAGAGCTCTTAGAACAATTTGAGCCTGCAGCAAAGACCCAGATTATTCACGACTTAATCTTGGAAGCGATTAAGGAAGAAGAAGGTATTGTAGTAAGTGAAGAAGAAGTGAATGATCAAATTCAGGAGTATTTAGACGCCTCTGGTGAGCTCACTCCTGAATTAGAAGAAAATATGCGGGAATACTGGAATAGTCAAAGACGCGGAATTGAATTATCGCTGGCTCGCAAGAAGGCAATGCAGTTTATCGTCGATCATGCCCAAATCACAGACGTGGAGCCAACTGAAACAGGAGCTAAAGAAGATAAGGTAGACGAAGAAACCGCGGATGAAGAATAAGCTCTAAAACATTAGAGAGAAAGGCGGGGAGAGTATTGAGTGCTTTGATCCCAATGGTTGTTGAGCAGACAAATCGAGGAGAGCGGGCTTTTGACATTTACTCCCGGCTCTTAAAGGATCGGATCATTTTCGTTGGGGGGCCCATTGATGATCATGTGGCTAACCTAATCATTGCCCAGCTTTTGTTCTTAGAATCTGAGGATCCGGATAAGGACATCCACCTGTATATCAATAGCCCAGGTGGGGTAATCTATTCAGGATTGGCCATTTACGATACCATTCAGTATATCAAGGCCGACGTTTCTACCATTTGTGTGGGTATGGCAGCCAGCATGGGTGCCCTCCTACTTAGTGCAGGAACTAAGGGTAAACGTTTTGCCCTTCCCAATTCTCGTATCATGATTCACCAACCCCTCGGAGGGGCTCAAGGTCAAGCTAGCCAGATCGAGATCCAGGCTAAAGAGATCCTCTTGCTGAAGACCAAGCTCAATGAGATTCTTCAGCATCATACTGGTCAGCCGTTAGAGAGAATTGAGCAAGATACGGATAGAGATTACTACATGTCAGCTAAGAGTGCGGTTGAGTATGGCCTGATTGATGGCGTTCTAACTCAAAAGCAACTGCCAAAAGGCGACCAATAGTAGTAAGTTAGTGAGGTGATTGGATGTTCAAATTTGGCGATGAAAAAGGACAATTGAAGTGTTCTTTTTGCGGGAAAATGCAAGAACAGGTTAAAAAGCTCATCGCCGGGCCAGGGGTCTATATTTGTGATGAATGTATAGAGCTCTGTAACGAGATCATCGAAGAAGAGTTCACCGATGACCAAGGTATGGAGTTAGATAGCGTTCCGAAACCAAAAGAGATTCGAGCAGCATTAGATGAGTATGTTATTGGTCAAGAGGACGCGAAAAAAGCACTTTCTGTGGCAGTCTACAATCATTACAAGCGAATAAACAGTAATGTCAAAAGTGACGATGTTGAGCTACAAAAAAGCAATATCTTGATGCTTGGACCTACCGGAAGTGGTAAAACCTTTTTAGCCCAAACATTGGCTAGGATTTTGAATGTACCTTTTGCCATTGCAGATGCGACCAGCCTAACTGAAGCTGGTTATGTTGGAGAAGACGTGGAGAATATTCTCCTGAAACTTATCCAAGCTGCAGATTATGATGTGGAACGTGCTGAAAAGGGTATCATTTACGTAGATGAAATTGACAAAATTGCCCGCAAGTCCGAGAATCCGTCCATCACCCGTGATGTATCTGGAGAAGGTGTGCAACAAGCGCTATTAAAGATTCTTGAGGGGACAGTGGCCAGTGTTCCGCCCCAAGGTGGACGCAAGCATCCTCATCAAGAGTTCATTCAGATTGATACAACGAACATTTTGTTCATCTGTGGTGGAGCCTTTGATGGACTAGAGAAGATTATTGAACGCAGAATTGGTCAGAAAACTATTGGTTTTGGCGCTGAAGTATTGACTCGCGAGGAAAAGAAAATCGGTGATATTTTGCGCCAAACGATGCCTGAAGACTTGTTGCGTTATGGGTTGATTCCCGAGTTCATCGGTCGGGTCCCGGTAGTTTGTACCTTAGATGCCTTGGATGAAGAGGCTCTGGTTCAAATCCTAACCGAACCGAAAAATGCCTTAGTAAAGCAGTTCCAAAAACTTCTGCAAATGGATGGCGTGACATTAGAATTCGAGCCTGAAGCGTTACGGTTGATTGCCGCAAAAGCATTGGAGCAGAAAACTGGGGCAAGGGGTCTGCGTACTGTGGTTGAGAGCTTGATGCTAGATATCATGTACAGTGTTCCCTCTGAAGAAGATGTTTCCAGATGTGTCATTACCCAAGCTGCTGTAGAAAAACAGGACCAACCACTGATTGTGCGAGGTAAGTCTAAGGGCAAGGGTAAAGAAGAAAGTGCATAGCACCTTTGATGAAATTCAAGGGATAAGCCAGAATCATTCT
This sequence comes from Bacillota bacterium, assembly GCA_012799255.1. The sequence continues at coordinate 3,555 of JAAZLQ010000107.1, forward strand.
GGCTTATCCTTTTTTGATCTCCGGGGCATACTAGCAAATGTAAGCCTCGGAGAGGAGTGGTGTTTAGTGGAAATTCTCGGGTTAATCAACCTGTTCTTTGCCATTGTCATCGGCCTCTATTTCTGGAACCTCCTACGTCAACAGCAGGGAACGAAGACTGCTGTTGACAGGGAATCGAGAAAAGAGATGGATAAGTTGCGTCGGCTCAAAGAAATTGCCCTTACGGAACCATTGTCAGAGGTGACACGTCCCCGCGACTTTAAGGAAATCGTTGGACAGGATGATGGACTCAGGGCTTTAAGGGCTGCCTTATGCGGGGCTAATCCTCAACACGTGATCATTTACGGCCCGCCAGGAGTAGGAAAAACCGCGGCAGCTAGAGTGGTATTAGAGGAAGCGAAAGCAAATCCCCTCTCTCCCTTCAGGCGAGACGCTGCCTTTGTGGAGGTGGATGCTACAACTGCCCGTTTTGATGAACGAGGAATCGCAGATCCGCTTTTGGGATCAGTCCATGATCCGATCTATCAGGGAGCAGGTCCTTTGGGTGTTGCCGGTATTCCCCAACCCAAGCCGGGGGCTGTTACCAAAGCCCATGGAGGAGTTTTGTTTATTGATGAAATCGGTGAGTTGCATCCTATTCAACTGAATAAGCTATTGAAGGTTTTGGAGGATCGAAAGGTGTTCCTAGATAGTGCCTACTATTCCTCGGAAGATCACAACATTCCCGCCCACATCCATGAGATTTTTCAAAACGGACTGCCAGCAGATTTTCGACTAGTGGGAGCAACAACGCGCTTAGCTTCTGAACTTCCACCGGCTTTACGCTCGCGCTGTTTAGAGATTTACTTTAGGAACCTAAATCCTGAGGAGATCGGTACGATTGCGGCTAATGCTGCTAGAAAAATCGATTTTCCTATGGAAGCCGATGCTTTGGAAGAGATCAAGAGGTTCGCTTCTAACGGCCGTGATGCGGTAAATATTGTACAGATCGCAGCTGGGGTAGTCCTTAGCGAGGGGCGTAAAAGCATTTCTAAGGCGGATATTGAATGGGTCCTCAACTGCGGACAGTATACTCCTCGACCCCAGAGTCAAATCCGTAAAGAACCAACGGTAGGGGTAGTGAATGGTCTGGCCATGTATGGAGCAAACATGGGTACCGTTATTGAGGTAGAAGCAACGGCCATGTTGGTGGATCCAAATCAGGGACAACTGAAGGTTACTGGCGTGATGGAAGAAGAAGAGTTTGGTCGTCAGGGACGCACCATGAGACGTCGCTCGCAAGCGCGTAGTTCAGTAGACAATGTGTTAACTGTTTTAAAGACATCGCTTGGCCTGAGACCTCAAGATTACGATATCCACATCAACTTTCCCGGAGGCATCCCTGTGGATGGACCTTCAGCTGGCATAAGTATGGTTACCGCTGTAGCTTCAGCTTTAACCAATCGTCCTGTAGCGAACCATGTGGCTATGACCGGAGAGGTGACCATTCATGGTTTGGTAAAGGGGGTAGGGGGGATCGTTCCCAAAGTTAGGGCTGCTGCCGAAGCTGGTATAACTAAGGTACTGGTCCCGGAAGAAAACTGGCAAGAGATTTTTCAAACCCTTGAGGGTATCGAAGTTATACCGGTTAGGACGATCTCTGATGTGATGGAAAATGCGCTGCTACAGGTGACGGAACAAGTTCCTGTGCCTATTACTGCTCGCCATCACAGTACGTTATTAGGAGCCTCTCCTAAAATCTCTTCTGGAATAATTCCCTGATTTTCCAAACTATGATACAATGAATGTAGAAACCAAGTGGGGGTGTAGAAATGGTACGGAAAGTTTCCTCTGAAGTATATCCGTTGCTACCTCTCCGTGGGACGCTAGTATTTCCCTACATGGTGACTCCTTTGGAAGTGGGTAGACCCCGCTCCATCGAGGCCATTGAGCAAACCATGCTCAGGGACGGGCGTATTGTTTTGGCGACACAGCATCAAGTGGCTACGGAAGAGCCCCAGCCTGAAGATATTTATAGTGTTGGTACCTTGTGCGAGATTAAGCAATTGCTTAAAGTACCAGAAGGTCAGGTGCGTATTCTAGTGGAGGGCCTGTCAAGGGTCACCTTAGATCACATTGATGATGCTAACGGTTACTATGAGGCATTTGTAACCACAGTCCCCGAAACTACAGGAGAGATGGATACTTTTGAACTCGAAGCGCTACTGCGAATAGTCGCAGAGGAGTTTGAAAAATATGTAAGGCTTGGCAAGAAAATTCCCGCAGAAGTCTTAATGTCGGTTGGCAATATTGATGACCCGCATCGTTTTGCAGATACAATTGCCAGTCAATTGAATGTTTCCTTTAAGGAAAAACAGACGCTCTTGGAGATATTCCCAGTCGACAAACGTTTAGAGTCTATCTTAGGGCTTCTTTACCGTGAAGGTGAGATTCTAGGCTTGGAAAAAGCTATCCAACAGCGGGTGCGCAAGCAAATGGAAAAAGCCCAGAGAGAGTACTATCTGAGAGAGCAAATTAAAGCAATTCAGATGGAACTGGGCGAACGGGATGAAAAAGGAAACACTGAAGTCGAGGAACTCAAGGACAAGCTCAATAGGGCTAAGTTACCCAAGGAGGCCAAAGCTAAGGTATTGCACGAGATCCATAGGCTAGAACGGATGGCTCCCATGGCAGCTGAAGCCACGGTCGTCCGTAATTACATCGATTGGATGTTAGCCTTACCTTGGTCCAAACGAACCAAGGATCGCTTAGATTTGAACGTGGCCGAAGAGCTTCTAAACCGGGATCACTACGGTTTGGATCAGGTGAAAGAGCGGATTTTGGAGTTCTTGGCAGTTCGGCAACTGACGAAAAACTCTAAGGGTCCTATTTTATGCTTAGTAGGTCCTCCAGGAGTTGGTAAGACCTCTTTGGCACAATCTGTGGGTAATGCGTTGAATCGCAATTTTGCTCGTCTTTCTCTAGGTGGTGTACGTGACGAAGCAGAAATTCGGGGGCATCGCCGCACCTATATCGGATCTATGCCAGGCAAAATCATCCAAACCCTAAAGACGGTTGGGAGCCTAAACCCAGTAATTGTCTTAGATGAGATAGATAAACTTGCTTCGGATTTTCGTGGTGATCCTGCTTCGGCACTTCTGGAGGTGCTAGATCCTGAGCAGAACAGTAAGTTCGGCGATCATTATTTAGAAGTTCCCTTCGATTTATCGGAAGTATTCTTTATTACTACTGCCAATGTCTTGCACTCCATTCCTCCCGCATTGCGTGATAGGATGGAAGTGATTAGTATTCCTGGATATACCGAGTTCGAGAAGTTTGAAATTGCTAAGCGACATCTCTGGCCTAAACAGCTCGAAGCGAATGGTCTGCAGCCAGATCAAATTCAAATCTCGGACAATACTATCTACAAAGTGATTAATGAGTACACAAAAGAGGCCGGAGTACGAACTCTTGAACGCCGATTAGGCACAATTTGTCGGAAGGTTGCAACTGAGATTGTTAAGGGACAAACAACCAGTGCCCGAATCACAGTGAGCAACTTGCACAAATACTTGGGTATTAGAAGGTACAGCCACACCCTGGCTAATCAGGAAGATAGGATCGGTGTCGCAACCGGTTTGGCTTTTACCCAGGTAGGTGGAGAGATCCTTCACATTGAAGTGACTGTTGTTGAAGGTAAAGGAAGACTCACTCTCACCGGAAAACTCGGTGAAGTTATGCGCGAGTCAGCCCAGGCAGCCCTTAGCTATCTCAGATCTAGAGCTGCTGAGCTCGGCATTGATCCCAAGTTCCACGAAACCTGTGATCTTCACATCCATGTTCCCGAAGGAGCAATTCCAAAAGATGGTCCTTCTGCGGGTATCACTATCGCCACAGCTCTAGCTAGTGCCCTAACCAACCGTCCCGTTCGCCACGAAATATCCATGACTGGCGAAGTTACGTTACGGGGTAGAGTGCTGGCTATTGGGGGCGTTAAAGAAAAACTGTTGGCAGCTCATCGGGCAGGCATAACTCATGTGCTTCTGCCTGCTGAAAATGAGAAAGACTTGGAAGAAATCCCGGCCAGTGTTTTGAGCAAGCTTGAGATTTCCCTAGTTGAGCACATGGATGAGGTATTGGCCCATGCCCTTTATCCAGAGCCAGTACCTCCAGAGAATCCTCCGGCTTTCATGGTGCCAGAAACGGTATCACAGTTGAATGATGGATCTTGGATGGGGGAACAAGAGGTATGAGCCTGAATGTGCACGATGCTGAGTTCCTAACCAGTGCAGCGAACATACGAGGTTATCCTAGTCATGATCTGAAAGAGATTGCCTTGGTGGGCAGATCGAATGTGGGCAAGTCATCTTTGATCAATGCCCTGGTTAATCGTAAGAAATTTGCTCGTACTTCGAATCAGCCTGGTCGTACCCAGCTGATCAATTTCTACCGGGTAGATCATCTTTGCCTGGTAGATTTGCCAGGTTATGGGTACGCCAAGGTCCCCGATGCGGTTCGGATGCAATGGAGACCGATGATCGAGAACTATCTTACTGGCCGTCCCAACTTAGCGGGTGTGTTGCATCTAGTGGACATTAGGCATAAACCGACCCGGGACGACCAGTTGATGACGGAGTGGCTAAGGGAGATGGACATGCCCTATGTGCTCGTGGCAACGAAGGCGGATAAAATCAGTCGGGGTCAGTATCAAAAGCATGTAAAGGTAATCCGTGATACGCTGCACGTAGAACCTCTGTTGTTCTCTTCGGAAACGAAGGAAGGGCGCGAGCAAATCCTCAGCGTCATCCGTGAACTGGCCGGTTAACTAAGTAAGAAACCAATTACAAAGGTCCTTAAGTGCACTATTCCAAGCACTTTTGGACCTTTATCTTTATCTTGAGAATAGTCTGTAAGGATGGGTAGTTTTTTCACGATACAAACCATAAAAGCAGGATATTAACATTTCATCAAGAAATAACTATTACTAGTTTGGTTTGGGTACTTGGGGGGTGCTAGTATGGAGTCGCGCAGAACGGAGCAACTATACTACTTGACCATTTACATCGTTACCATTTTGGCTGCGGGTTTAGGTATTATTTTCTATAGTGGGCTGGCGTTAGAGAATTGGGCGATCTTAGTCACCCTTGCTCTATTACTGGTTTATCTGCAAACAATTGTTGTGCGTATTAGTGAACGTATGGATTACTCGTTGGCTACCGCTGCTGTATTCCCCGTTATCTATCTTTGCGGTACAACACCAGCCATGATTATTAATGGCTTGGCCGGCTTGGCCGATGGAGTGTTCAACAAAAAAGAATGGCGCCGTACATTGTTTAACGTATCTCAGTTAGCCATATGCGCATTCGTGGGGTCCCAGGTCCATGGCTATTTAAACGGGACAATAGGTGGGAATGGGCTGGGAATGGTAGTAGCCATGCTGGCAGGTACCCTTGGTTACATTTTCACTAATGTTGCGCTTGTGTCTCTCGTGGTCGCTCTTTGGAGGGGCGTTAGCTGGTGGCCTCAGTTGCGTTTGTTAGCTGGACGCAGCCTTTATAGTAGTTTTAGCAGTGGTTTTATCGGAGTAATTTTTACGCTCTTTGTTATGAGCTATGGATTATGGGGTATTGTAGGTTTTGGCGCTCTTTTAGTAATGCTGACTGAACTATTAAAGGCAGCAGTGGAGGTTAGTAGCGAAAGGGCCCGCAGGAAAGAGTTGGAGGAAGAGCTGGTTATCGATGAAATGACTGATGCCCTCAACTTCCGATTCTTGAATAAATGGCTTAGTGAAACTTTAGACGAAGAGCCTGTTTCAGTCTTGTTCTGTGACATCGACGATTTTGCAGTCTTTAACAATAACTATGGACACGCCGCAGGCGATAAAGTTCTGAAACTGTTCGTGGAAACAATCAATCAGAATGTTAGGGCCGAAGACAAAGTTATTCGTTATGGGGGCGATGAGTTCGTAGTGCTTCTTCAGGGGATGAGTAGTGCAGGTGCCTCCAGAGTTGCCGAACGAATTATGGGTCATTTGCGATCTTTACGGGATGCCGCATTAGACGAACCAATCACGGTTTCCATAGGAGTAGCTTCTCTGCCAGAAGATACCAAAGACAAACATCAATTACTTCTTTTTGCGGATCAGGCTATGTATGCAGCAAAGGATGCAGGAAAGGATACAATTTGCCTCTGGAGCTGTGCGGTTTCCGCTGTTGCAGCTACCACAGACCCTTGTTAGGGTCTTTCTTACTACTTCTAGCTGGAGTATTGCACTAAGGGAGGAAAAAAGGCCGTGAATGTAGGATTTGACTTTACTACACTCCTGGAAGAAACTCTCCAGGAGAATAAGAAACATACAGAACGGGGGCAGTTGCCCAGTTATATTCCAGAACTAAAGAAGGGAAACCCCAAGCATGCAGGGATTGCTCTCCAAACAACTACAGGTCTATACGAAGCCGGGGATACTCAAGTGCGTTTTACGCTTCAGAGTATTTCAAAGGTGATCAGCCTCTTGGTCGCCTTGGAGCAACGTGGCGCTGAGGCAGTGTTTGCTAAGGTTGGATCAGAGCCGACTGGAGACTCCTTTAACAGTATAGTCAAACTGGAGACATCGGAGCAAAAACCTCTGAATCCCATGATTAATGCAGGGGCAATCGCTGTTTGCTCACTCATTCCAGGCGACTCTGTGGAAGAGAGATTTGCTTTAATTACCGATCTGCTGGAAAAGATCCTCGACCGTCCCATAGACATCGATGAGTCAGTATATCAATCCGAAAAAGAAACCGGGCATCGTAACCGTGCCCTAGCTTATTTCCTGAAAGACATTAATTGCCTAGAAGGGAATGTTGAGGAAGTTCTAGATCTCTATTTCCGTCAATGTTCTATTTTAGTGAATTGTGCGGACCTAGCCCGCATAGGAATGTTTTTGGCTACGAAAGGTATTAATGCGGCAGGTAATCCCTTGGTTTCCGCCCAGGCAGTACGTTTGGTTTCGACCTTTATGGTAACTTGCGGGATGTACAATGGCTCAGGTGAGTTTGCCATTCAGGTGGGGATTCCGGCCAAGAGTGGAGTTGCTGGCGGGATTTTAGGTGTGGTACCTGGCAGGTACGGTGTTGCTACCTTTGGCCCAGCGCTAGATCGAAAAGGAAATAGTGTGGTTGGCATTAGCATGTTAAAGCGTTTATCCGAGGTTTTGGAGTTTAGCATCTTTTAGGGGAGAGTGCCATGGTGAAAGAACGCATAACTTTTTCCACCAGGAGATTTTTAGTTGGTAAGGCAGGTCCTTTCCCGCGCCTGGTTTTTCGTGAGGAAGTAATGTTGGCACTAGACCAGTTCTCTCACCGGCATACTACTGGTGAACAGGGTGGATTTTTAATTGGTCGCAAAAAAGATCTGAAAACTGCGGAACAGTATGAGATCATTGTGGAGCGTTTTGTCCCTATACCTCAGAAAGGTGATGCGTCTCGCCTGGTGATTAACCAAGATCACTATAACAGTGTCAAACGGGCTTTAGGTGCCGGAGGTCAGGGTGAAGAGATTGTGGGATGGGCCCATACACACCCCGGTTTTGGGGTATTTTTATCACCTTTTGATAAAGAGCAGCATGAGCGCTTTTTCCCTGAGCCCTGGCAAGTAGCCTATATTATGGATAATCAGGGTCACGAACGAGCAGTCTATCACTTGGTTGGTGATGAATGGAACACCATTGATGGATATTATGTTTTACGGGATATGGCGGAAAACGAGGTTGGTATTGTTTCTGCCGATCGCTCCACACCGTGGCTCAAGGTGGTACTTGCGGTTTTGGTGATCTTTGTGCTCATTGCGGGCGGTACTTTTGGTTACTCCATTGTTCGCCAAATGTTCTTAGAACCCACCGCGGTGGAGGAAGTTGTGACAGAACCTGAAGAATCTTCTGTAGCTGAGCCTGAACATGTATCCCAACCAATGGTTGTAATCCAACGGGTGGAGACACAGCAGCCCGAACCTGCTGTTCCAGCGCAGACAACCATTGCTCCCCCACCTACAGTACCACGGTACTTAGACTATACAGTGAAGAAGGGGGACACTTTGTGGTCCATCGCCCAAGACCTATGGGGTGATCCGAGTTTGTTTCGCATAATCGTTGAAGAAAACAATATTAAGAACCCCAGTAACATCGCAGTGGGCACTGTTTTGCGGGTACCTGCTGACCCCAAGCGCTGATTTCGTTGTAGATACTGAAAAGTCAGCCATATGTGTTTTAATTTTATGTAACTCCAAAAATTGCAGGACTTCTCGAACTTTCCTCGAATAGAATTAACAACCGGGGGGGTTGAGGAGGTTAGGCATATCAAAAGATTGGATCCTTTATTCGTACAGTCATCGTTAGATTTTTTGGGAAAGGCTTGTGAAGAACAGCTTCACCTGAGGATAAAAATCGCTGTTGATTGTGTGGAAAAAGGCTATGCCACCCATGATCAAGTGGCGCATTTTTTGGATTTGAGTCTCGAATTGTGGAAACAGTTCTACGAGAACTTCCAAGAAGGCGACGTTAAGAGGGTTCCTGAATCTCTAAGGCGTCTAATTCCAATCGGAGACCTCAAGTTTTTCACGGGTTTTACTGACGAGCAATTGAGTATGTTGGAGCGGGCAGTGGATCGGCTCATGCCGCACAACCTTGAAAATATGCTGTGCAGTGCGTTTGTTGTACTGGAAGGGCAGCAACAATACTCAGTAACTCGCTAACTAACCTTCGAAAAAAGTCGATAGACCTAATGGCCTATCGACTTAATTTTTAGTTGTTTGTCTTTTCTGCGATTTCAGCTGTAATCTTGTTCAAAAAGTCTTGCACATCCAAAGAGCCTAGATCGCCCTGCCGCCGATGTCGTACTGAAACTTGGTTTGCTTCCTTTTCCTTTTGCCCCACAATGAGCATATACGGAATCTGTTGTAATTGCGCTTCGCGAATCTTCTTGCCAAGCTTCTCATCTCGGCGATCTACCTCAACTCTCACGCCCTCTGCAAACAAGGTCTCTGCGACCTCATTGGCATACTCTAGATAATCATCACCAACCGGAATAACCTGAGCCTGTACGGGAGCTAGCCAAGTTGGGAAAGCTCCTGCAGTGTGTTCTGTTAGGATGGCCATAAAGCGCTCCAGAGCACCATAGAGTACCCGATGGATGATAACTGGACGTTTTCTTTCGTTGTTCTCGTCAATATAGGTTAGGTCAAAACGTTCAGGCATAGCGAAGTCTAGCTGGATTGTTGCACACTGCCAAGTCCGTCCGAGACTGTCTTCTAAATGGAAGTCAATCTTTGGTCCATAAAAAGCTCCGTCGCCCTCATTAACCACGTAGTCCAGTTCTTTTGCTTCTAGCGATGCCCGAAGTGCATCAATTGCTTGATCCCACATCGCATCATCGCCGATGGCATTATCTGGCTTGGTGGATAGCTCCACATGATACTTGAAGCCGAATACCTTATAGACATCATCTACAAAATCAATTACCGCTTCGATTTCCTCCTGGATTTGGGAGGGTAGCATGAAGATATGGGCATCATCTTGAGTAAACGCCCTAACCCGCATGAGACCATGGAGAGTACCAGAGAGTTCATGCCGATGCACTAGACCCATTTCTGCCATGCGAATTGGCAGATCGCGGTACGAGTGGAGTTTGCGTTTGTAAAGCAACATAGCCCCAGGGCAGTTCATAGGCTTTATGGCAAAAGTCTGCTCATCAATGCTGGAGAAGTACATATTGTCTTTGTAATTATCCCAGTGACCAGATCTATGCCAGAGATCCTCATGTAGCATAATGGGGGTTTTGATTTCCACATAGCCCCGCTTGCGATGCTCTTCACGCCAATATTGCTCCAACTCATTGCGTAGGACCATACCTTTTGGATGGAAGAAGGGGAAACCAGGTCCCTCATCTTGGATACTGAACAAGTCAAGGTCGCGTCCTAGACGTCTATGATCACGCTTGGCAGCTTCTTCCAACATTGCCAAATGGGTCTTCAGGTCTTTTTTATTTAAGAAGGCGGTTCCATAGATCCTTTGTAGCATAGGCCGATTGGAATCTCCGCGCCAATAAGCACCTGCAATACTCTGGAGCTTAAAATGCTTTACTTTCGAGGTGCGTTCCAGATGAGGACCCCGACATAAGTCTACAAAGTCCCCTTGACGATAGATGCTCACGCCTTCGTCAAGACCCTCCAAAAGCTCCAGTTTATAATCTTGGTTTTGGGCCTTAAATAGTTCTACTGCGTCTTGATTCGTTATTTCTTCCCGCACAATGGGGAGATCCTCCGCAATAATCTTTTCCATTTCGGCCTCGATTTTCTCCAAATCCTCCGGAGTGAACCGATGCTCTAAATCAAAGTCATAATAGAATCCGTTCTTGATCACTGGTCCAATGGCTATTTTGGTTCCAGGCCATAATCTAAGAACTGCCTGCGCCATTATGTGGGCAGTAGTATGGCGTAAAACCTCCTCTTGATTGATCATACCGATGTTTTCGTCCATTTACAGTTCGCTCCTTTCTTTGTTTTTGGGTAATAAAAAAACCTCCATCCACAATGGGACGAGGTTGTCGCGGTTCCACCCAAATTGATCGCCTAGCGATCCACTTATTGCGCAGATAACGGTGCCCCGGCCTCGCTTACTACAAGTTCAGCGGGCGACTCCTAGGTGGTTTTCACCAAAACGCCCCTGGGGGAGTTTTCAGCACCAGTAGCTAGATTAGCTTTCTGGACTCCCTTCTCTGTCAGGTTAATAGAGGTTACTTTTCCTAATCATTGTCGTTTACTCTATTGCCCTTAGGATAATTCTCTTTCCCGCGTTTGTCAAGGGCCATTTTAGGAAGATTTGAAGCCCAACTTTTCGGTTTGCTTTTGCCAATAACGCCTAAATCTCAGGCTTCCCTTAAATTGGCCTGCGTTAATTCTGTTCCGGGCAACAGTCGTATGAACTAGCTTTTGTTCTTCCGCCCAGAACTGAGTCATGATCTTATTGAGCTGGTTTGAATCTACGTCAGATAACTCCAAAGCCGAGACCTGGGTTAATGCCTGTTGTTCTAACTCGTTCGCTTTTTGTAGGTAAGCACCGAGCTTAAAAACCTTGTTTTGCAAAACGAGGCGGTGAAGTTCTTCACGGAGTAACCAGAAATCCAAGGCTTCTTGTTCCTGCTCTACGGTGAAGATGGTATCATTATTGGTCATCCAGTAGGGCTTGAAAATGGAGATACAAGGGGTAGAACTGCCCGTTAGCCAATAGGTATCTAATTCATCACTCAAAGAGGCCACGTAACTACCTGTGGTATGATCACCAACCAGGCCACCCCCATGCATGCATACGCTACCTAGTGCAGGACGATCAAAGGGTCTATGTTGGCCATACTTGGCTTCATGGGAACGGAGAATTTCCATCATGGTTTCCACAGTGATTTGGCCTTTTTCTTGTTGCAGACGACTTGAGCAGGCGCGTCCACGGCTCTCGGAGCCGCTGAATCTTGTGATCAGGGGGTTGGAGTAACACTTGGCAAAGTGGAAATCATTCTCTGATTTGCACCACCTTTTTGAAACGGCATAGTCGATTAGTTTGGGGTGGGCTTTATCAAAATCCTTACCGATACTCAAACGGTTAGAGATTGCTCGCACATCTCTTACTCTTTCGGCAGCCCAATATGGGCCGGCAGTTTCTAACACCCAGGCAGAATTACGGTCAGCGATCAAAAAAGAGTTGTGATAGACAAACGTCTTCTCATATCCACAGTTGCCTCCTTGACCGTATTTTTCCAAAAGTTCAATAATCAGATCCAACGCTTCTGCACTGGTCTGACAGCGTTCTAGGGCTAGGCGCACCATGTCCATGCCCAAGAGGCTAGGGGGGCCCTGCTTTACCTTGGTAAACACCGCTTCGTTCCCAATATTGAGGCCAAATTCGTTGGCGCCCATCTCAGCTCCCCACATCCAAGATGGTTTTAGTAGGAGCACATCAAAGGTTTCGCGAACTTGATCAATGGTGATATAGGTACACTTAACCTTAGCTCCTTCTGGATACTTTTGGCGTGGTATGCGAATCATGAGATGGGGTTCATTGGGCTGACGATCGCTGTTTTTGGCAAAGATCACCTTTCCATCCTTGGTGGAATTACCAAGGGCTACCATGGTGTCGCACATATAGATTCCTCCTTGATAAGGATCTTTTGCTGTTAACTTCTGTTTAGGTAGGGTGTTTCCCTTGTGGCAAAGTAGGTGCTACCCGATGTTTCTAGAAGGCGATAAACGACGAGCGGTACCGATAACTGTCGGTAAAGGGAGGAAAACGAACCAAAATGACTGGAACTCGTAAGAAGGACTTTTTGCTTGTTGTTTCACAAAAGGATATAGTGATAGACGTAACAATATCAGGATATAACCCTATATTTATGCCTGTCTGGCTGCAATCATGATTGAACGATTTCGTTCGGTGGAGGATGGATCTTAATGTACTACAGCTTAGTTCTTATTGTCATTCCCCTATTAGGTGCGCTTTGGCTAAACAAAGGCACTGACCACAGGCAGCAATCTACAGTTGCCATAACGGTTAGTTCTATCGGTCTTCTGGCCAGCATCTGTAATCTCTTGCTTATTCGTGATGGTAGCGTGCTGACTTGGGGCATAGGTTCACTCGGCATTTTCGATGCAACGCTACGGTTAGACCCGTTAGCAGCATTGTTTAGCTTGTTCTGTTCCTTTGTTTGGTTGGCTGCAGGAATTTATATGCACACCTATATGCAAAGCGAGGAGAAAACGCAAGTCTTTTATGTATATTATTTGATTACTCTAGCAGCCACTCAAGGTATATTTCTTGCAGGTAATTTCATCGTATTGTTAGTCTTCTTTGAAATTATGGCTCTGGCCTCCGGTGTCTGGGTTACGTTTTATGGAACTGAAGAGGCGAAGGAAGCTGGCTCTTTGTACCACAACCTAGGTGTTGCAGCTGGTGTCGCCCTCGTTGTAGCTATTGTTTTACTTTACTTTGCAGGTGTGGATTTAAGGGTTGGTGTGGCAGCATTAGCTCCGACTAGTCCGTTACTTGTAGGTCTGGCAGTTTTCTGCTTAATAATCGGTTTTGGGATCAAGGCTGGAATGTTTCCTTTGCATATCTGGCTGCCGAAGGCACATCCTGTGGCTCCAACTCCCAGTAGTGCCCTTTTGTCGGGAATTCTCTTGAAAACTGGCGCTTATGGTCTGATCCGAACCGGACAGCTCATAAACTGGGGACAGACTGGTCTGGCCAGCTGGGGTGGAACGCTCCTAGTGATTCTTGGCATTATTACCATGCTGGTGGGTGTGTGTTTAGCCCTTTTGCAGGGGAATGCAAAGAGACTATTGGCCTACCATAGTGTTAGTCAAATGGGTTATATTATCTTGGGTATAGGTGCTGGTCTCTTCTTGAAAGACGCCGGTATTTTCGGGGTTGCCGGAGCGGTGTTCCACTCTTTGAACCACGCATTATTTAAGTCCTCCCTCTTTTTCGGGGTTGGGATTATCATGTTGAGTACGGGAGAGTCTGATCTTTACAAGCTCGGCGGCCTATGGAGAAAGTTTCCTCTAACCGCAGTGATGATGTTTATTGCTGCCCTTGGAATTACTGGAACACCAGGTCTAAACGGCTATATCAGTAAGACTCTGCTCCATCACGGGATCTTAGATGCGGCAGCGACAGGCAGCAGTGTCATGATTTGGGCGGAACGTTTATTTGTACTAGTGGGTGTCGGGACAACCGCCTCTTTCGTAAAGCTGATTGGTTTGACTTTTGTTGGCAAGCAGAAAACAGAAGTTCGTGAAAACGCAGGTGAGGGCGGATTCCTTTCTTTAGCCATGCTAATGCTTTCCATTGTCATGCTGATTATTGGTACTAGGCCTCAGTGGATCCTTAGTTTGCTCATCGGACCCGCGGTCCAAGGTGCCGGTATGTTAGACTTAGGAATCTTGAGTCATGTGGACTTTTGGGAATGGACCGCACTTAGGGACATGGGTGTAACGTTAATTGCTGGATTTATCTTCTTCGTAGTAGGAATGAAAACTCACCTCTTTCATCTAGAACTACCTGCCTGGCTCAGTATTGAAGCGACTGCAAGGCGGGTCTACGACGGCGCGATGACATTAGTTCGTCGTGAGACAGAGGGAGGGGGAAAACCCCATCATAATCGTCACTAAATAAGTGTTAAACCTCGAGACCGGGCTATATGCCCGGTTTTTGTTTCCCCTCACGGACACGACTTGCATCAACATAGCCGAATCCGTGTAAATGAGTGATTCCATGGGGCAGGATCGTTGAATCCATTTACAGTGTGGGGTATACTTATACTATTAGCTAGGAAAAGGAGAGGATCACATGGCCATCGTTGAGCTGGAAAATGTGAGAAAGGTTTACACCCTGGGTAAAGCAGAAGTTCACGCCTTGAGGGGTGTAACGTTTTCTATAGAAAAAGGAGACTTCGCTTCCATTATTGGACCATCAGGTTCTGGAAAGTCTACGATCCTCAATCTAATTGGTTGTATTGATCAACCTACGGCAGGGAGAGTGAGCATTAACGGAACCTGCACTGAAGGACTAAAAGATAAGCAACTCACCACGCTAAGACATGAAACGGTGGGCTTTATATTCCAATCCTTTAATCTTATTCCTGTACTAAATGTCTACGAGAACATCGAGTTTCCCCTCCTGGTAGGCAAGAACAGGGGAAATAAGAAAGAAACCAAGGAATGGATTGAATTTTTGATCGAAGCAGTGGGTTTAGCCAATCATATGCATCATAAGTCGAATGAACTGTCTGGAGGTCAACGGCAAAGGGTAGCAATTGCTCGCGCCCTAGTCACCAAACCTGAGATAATCTTGGCTGATGAACCAACAGCTAACTTGGACTCTAAGACAGGTCAAAGCATTATTGAGTTAATGAAGAAAATGAACGCAGATCTCAATACGACTTTTATTTTTTCCACGCATGACGCGACCATTATGGACATTGCGGATCATGTGATTCGCCTCCTCGATGGCTTGGTTGTGGAAAACTCGAAAGCTACCGCTAAAGTGGGGAGTTTATCATGAAGATTCTCTGGACTATAGCTTGGCGGAATGTAAGGCAACATAAAGTAAAAACCACTATTATTGGACTAATCATGATCATCGGGATCATGGTTTTGGTGGTGGGTAACTCCTTTATGGATACTGCCGCTTCAGGAATTGAACGCTACTATATCAAAAATTATACCGGACATCTCATGATTACCGGACAGAGCCGTGGACATCTTACCTTATTCGGCTTTCAGGATATGACAGCTATGGAACAGGCCGTGCCCAGAATTCCTGACTATAATGAGATTGTTGAGTTTGCGAACTCGCTTTCCTATGTGGAGGCCATCAACCCTCAGATCTCTGCAGGGGCGATGATTTCCAGGGGGGGAGATACAATCGGCGTATCCCAATTGTTTGGCATTATTCCCGAGCAATATCAAGCCATGTTTCCTGATAATGTGGAACTGCTAGAAGGGGAGTTTTGGAAGCCAGGTGAGCAAGGGGTTCTCCTAAACAGGGCAGTTGCTGATCTTTTAGAAGAGCAAGTTGGTTTTAAGTTTAGACCAGGCGATAAGCTTCTATTTACTTCTGCAAGTACCAATACTGGTATGAGAATCCGTGAAGTGGAAATTACCGGGATTTTCCGCTTTAAGCAATCCAATGTGCAGTTAGATTTGGTTTCGTTGATGGATATCTCCAATGTCAGGGCTTTGGCAGGTATGGTCGTTGGTCATACTGATTATACTGAGCTAACAGATGGAGAACAGTCTTTCTTGGGAGTTATTGATGAGACCAGTATCTTTGACTCTTTCGACTCGCTTTTCGCTGACATTTCTGTCGAAGCAGAAACGGCAAATGATGATTATTGGTTTTCTATCCTAGGTGAAACAGAAACACGGGATAAATCCAATCTGGAGGACACTGGTGCATGGCAATATATATTGGTTCGCCTACAGGATGAAAAGTACCTGAAACAGGCCCAAGTGGACTTTTCTCGTTTTTTCGCGGATCAGAACATTGCGGCCCAGACCAGGGATTGGCGACAAGGGGCAGGGGCTTTAGCTGAGTTGTCCTATGGTATCAAAAGTGTGTTTAATGGTGTAGTCTTAATTATTGCTGTTGTTGCTGTGATTATCATTATGAACACTTTGGTGATCTCGGTGATAGAACGAATGGGCGAAATCGGAACAATGCGGGCTATTGGTGCCCAAAAGGGTTTTGTTCGCCGGATGATTGTGGTTGAGACTCTGATGCTCTCAGGCATCTCAGGAACGATTGGAGTTGCACTGGGTGCAACAATCCTTGCTGTACTGAATAAGGTGGGTCTTAAGGCTAGCAACGTTTTCTTTGAGATCATCTATGGTGGTCCGGAGCTTCGCCCTGAGTTATCCCTATCTGCGGTTATCCTCTCTTTTGTCGTTATTGTTGTGGTTGGGGTAGTGGCAAGTGCCTATCCTACCGCCCTGGTAATGAAGACTTCGCCTCTCAAGGCCATGGAAAGTTCGAGGTGATTGGATGTTCCTTACACTGAAGGTTGCGTTTCGCAACATATCTCGGCAGAAAAAGCGTAGCTTCCTATTGGCGGGGGCTATAGCCTTTGGAATGCTGGTCATTACTATCATTAACGCCTTAACTGGAGGTTTGGTAGCGAACCTCCGAGAAAACTTTTCCCATGCCCTCGGTGGTCATGTGTTTATTTCCGGGCGTGAATTTACTGAACGGGGACAGATGATTTCCAAGATTAGACCTGACGAACGTTTAGATCTCCTCCTGGAAGAAAATGCTTCCCAGATCGAAGCGTTTACCAAGCGCAGCCAAGCCTTTCCGTCTTTAATATTTGGCTCTAAGCAGACCATGCAATTGATGTATGGCGTAGACTTCGGGGAAGAAGATAGACTGCTAAATAGTCTAGTTGTTACCCAGGGATCGCTGAAGGATATCACTACACAAGAAGACGTAATTATCTTACCGCAACCACTGGCAGAGCGTTTAGGCGTGGAAGTAGGCGAAACAATCCTTGTTAAATTGGAGACCCTCACAGGGCAGCAAAATGTCGGCGAGGTTAAGGTGGTAGCATTCATTGAAGACCAGGAACAATTCGGTCTTTCCGCAGCCTATACTACTCGAGCTTACTTAAACACCCTTCTCGGGATGGACCCCCATGAGTACCAACTGTTGAACATGTTTATCACTGATTTGACTTTTGTGGATGAGTTTGCACGAACCTTCCGGACCGGGCTTAGAAGTCCAGAAGAGGAGCAAGAAGAAGCAGAGAAGAAGGCTGATGATCCTGAGCTGACCGTGTCAGTTGCTGGGGTACCAATCACTCAAATGCCTACACGTGAAGAGATCACACCGTGGGAAGGTACCCGTTATCAAGTGATGAACATTAACCAGATCATGGAGCCAGTGGAACTAATGGTCGGCGTGCTAAACCGGGTAGGTCTGGTCATATTCTTGATTCTGCTCCTAGTAACCATGGTGGGAATCACCAATACATTTAGAATGATCATGATCGAGCGGACCAGAGAAATTGGAACGATGCGTGCTTTTGGCATGCAGAAAAAGCAAGTAAAACGAATTTTTCTCTGGGAAGCAGTACTATTAGGCTTGCTGGGATGTATTGCAGGTTTAGTTGTTTCAGGTCTGCTCATTGCGGTAGTTGGCAACTGGACCTTGAATACAGATCCATCGCTCCAGTTCTTTTTGAATAACAGTCGCATCACCTTCCGCCTTTCTGTAGGCAACATGGTTCTCAACACCGTTTTGGTTGTCTTGACCAGTCTCCTTGCGGCGTACTGGCCTGCTAAAACCGCTTCGAACCTGTCACCCATAAAGGCGCTAAGTTCGCACACATAGGGGGTTTATGAATGAAAAAAACGAGATTGATTATGGCAACTGCTTTAGTTCTGCTAGTTTTCGCAATTGCGGCCCAGGCGGAGGATTTCAGCCACATTGAAGCAATTCTAAACAAACTAGATGAACAGTCAAGGTTTGATGACACCGACTTCTCTGCTGTTCTAACCATGATTGTGGAAGATCCAGATAAGGGTATTGAGAAGATAGTGGTTCGTCAGTTTAGACGTGATGATGGAGAACGTTTTCTACTCCTTATTCAAGAACCTGTAACCGAACGTGGACAGGGTTATCTTTTGGAAGGAGACAACCTATGGTTTTATGACCCTTCGAGTCGCCAATTTGCCCATACTTCGCTCAAGGAGAGCTTTCAGGATTCTGATGCCCGTAATGCAGATTTCGGGCAAAACACTTACTCCTCGTCCTATGAGGTAGAAGGCTATGTGGAAGGGATGTTAGGCAACTTTGATGTGTACATCATTGACCTTAAAGCAGTAGATGATACTGTACCTTTCCCCTTTGCTAGAATTTGGGTAACTAAGGACTCTCACTTGGTTCTAAAAACTGAAGAATACAGTCTAACCCGGAGGCTGATGCGCTCTGGTTTGTTCCCGAAATATTCAAAGGTTGGGGATGTGCTAATTCCAGTGCAGATGATTTTCATTGATGAGCTGGTAGAGGGCAAGAAGACCCAGATTTCACTCAGCGAAATCTCGGTAACCAAGATTCCCGACCATGTCTTCACTAAAGCGTATATTGAACGTGTCAATCGCTAGGAGGGGAAAAATGCGGAAAACTAGTATTCTTATAGCTATATTACTAGTTGTGTGCACAAGCGGTACAGTTTTAGCCATGGATTTTGATTTTGACGACCTGTTTGGCGGAGATTTGCTTGTTGAAATTGAGGAGGATACCAGTGCGGCCAGACCCGAAGAGGCTCTCTTAGTGCAAGATGGTTGGGATGTAGGGGGGCGGTACAACTTTTCAGTTGAGGCAGGAAGAACCATGCGGGACGGAATAGATCCGGTTGATACGTTTGCGACCACCCTTGGTGGCCAGATCTATCTAGACGCTAGACCGGATCCCAACTTTAGGGTTTTGGGCAAGGTGGGTTTGGACTATACAGTTAGTAAGGTAAAAGGTTCGACGGAAGGTACACAGGAACCTCTGAAGCTAAGCCTTCAGGAGCTCTTTACCGATTTCAACTACGATAATAAGGTGTTTTTCCGAGCGGGCAAACAGAATGTGAAGTGGGGAGTTGGCTACTTCTTTAGCCCAGCCGATGTGATTAATATTGGAAGAATTGATCCCCAAGATCCCGAGGCGGAGCGGGAAGGGCCTGTTGCCCTGAAGGTGCATTATCCCAGGGGAAGCACTAACTATTACCTATACACGCTCTTTGATGGGGTGGAAGAGCCTAGCCAAGTGGCATTAGCTCCGAAGCTGGAGTTTGTGGTGGGAGGAACAGAAATCGGTTTAGGTGGCTTTTATCAGAAGGATAAGGCACCACGGGCTATGCTAACCCTTTCTTCTTCTCTAGGCAGTTTTGCAGTCTTTGGGGAAGCGGTGTTGAGTAAAGGCTCTGATAAAGGCTTCGTGGCTGAATGGCCAGGAGATTATCCCATTTATAAACAGGATGAGCTTTTTCTCCATGCTACAGCTGGAGGAAGATACAGTTACAATGATCCTGATGACTTGTTTGACCTGATGGTAGCTGCTCAGTACTACTACAATGGCGAAGGATATGCAAATCAGGACCATATTCAGAACTTACGTAGGCACTACGCCTTGCTGCTTTTTCTCGAAGATCCCCAGGCTGACGACTTTGTCCTGACGGATCTAACGTCTAGTGGCAAACACTATTTTGCCACCATGGTCAACTGGAATGGCATATTAGGCTCCAAGTTCTCAGCATCCGCTTTGTTAAATGCCAATCTCTCAGATAAATCGGGCATCTTTACAGCAAGCCTAAAACTGCCCTCGATCAGTAAGATTTCACCTAGTGTTGGTACCCGAGTGTTCTTTGGTGACGATTTGACTGAGTATGGTGCCCTACGAAGCACGACCGTCTTCGCAGCCATTACTCTCGGTAGCGGATCTTTCTAGACTTGTTAGACAAAGCAAAAAATCGCCCTTCTCGCTATGATTTGGGCGATTTTTTATTACTTTCCATGGAGCGAGATACTAATCTCTAAGGTTCCAATATCAGTTACAAGGGGCAATACGATCGCCATCTCAGTAGACATGCTGAGCGAACTATCATTTCCCACAAAGACTTGCGGGGGTGAAATATCGCAACTTAGATTGTTCTTGGCGAGATAAGTTACCGCATTACCGCTGATAATATTGGCCACTTCACCCAAGGCTGAGGAGACAAAAGCATCAAGTTTGGTCATTTGCATACCTGCCATTATGTTCACCATGTCCAAAGCCATGGTCTTCGGAAAACTATATAATAACGAACCCCTCAAATCCCCTGTGACGCCAATTATAACATTGGCTTCGGCTACGGGCACCAATTCTTCCACAGCCCTGAGCTCTCCCCGCTTTGGTTCAAGGTTCAACATGACGCGGAAAACATCAATCGTAGCCTGGTAGAATGGGTTTATGTACTCGACTTTCATTTCTGACCTCCTTGTGACCGGATAAACTCCCCGATTTTTTGATCTTCTCTTCCAACATGCATAATCAGCCAAGTCATTACCTTGGCCCCGAACTCTTGCACCGTTTCTTCGTCAAAGCCCTCTTGAGCCACCTTATCCGCAAAACGTTGGATCTCCTCTTTGAAAGCCTGATGGATGGCGGCATGTTTCTCTAACCCTGGATAACCAATTTCTCTTTGCAGGTTCTCTTCGTCGGCAAAGTGGATGATTACGTAGTGCTGCATAAACTCCAACGTAGATTGAACTTCCTGCACTCGTTCCTCCCAAGAGCCTTCACCTTGAACCACCCGGATGAAGTTTGAGACTCTGCTAAACAACTCCTGATGCTGGTAGTCAATCAATTCTGAACCAACTCGGTAATGTTCTTTCCACATATGCATCGTTCACTCCTTTCGAAAGGGAAATTCTTCGTAAGGCAATCATTTCCTGCCTGTGAAGTGTGGTATAATAAAACCATTAGATATAATTGGAGGTTGATGCAGTGAACTTAACCCAAATTGCAGGTATCTTAGTAGGATTAGCGGCACTCAGCTTACTCTTCACAGGAAGTGCCCAGGCCGCGGAAGAAGACCCACCTAATCCACTGGTGACAATGGATCTAGGTGATCTGGGTATCATCGAGATAGAGCTCTATCCAGATCTAGCTCCTAATACCGTGCGCAATTTCATCTCCCTGGTACAAAAGGGATTTTATGATGGGGTGATCTTCCATCGAGTGATTCCTGGGTTTATGATCCAAGGTGGAGATCCTACAGGCACAGGTACCGGAGGTCCTGGCTACAGCATCAAGGGTGAGTTTAGCCAAAATGGATTTCCTAACACCCTTAAACATGAGCGTGGGGTTATTTCTATGGCTCGTACCATGGTTCCTGACTCAGCAGGTTCTCAGTTTTTTATTATGGTGAACAACGCCCCCCATTTAGATGGCGCTTATGCAGCCTTTGGTCGGGTAGTGAGTGGTATGGAAGTGGCCGACAAGATTGTCTCAGTTAAGCGCGATAGAATGGATAAACCCCTTGTAGAACAGCGAATCAAGAAAGTCACAGTGGAGACGTTTGGAGTAGAGTATCCTGAGCCAGATAAGATTTAGCAAGGGGGGCTTATGCTTATCATGGAATTGACCACACCTTCTCTTTTGTTTCCTGCTATTTCACTGCTGATGTTGGCTTACACTAATCGCTTTTTGGTACTGGCGAACTTGGCACGGGAACTTTACGCCAAATATCAAGACGAGCCAGATGAGAACATTGCGGCGCAAATAGCCAATCTGCAGATTCGCAATCGCCTCACTAAGAACATGCAAATTTTCGGGGCGCTAAGCTTTTTGTTCTGCGTTATTTGCATGTTCCTACTTTTTGCCGGTGTCACTACATTAGCGAACTGGTCTTTTGGTTTAGCGTTGTTGTTGCTGTTGGCTTCTTTGGCACTCCTGGTGTGGGAATTACATTTATCCATCGATGCCCTAGACGCACATCTCAGTGGTTTTAGCTACACGCCTAAGGAGGACCATAAAACTACTTAAGGAGGAGATCAGATGCTTAATTTCACTTTTTCCAACACTACCAAAATCGTGTTTGGCAAAGGGGTAGAGGAAAGGGCAGGTAAGGAGGCTGCACTATGGGGCAAGAAAGTCTTGCTTCATTATGGTGGAGGACATATCGTCCGTTCGGGGCTCAAAGAACGTGTCGAGGCTTCACTTAAGGCTGCAGGTATCGACTATGTGGAACTTGGCGGAGTACAACCCAATCCACGGTTAAGTTTAGTAAAAGAAGGAATTGACCTGGTGCGTAAGGAGAAGGTGGATTTGATCCTGGCAGTGGGAGGCGGTAGCGTAATTGACTCCGCAAAAGCAATTGCCATCGGTGTGCCCTATGAGGGCGATGTTTGGGATTTCTACGCTGGAAAGGCCCAGGCTGAAGAAAGCCTTCCCCTAGGCGTGGTGTTGACCATTCCTGCAGCGGGAAGCGAATCCAGTCCTAGCTCGGTGATAACTAACGAAGACGGGTGGCTAAAGAGGGGCTATGGATCCCTTGTTATGCGCCCTAAATTTGCCCTTTTGAATCCTGAGCTAACCTTTTCACTTCCTGCCTATCAGACGGCATGCGGAGTGGCAGACATGATGGCCCATATCATGGAACGCTACTTCACCAACGAACCTGATGTTGGCTTCAGTGATCAACTTTGTGAAGCTGCATTGCGTAGCATTATGCAAGAAGCTCCCATCGCGATTGCCGAGCCAGAAAACTATGGTGCTAGAGCAAACATAATGTGGGCTGGAACCATTGCCCATAATGATCTATTAGGAATGGGCAGAAGCGAGGATTGGGCTTCCCATAATATCGAGCATGAGTTGAGCGCACTTTATGACGTGGCCCATGGAGCAGGTTTAGCAATCGTTTTTCCTGCGTGGATGAAGTATGTCTATAAAGCTAATCCTCAACGTTTTGTCCAGTTTGCGGTGCGAGTATTTAATGTGGAACAGGACTTCCATAATCCAGAGAGAACGATTTTGGAAGGAATCCGTCGTTTGCAAGATTTCTTTAATAGGATTGGTCTGCCCACAACGTTAGCAGAGGCCAATATCCCAACGGACCGTTTAGCTGAAATGGCAGAGAAGGCCACCGAAAAGGACAGCCAAAAGCTCGGCGGTCTTATGTCCCTGGGGCAACAGGATGTATTGGCCATTTACGAACTCTGTAAATAGCTAGATGCGCCTAAGTACTGTGATGGGGCGAATGATTTCGCCCTGTCCTTCCCCTAGGGGCTGGTTCCAATCCCAATCATTCCACCAACCTAGGAGTTCGAAACGGTGCAGCTTAGTTGCGGCTAACACAAACTCCTGGGGAAAGATGGCGCGCCTTAAGCCCTGATGAAGAAGCTTTTGCTCCTGTCCTCGCTCTTTGATAGTAAAGAGGATGTTCTCTGCATAAAGTTGCTCTGCTGCATCGTGTACGCGGGTTGAGTACCTGGTGGTCACTGTAATGCCATCTCGGCGCATTACCCAGCTATCCAAGGTATTATCCAGGGGTTCAAAGTCAATGCACCAGTCCAAGAAATAAAGTCCACCTGGCTTTAAGGCTGCTTCCACCGATTTGAAATGACTCAAAAGCTCCCCTGTGTTGTTGACGTAGAGCGAGCCCAACATTATGTAGAGAAAATCCATTGGTTCTTCCAACATGAAATCTGCCAAGTTGGCCAAGTAGAAATCCGCATCATAATTGTGTTCTTGCGCTTTATTTTGGGCAAACTCAATCATGGTCGGGTTCAGATCCAAACCACGGTACTGATAGCCACGGCTAATTAACTCCATCATGTGGGGGCTGTTGCCACATGCTAATTCCAGTACGGTGTTTACAGGAATCTTGGAGAATCTGGCAATTGCTTCTTCCATCACATCCACTTCAGCGGATATATCGCGATACGAAAAAGCTATTTCATAATAGTGGGGGAAGCTATAAATGCTGTCCAAATGATCACCTTTTCTTAGAAATTGATGGGGGGACAAGTAATGAATCAAAAAACTGCCATCTTCGGCGGAGGTTGTTTTTGGTGTGTAGAAGCTATTTTCAGCGATTTGAACGGCGTTTTAGAAGTTGTTCCTGGCTACAGTGGAGGTCATGTGGATAACCCAACCTATGAACAGGTTTGTACTAATGAAACTGGACATGCCGAAGTAGTAAAGATTACCTATGATGGTGATGTAATCAGTTATGAGGATCTATTAAAGATCTTTTTCACGACTCATGATCCCACAACATTAAACCGCCAGGGAGGCGATGTGGGTACCCAGTACCGCTCGGTTATCTTCTATCAAGATGAGGAAGAAAAGCAAGTAGCCCAAGCTGTGAAAAAGGAGTTAGCGCATCTCTGGGAAGATCCCATTGTTACTGAAATTACGCAACTTGAAACATTTTACCCGGCAGAAGACTATCACCGGGACTACTTTAGACTCAATCCTCAGCAGGGCTACTGCAGAATGGTTATAGCTCCTAAGGTGGCGAAGTTCCGGTCACAGTACCGCGAACGTCTAAAGTCGACTCAATGAGCCAGTGGGGAGCTTGATTGTGGCAAAATAATCCTCGGGGGTTTCCGCCCTGCGGATTAGTTCAGTACTTCCATCTTGACGCAATAAGATTTCTGCCGACCGAAGTTTCCCATTGTAATTATAGCCCATGGAAAAGCCATGTGCACCAGTATCGTGAATAATTATTAGGTCACCAACTTCGATTTTGGGTAAGTTACGGTTAATGGCAAATTTGTCGTTGTTCTCGCAGAGGCCACCAACCACATCATAGGTATGATTGTGGGGGTGGTCCTCTTTTCCGGCTACCGTAATATGGTGGTAGGCACCATACATGGCAGGCCGCATTAAGTTTACTGCACAGGCATCCAAACCGATGTAGTTTTTGTGGATTTCTTTACGGCGGAGCGCTGTGGCAATCAAGTGCCCGTAAGGGGCAAGCATAAATCTACCGAGTTCTGTTACAATCGCGAGATCACCTAAGCCTGCAGGAACTAAAACGTCGTTGAAGGCTTGCTCGACACCTTGTCCAATGATCGAAATATCTGCAGGATTGTCATGGGGATGGTAAGGAACTCCGATACCGCCAGAAAGATTGACAAAAGTAAACTTGGCACCAGTTTCTTCATGGATCTCTTTTACCACCTCGAAGAGCAAGCGAGCTAAGGCAGGATAATAGTCATTAGTGGTAGTATTGCTTGCTAAAAAAGCGTGGATACCGAACTCTTCCACACCCAGGTTGAGTAGTCTCTTTACCGCTTCCGTTAGCTGGGGCCGAGTCATCCCGAACTTTGCTTCGCCTGGCGTATCCATGATCTCATTGGCGAGCGTGAAATTACCCCCTGGGTTATAGCGGAGACACATCTTTTTAGGAATGCTAGGAAGTTGCTGGATAAGTTCTAGATCTGTGATGTCATCTAAGTTAATAATAGCACCTAGCTTATGCGCAAGCTGAAAGTCTTCTAAGGGAGTAATGTTGGAGGAGAACATGATTTCATCGCCTTGGAAACCCAAAGCATCTGCGAGAATTAACTCAGTTGCGCTGGCGCAATCCACACCACAACCCTCTTCTTGTAGAATTTGCAGAATTCTTGGGTTCGGATTGGCTTTGATTGCAAAATACTCCTTAAAACCAGGATTCCAGCTAAAGGCTTGATGAAGCCTTACTGCATTTTCTCTAATACCTTGTTCATCATAAAGGTGGAAGGGGGTAGGATACTCTGCTGCAATTTGGCGCAGTTTTTCAGCGCTCACAAAAGGTTTTTTCATTGGGACCTCCGAAATACATTGGATATAGAAATGAAAAACCCAACCCAAGCGGGTTGGGTTTATTCGTACATAATTTACAGGCTGATGGCTAGTTCTAAAGCTATTTCCATCATGTTTGTGAAACTAACTTGGCGCTCATGGGCAGGTAGCTCTCTGCCACTGTGGAGCTCATCAGAAATAGTCAACATGCACAGGGCGTTTTTCTTGGCCTTCGCAGCATTCATATACAGTGCTGCAGCTTCCATTTCTACCGCTAGCACGCCCATGGCTTCCCAAGCAGTTGGTTTGCCTAGTTCGTTATAGAAAATATCCGCGGACAAAATATTACCTACGAAGTACTTCTGGCCCTTGTTCTTCGCGATTTCTACAGCCTTCTCTAATAGTTCCCAAGTAGCGATGGGAGCATAGGTACCTGGCATTCCATATTGATAGGCATAATTTGAGTCGGTACAGGCACCCATACCAAAGACCATATCCATGATCTTTACATCCTCGCGAATTGCACCGGCAGAACCGATCCGGATAATATTGTCCACATCATACATATTATACAATTCATAGGTGTAAATGCCAATGGAAGGCATGCCCATGCCATGACCTTGTACAGATACGGGTTTGCCCTTATAAAGCCCCGTGAAACCGTACATTCCACGTACTTCATTATAGCACTTTACATCTTCCAAATAGTTTTCCGCCACAAATTTTGCCCTCAGGGGATCCCCTGGCATCAAAACCGTCTTAGCGATATCACCTGGTTTTGCAGCATTATGCGGTGTAGTCATGTTCATCCTCCTTAAGTGATAGTCTCTATATACTTTGACAACTTCCTCCTTCTTCCTTCACCAGAACTACGCCTCTCGCACTTTAGTGCATACAATGTGGAGTGGTTGACTAATAAGGAAAGGAGGGAAGACTTATGGCCTTTATCCATGTGGTTTCCACAGGAGATACGCTCTGGGGAATTGCCCAAAAGTATCAAACAAGTGTGGAAGAGCTCAAGATGGCCAATGGCTTAACTAATGATCTAATTTATCTCGGACAGGAGCTTATTATACCACTTGATTCCACGGAGGAGCCAATTGAAACTGTACCAACAGCGACTCTGCCTTCGGTGGAGGGAGGATTTGTTTTGCCTGAAGGAAGTTACACTCCGGCTGATCTGGATGACATTGCACTGCTTGCACGCTTGGTTTTTGCCGAGGCAAGGGGGGAACCTTTTTTGGGACAAATCGCGGTGGCGGCTGTTTTACTAAACAGGGTCAAACACCCCGAATTCCCTAACACTGTGAGGGCAGCTATCTATCAACCGCGCCAGTTTGAGGTGGTGTCTAATGGGACTATCAACCAAACCCCCAACAACCTCGCTTATCTTGCTGTCCTGGAGGCACTTAACGGAGAAGACCCCACAGATGGATCCCTCTTCTTTTGGAATCCCCGCAAAGTACCTTCTTCTAGCTGGGTTTGGACCAGGCCGGTGAAGTTACAAATTGGCGAACATGTCTTTGCTTAAAAAGAGACTTTAAAGTAAAGAGGTCAAGACATATTGTCTTGACCTCCCTCGTGGATAAGGATTGCGTCCACTTGCCGTTACTTTCCTTGAATGATCACCGCAGAATTGTTGTTGCCAATCTGGGCGATCAGAGCGGTGAAGTTGTCTCCGCTCTGCTGAATCCTGGCTGTATTGGCATTGCCCATTTGGTAGGCTCCTGCCCAGTTGCTGGTGCCTAGTTGTTGGGTCACTACAGTATTGTAGTTTCCCACTTGATAGGCACCCGCCCAGTTTCCCACTCCACTTTGCCATTGGTTTGCAATGTTGCCATCACCATTTTGATAGATGTAGGCCCTATTGTCCTGACCTTCCTGGACTTGCTCAGAACTATTGTCGTTTCCGTTTTGATAGACGTAGGCTGAATTTTCACCAGGTTCTACTTCATCTTCGGAAATCTGGAAAAAGTCGCTGAACCAAACCCCCAAATCGGATGGTAATACTGTTTCAGTTTCGTAGGCTAGAGCGTTCGCACTTGCAAGCAAACCTAGCACTAGTAACGCCAACACGATCGTAACCATTCTATTCTTCACTATTTTGCCTCCTCGGGTAACCCGGCTATCTAATTATCTTAGACCCGTGGCTTTGTGTCCCCACCTCACGATGGGTTTACCTTTTTCTGAGGGACAGAGGAACTGAAGTTCGACCATCTCTCATTCCGCGACCACTTGTGGTAGCGGATCTTACACACTTCATCTTACACACACTTTGTCACGGCTCGTTGGACTAAGCAATCCCTATCTCTACGAGCAAGATAGTTGTGGCTTTAGCCACGGAGTTGGTTAGTTAGTAAGTACTTGGCTTTGAACCAACTTGAAGACGGCTTCTTCCAGTAGAGTTCGAACAACTAGATTAATTACCTGCTGTTTACCAGCACCCGTTTCAAACTCGACAATGTTCCTTCCCAAGAAAGAAAACAACTGGATTCCAATCTTCTCGCCTAGGACTTCGCCTTTGAGGCTTTCCGCCCAGATTACTTCACCTGTAGTCAGGTCAGTCACCCTTAAGTCAAGGGCAACTGATGCTCGAGCATACTCCTGGGATCCGCCTATACCGCCAATAACAAGACCCAGTCCGCCAGTTTCCTTACTTACTTGGTATTCGGTGATGGAGCCAGAGATCATGTACTGAGGTCCCACGAGTTCACCCAGACGCGGCCCTTGACCAGGTAGTACCCTATTACTGGATACAAGGTTCTGTTCATTCATCAAGTCTCCAAATTTGACACGATCTAAGACAGAGAATTGGCGTGATCTGTGTAAAGCGGTGATCAACATTTCAGTAGAACCCTGAGTAACAACTGTTGATGCGGCACCACCATCCGCCTTGAGTTGTCCTGTACTATCTGTAATGCCATAAATGGCAATCGGGATTTTTTCAACCGGTTCCGGTAGTGCAGCTAGAAGCTGACTAGCGGTCGTTACATTATCGACGGATAGTAATATGCTTTCGGGAACCTCCAATACTGCTGCCATCTCCTGAACTATTTCTGTTTCGGTGGCTGGTGGTGGGGTGCTAGAACCAGACAATCCCCCAAATAACATAGCCAATGTGAGAATTCCAATCATTACAAATTCCATTCTAACCCTCCTTTACATCTTGTCCATCACCTGATTAAAAGTTTGGAGGCACTGGTTGGTTTCCTGAATCAATTGTAATCTCTGTCCAGCTACCATTAGAGTAGTGGTAGATCTTCATAGATTCACTAACCTCATCCCATTCATAGTAAATCCAGCCATCGTCCACTGGGACAAAACCGTAATCTGGGGCATCGGAGTTTGGATCGTAATAGACAATATCTCGAATAGCTTTGCTCATAGCCATACGGTCTAGGCTTTCTTTAAAACGGTCAAGTGCGCTTGGTTCTTCCGTAGTTCTGCTCAACTCCTGCTGTGCGTTAGCAATATTCAAGGCTACTTGTCGAGCGTTAGGGTTGTTGATAAGTTGAAAGCTATAGCTCATGGTATAACTGGCAACTGCTGTGCCGGTGAGACTAAAAACAATTAGGATGGTACTAAACAGGACGACTTTTCTCACTGTAATCTCCCTCCTTTAGTAGGTAAACTGAAAACCAGCTGCTAAATGTAGACCTCTGTCGCCGATTCCGCCAGGCATGGTCACGTACCTTGCCTCAGCAAATAAGTTCTTGTTAAACTCTACTCCAACAAAAACTTGGTACCTAAAACCATCGGCATAACCTGCTCCCCCTCCAAAGTAAACGGGGTAAGGGAGGTTACTAAAAGGAGCAAATTTTAGGGACAGAAAGCCAGCTAAAGCCTGTTCGTTTTTTAGATAAACTGCTTCGGTTAAGATACTTACAGGTAACTCTTGACCAAGGTCTGTCTCCACTCTTACACCGACACCGACTTCGCTTCCGTCACCTAAGGTGGTTAGAACCATACCTGCCTTCATCTTGGGGCGTGCCCGCTCTTGGGTGAGCATCCTGTGGGAAGCGGTGAATAGGTCGATTCTCTCCTGACTGACTTCCTCGGTAGTTGATTGGTTGGCCAGAGCCGAGGGAGCAGTAAGGAGAAGTAGCAAGAGTAGTAACGTGATTACATAAGTACGTTTTCTCATTAGGAATTCTCCTTTCGGTTATCCTTGAGTGGCTGTAAAGGTGTTGTGGTTTCCAGTCTGAAATACGGAAACGGTGTTATCTAGACCCTGTTGGTTGATGAGAGTTGCATTATCATCGCCCAGTTGCAGACTGCCACTAAATAGCTGAGCTCCAGCTTGCTGAACAGATGTCCAGTTACTAACACCGATCTGCACAACTAGGGCTGCATTGGTTCCGACACCGAGTGGAAATTGCTCTTGTACTACAAAGGCTTCATTGTTATTGTCAATCTGATAAATGGAGCTGGTATTGTCATCTCCTATTTGTAGCAAGTTCAAGATGTTGTAAAGTCCCGATTGGTAGCTAAAGGCATCATTGTCGGATACTGCTCCAACGGGGAAGGACCAGGCAGAGGAGTGCATCTGAGTAATGCTTGCCGAGTTTCCGGCACCGAACTGCATCGTTAAAACCAGATCTCCTTGTCCTAATTGGTGGATCTCAGCCTCGTTATCTTCTCCAACTTGTCCTATTCCCGCGATATGCCCAGAACCAATTTGGTCCACCGAGGAAGAGTTCTCATCGCCAAGCTGCAGGATAATTACCTCACTTAATACTTCTTGGTACACATAGATGTAGTTGTCGAATCCGATTTGAGTGACATTGCTGACTCCTTGCGCAAAGCCAAGCATAGGCGTTGCCATTACGAAGGAGGCTACAAGGAAACCTATTAACAAACTTGGGAGCTTCTTCATTGCCAATCTCCTTCCAGATCTTCGTTCTATCCCGCTAAAAACCAAATCGGATTGCATTTATTACGGTGTTATCTCCTATATGAAATAGGCTTAAATTGCTATCAGAGCCTACTTGATTATTACTTACGATGTTGTTGTTTCCGGCGATGGTGATCTTGGACGTGTGGCCATGACCGACTTGGTTTTGTGCTACCGTGTTACTGCTACCCAATACCCAGGCAACTGCTAAATTTTCACTGCCGATCTGGTTTTGGATCAAACTATTGCTATTGCCGTATTGCCAAATGAAGAGGGTATTGGCATCTCCAAGCTGGTTTTGGATGGTTAGGTTATTGTTGCCCAGCAGTGTAGCAGAGGCCTGATTAGCGTTTCCCGTTTGCGTTTGAAGGCTAGAGTTGCCTTCGCCAGCTTGGTAAATATAACTTTCATTATTACTCCCTATTTGGTATTGCATTGCCCAGCTGTCGAGAGCTCTCTGCTGAATGGTAGCCTGATTGTTGTCACCATCCTGATAAATGTATGCTTCAGTAATGTTCTGGGCAAAAACTATGGAACCGAAGATATTGAGCCCGAACATAATCACAATTCCAATCTGTACCATGCGTTTTGTATTGACCATAGAGATCCTCCTATATAACGCTTTTTAGACCAGGAGTGACGAGTGCATGAGTTGGGGGGGCGAAGAAGTCTAGCTTCTCCGCCCGAGTATTCTAGATACTTCCACTATTGGATTACGTTTGCGTTGTTGTAGTTTCCAGTCTGAGTAACAGTTGCCATAGCCATCTGCCCAGTTTGCTCGATCAGACTAAAGTTACTGTTTCCGGTCTGGGTTGTGCTTGCTAGACTTGGTAGCACACCGGTC
Source organism: Bacillota bacterium (assembly GCA_012799255.1). The sequence continues at coordinate 35,112 of JAAZLQ010000107.1, forward strand.
TGATAGACATTTGTCTGAGTTTGCACCGCTGTGTTGCTGTTTCCAGTTTGATAGATGTAGGCTTCTAGAGCTCCACCAGAATTTTGCTCCTGCGAAGCATAGTTGTCATTGCCGAACTGGTAGATTTCTGCGATTGGACTACCATAGGCTGTATTGTTACTTTGGTATTGGAAGCTCTCATTGCGATTACCATCTTGGGTGACTTCTGCCCAAGCTGGTCCCTGAACTTGAGTTATCTGTGCTTCGTTTCCGTTACCGTCTTGGACAACCCAAGCTTCCATTAAACTACTGAGAATCGAAGTGGTTCCTTGCACCACTATTGCTTCATTGTCATTGCCGTTTTGGCTAAGATCTGCGAGGCTATCGTGCTGTAATTGATAAACCTCAGCTAGATTTGTTCTACCCATTTGAACCACTTCGGCTATGTTACCCCGTTGCTCTTGAATCACTATCGCATCATTGCCGATTCCACTCTGGGATACATAAGCCCATTGATCATCTCCAATTTGGCTTATGTCTGCAGTATTGAAGCCACGACCGAGGAGACCAAGACTGGTTTGGAGGATCTCAGCCCAGTTTGCATCACCATCTTGGAATACATTAGCAGTGTTGAAACCACTAAAGAGCAGTCCAGTATCGAATTGCAATACCCTTGCATAGTTTCCTAATCCGTCTTGGATTACCTCAGCAAAGTTGTTACCCCTGAACAGTAGGCCAAGCCCTGATTGGCTGACCTCTACATAGTTACCCGTGCCTGTTTGGGAGATTTCTACAACATCGTTGCTACCATTTTGATCCACATACGCTTGGTTTTCGTCTCCCAGTTGTCCAATAGTTGTGGATTCATTGTCTCCCGATTGATCAACTGTAATAGTGTTTAGGTCCCCTGCTTGAACCATATTAGCGGCGTGATCCTCACCAGTCTGATCAACTAAGGCATCGTTCGAGTCTCCGAACTGAATAATGTTAGCTACAGCTACACTTGAATCTTGGGTGACTAAGGCTGCGTTGAAGTCACCCATTTGACCTACCTGGGAGAGGTTATCTCGTCCAGCTTGGAAAATATCAAGGTCATTACTATCTCCGGTCTGAACAACGATGGCACTTTGCCTATCGCCATCTTGGCTGATAAACGCATCGTTTAAGTTGCCAGTCTGGGTTGCAGTTGCAGTATTGTCAGCTGCATAAGTAAAACTGCTAAGTCCCAGTACAACGATTAAAGTCAATACCAATAGTTTTTTCATTCTAAATCCTCCTCTTTGGTTGTGGATTGTTATCCTTGGCCGGTTTCACCCTAGCTCGCTACCATTCCATTGGTGACCAGTTAAGAAACGGTAGGTCGTCGCTTCCAAAGAGTTAGGTACATTTTGATGATGCCGTGTTGAATTTAATGGGGCTGATGACCACCTCCTTATTGGTTGAGTAATAATGGGTTGTCCATAGTCTTAATTATATTCTAAGTAAGTTACTTAAATAATTCTCGAAATCTACTCTAATTTCACTCAAAAAAAAGACCTTGGGACAAGTTTGTCCCAAGGTGTGAGAGGGAGGACCATTAGTTGGTTAAGGTAGATACCCATCGCTCGCGCATTTCCCTCAAATTTTCGCTATTGAGAATGTCGTAAGAGAAAACGGTTTCCTCACCCAGCTTTAAACGGAGGAGGTGCTGCAATCTCTGCAAGGTAACCTGAGATCCGGTAACATCAGTATCGGGTAAGAAAACAACAATCACGCTAGGTGTATATTGGCAGATCAAGTCAGACTGTCTCAGGGCACCTTGAATTATGGAGAACGCTTCCTTAAGTTGGTGGTTTCGCTCAGTTCCGATTCTACTTCTGATAATAAGTACCGAAAAGTGGTTTCCTGTGCGTTGGAGGCGACGCCGCTCTGCTTCAAACACGGTCTGTAACGCTGCTCGGGTACAGGTGAAAGCTCCAGGCAGTGCATTTACTTTACCCTGTTGCCTGAGATTATCGCTAGTGAGACTTCCCTTCATATGCAAGATCAATTCTTGAATGGCAGGACTAGGCTCTAGTTGAAATTCACCCATCAATAGCTGGGAATACTCGTTATACCAGTTCATTGCTTCGACAAAACGTTGTGCTAGGATCAGAGCTTCGATTCCAACTTGATAACACTCTTCTCTAAAAGGGTCTTTCTTGATCGCCTCTCGGCAAAGAGTGGCCGCTTCTAGAAAACTGGCGCGATGTTTAATTAGTAGTTGTGCTGTACGAAGAGTTACTTGGAAGAACAACTCTCGATATTCGGCGCGCCGGGCAATCGTCCAATCTTCGTAAGGTTCATCACAGAGAAAATCATCCCGGTAAAGTTGTAAGGCAGCTTCACAGTAAAGGAGGGCCATCTCTGGGTTAGCATGCTCAAGTTGCTTGGATACTTTTGCATAGGATTCAAATAGTTCTGTGTCAATACAACCGCCTCCCAGTTCTAACCAATAGGCACCATTCGAGTAACGTAGAGGTGATTCTACGAGGGGATTATCCTCGAATGTCTCTGCTAAAGTACGGCGGACATACCAAACAGCAGTATGTAAGTTTCTCGTACTATCCACATCTTCGTTGTCTGGCCATAGGAGTTCAATCAGTGAGTCACTGGAAACCCTTTGACCATGCCTTGCGGCTAAGTATTTCAACATGGTAAGGGCTTTTTTTGATTTCCAGACGTTATGCTCTACCTTCTTTTGATCAATGAGCAGGTAAAAGGGACCTAAAAGACCGATCTGCAAGTGACAAACAGCATTATTGGCCATATCCATCCCTCCCGTGATAAGTATCTGATTTATTCCCTAGTTTTCTTGAATATCCTGTAGGTAGCAGACAAATTTATGAACCTTTTTTTCTAACCATTTACCTTTAGTTAACCACATGAAGCTGTTATAGAACGGTTTTCGGCGTCTCTATGACCACTTCTTGACAGATTCGAAAAATTAGTTTACCATTAAACCATTGTATTGAGATACTTTAGCACTAAAGTATAGGGGGTGTGTATGTGCTCGAGGCTAATGTCGCCATGCATCTAAGAAAAACCCAGCAGCGTTTAACCCAGATGATGAGGGGAAAGGTAAATGAGTATGGCTTAACATTTAGGCTTCTTCATATTGTCATGCTGATTAATAATAACCCTGACGCTAATCAGAAGGAAATTGCTACGATGATGAAGTTTACTCAGGGAGCGATGAGTACTTCGATCAAGAAATTGACCAAACTCAATATGGTGGAGCAAATTCCGTTAGAAGAAGACCTACGTTATAACAAACTCAGAATTACAGAGCATGGTCGCAAGGTCATCGAAGACTATGAAGAACATGTCCGGATGAAGTATAAGGAATTGTTCTTAGGATTCGAAGAAACTGAGCTAATGGAGTTCAACAGATTCTTGGCGAAAATCAACGAGAATCTAGATTACCTTGAACAGCTGGAGAAAGAACCAACTGCAAACAACTAAGCGGAACAGGAGAATGTCTTTGAAGAAGTTATTGCCTTTCATGAAAAAGTACCGTATTTACGCATTTTTAAGCCCGATCTTGATGGTTTTAGAGGTGCTGACAGATATTGCAGTTCCTTTTTTAATGGCACGCATCGTTGATGTTGGGATTGCCACCCAAGACATCAATTATGTGGTTCGAGTCGGGGTTGTCATGATTATACTTGCTTTGACCGGTATGCTGTTTGGCATTATAAGTGCCCATTGTGGGGCAAGAGCAGGTTATGGCTTTGCAGCAGAGATACGGCAAGAAACGTTTAAGAAGATCCAAGGATTCTCATTTGCTAACCTGGATCAGTTCTCGGTACCATCGCTGATAACCAGGTTAACCAATGATTGCAACACTCTCGGTCAAGTTACAATGATGAGCCTACGTATGGGGGTGAGGGCTCCGTTTATGATGCTCTTTGCTCTCATCATGTCCTTTTCGATTAATTCATCTCTGGCAATGGTCTTTGGAGTCTCTATCCCACTTACTGTGCTAGCTATGGTTGTGGTTTTGAATAAGGCGCGACCATTGTTCTTGGAGATCCAAAGCAGAGTTGATGGTGTTAATGCTGTAATCAAAGAGAACTTAGCTGGTATCGGTGTGGTCAAATCTTTTAATCGTCAAAAGCATGAAGAAAAGAGATTCCGCGAAAGGAACGATGCGTTACGCAATACAGCATTAAAGGCTGTTTCGATCATTATCTTCGCCATGCCTATCCTGAATCTCATCGTTTATGCTACCATTATTGCCGTGCTTTGGTTCGGAGGACAACAGATTGTAGCCGGTTCGATGGGACGCGGTGAACTAATTTCTTTCATCACTTACATTACCCAGATCATGATGGCCTTGATGATGATTTCCATGTTCTTTATGCAATTGCTTAGGGGTGTGGCCTCAAAAGACCGTATTCTAGCGGTTTGGAATACTAGTTCTGAAATCACTGAGGCGGAAGAGCCTATCACCAGTCTTCAAGACGGTTCAATACGGTTCAATAATGTAAGTTTTTCTTATCCAGGAAGCCCTGAGAAAGTACTTAAAAACATTGATCTCCACATTGAATCTGGGGAGACCATAGGAATAATCGGTTCCACCGGTTCTTCCAAGTCGACGTTTGTGCACCTTATCCCACGACTCTATGATGTGAGTAGCGGTTCAGTTGAAGTTGGAGGCGTAGATGTGAGAAAGTACAGTATCAAAGCACTGCGCGATCAAGTGGCTTTTGTGCTGCAAAAGAACACTTTGTTCTCTGGTACTATCCGTGAAAACATGCATTGGGGTAATGAAAATGCAACAGACGAAGAGATTATTCTTGCGTTGAAACGCGCTCAAGCTTGGGAGTTTGTGTCCAAGTACCCTGATGGTTTAGACCACAGGGTAGAACAAGGGGGAAGTAACTTCTCAGGAGGCCAAAAGCAGAGACTTTCCATTGCTCGTGCTTTAGTCAAACAGCCCAAAGTCCTCATTCTTGATGACTCCACGTCCGCTGTGGATATGACTACCGATGCTAAGATTCAACGTGTCTTTAAACATGAGTTAGAGGACGTTACCACTATTATCATTGGGCAGAGAATTTCGTCCATCCAATATGCCGACAGGATACTTGTACTGCATCAAGGTGAAATTGAGTCTATGGGCGATCATGAAACTCTCCTTAAAACATCACCCATCTATCGGGAAATTTATGAATCACAGAAAGGGGTGGTTGGAGAATGAGAAACCATAACAAGCACCATGGATTCCGCCCCCAAAACATGAAGGCTACTTTAATCAGGCTGTTTAGTTATTTCAAGTATAACAAGGCTCTGTTTGTAGCTGGGATCTTTTTTGTCATTGTTGGCTCGGTGGGAAGTATTGTGGCCAACGGATTATTGAGTCCCATTATCGATTCCTTGGTTCTGGAAAACAGTCATGGTTTGTTTCTTAAGTACCTAGTGCTCATGGTTGTGGTAGTTTTAACCATCGTAACTGGCCAATACCTAGGCAACTTGTTTATGGCGAGGGTTGCTCAACGCACCATTCACCAAATCCGTGAGGAAATGTTTTCTCATATGGAGAAGCTACCAATGTCCTTTTTTGACACACATGCCCATGGCGAATTGATGTCCACCTTTACCAATGATGTGGATATGCTTAACCAATCTTTGGAACAGAGCGTTTCGCAAGTTCTAATTTCAGTCGTAACTGTGATTGGTACTTTTATCATGATGCTGATCATCAGCCCCGCACTGACGCTGATTGTAGTGGTCATGCTAGCGGTAATGTTACTGTCTACGAGGTACATCGGCAAAAAATCCTCGCACAACTTCCGTTCCCAGCAGGCCCAATTGGCTGATATGAATGGCTATATTGAAGAGATGATGACTGGGCAGAAAGTAGTGAAGGTCTTTAACTACGAAGATCGAGCCATTGAGGATTTTCAGCAGCGTAATGAGAGACTCAGGCAATCAAGTACGAATGCTGCAACCTATGGTGTGATGTTGATGCCGATTATGGGTAGCCTTTCGTTTGTTCTTTATGGACTGGTTTCCATGGTCGGTGCCTATTTGGCTATGCTCGGAACAATCACGATTGGTAACATTGCTGCGTTTTTGCAGTTTACCAGGACGATCTCCAGGCCCATTACGCAGGTTTCTAATCAAATTAATACTCTATTGGCTGCTATCGCAGGGGCAGAAAGAATCTTTGCGGTACTCGATGAAGAGGTTGAATTAGATAACGGTGATGTGGAGCTTGTGAAGGATTGCACCGGTGGGAACAGCCTCTGCTGGCAGGTTCCGCAAACTGATGGAAGCGTTGAACACGTTCCACTGCAAGGCTTTATCACTTTTGAAGATGTAGATTTCGGATATTTGCCAGGACAACAGATTCTAAGGAAGATTAACCTGTACGCTAAACCAGGGCAAAAGATCGCCTTCGTGGGATCTACTGGTGCAGGTAAAACAACCATTACTAATCTAGTGAATAGGTTTTACGAAATCAATGAAGGACGAATTTTACTTGACGGAATCGATATTCGCAGAATCAAGAAGCATGATCTGAGAAGTATTATGAGCATAGTTTTGCAGGATGTGCACTTGTTTGAAGGAACGATTGCGGAGAATATTCGTTATGGTAGGCTCGATGCCACAGACGAAGAGGTGATTGAGGCTGCCAAACTAGCCAATGCCCATTATTTCATTAAGAATCTGCCTCAGGGCTATGACACTATGCTTACAGCTGACGGGGAAAATCTGTCCCAAGGGGAAAGACAACTCCTCTCGATTGCTAGAGCGGCAGTTGCCAATCCCACAATTCTGATTCTTGATGAAGCAACCTCCTCGGTGGACACAAGGACAGAAAAACTAATCGCGGAAGGTATGGACAAAATCATGGCTGGAAGAACCACTTTGGTGATTGCCCATAGACTGTCTACAGTCAGAGATTCCGATGCCATCATGGTTCTAGAACAAGGAGAGATCATTGAACGGGGCAATCACGATGAGTTAATGTCACAAAGAGGGCGTTATTACGCTTTGAACACAGGCCTGATTGAGTTGGAATAGGTTGTGAGTCGCTAGGCAAGCAACTGTGCCCACCTAATCAAAAGAGGTACCACGATTGGTACGAGTAGCGATAAGATGGTCCCTGAATAAACAGCAACTAAAGTGGTTTGCACGTCGGTGTTACGCGAGATTAAGGGAAGAGTCACATCCATGGCAGTTGCTCCTCCGGGAGCAACTGCACTTAGGTTCCCCAAATATTTAGCCACAAAAGGGATGGCGACAATAGCGGTTAGTTCGCGCATGATGTTAGCAAGGAAAGCTAAAGTGCCTAAAGCTGTATCATACGATTGGGCAATCAACAAACCTGATAACGAGTACCACCCGAATCCGCCGGCAACAGCTGCTCCTTCTAGGGGGTGTAAGCCGATAATGGGAGCAAGCATCATGGCACTCCCTAAGGAGGCTGCTGCAACAAGGAAAGGGATCAAGAGACTCAGTTTGGGTAGAGTGACCAGTTGTGCCCCCAAATCCTTATTGAACCCTAGCTTCAATCCAACGGTAAACAGCAAGAAGACGAGGGCTAATTCCAGAACAGTCTCCAGTTTGGGGACGTGTACAGGATCCATAAAGGCATTCCCACAGAGGATGCCAGCAACAAGGGCAAAGACGATATATTTGGTCAATCTACTTCACCCCCATTAGGCACAGTGTGTTTAGTCTTGAAAAGCCGGAGTGTAATCCACACGGCCAATGTACTGCCGACAACTGTGACAGCGGCAATCAATAATGCCTTAAGACCTAGGCGAGGGAGGTTGGACATTACCTCTGAATCGGCACCGATGGTTAGTCCCATGGTAAATAGCAGTAGTAGAATGGCAAAGCTACTCAGTTTCCCAATCAACGCTTGCGTTCTTTGGGGAAATGCTACGAGTTTGCTGAGTAGAAATCCAAGTATCAAAGCAGCGAAAATGGTGATCAAGCTGGAAGCCTCCTTATGATTTCCGTTGATTATCTCCATTGTATTCAACAGGTATGATGGGCTTCCTTTATTGACAGGTGAAATCAGGTGCAACAAAAAACAGCCTAAGATCATAGATCTTAGGCTGTTCGAGTCTATTAGACTTAGTTGCTTTCAGCTAGGCGTTTGTAGGTTTCGTAGCGACGTTTTACATCTGCTTCAGCCTGCTTAAAGAGGTCGTCAGCTTGCTCTGGGAACTGACGGGCGAGACGAGAATAACGTACTTGGTTCTTCAGATACGCTTGGAACTTCTCGTAATCAGGTTCCTTAGAGTCTAATGTAAATGGATTCTCACCAGCTTCTTCCTTGCGTGGGTCGAAGCGATAGAGGTTCCAGTAGCCGCATTCTACAGCCTGTTTGCTTTCCTCAACACTTAAGCTCATGTCGATACCATGGTTGATACATGGTGCGTACGCAATAATCAAGGATGGGCCGTCGTAGCTCTCTGCCTCAATCATAGCTCTCATCAGCTGGTTGCGGTTGGCACCCATGGCCACAGTAGCTACATAGACATAACCATAAGACATGGCCATCATGCCAAGATCTTTCTTACGGGTACGTTTACCAGAGGTTGCAAACTTAGCAACAGCACCAGTTGGGGTAGACTTCGATGCCTGACCACCAGTGTTGGAGTAGACTTCTGTGTCTAATACTAGAACGTTCACGTCGGCTCCCGATGCGAGTACATGGTCAAGACCGCCGTAGCCGATATCATAGGCCCAACCATCTCCACCAATAATCCAGACGGACTTCTTTACGAGGATGTCTGCATTGGCTAAGAGAGTCTCGAGAAGAGCCTTCAGATCGCCAGTAGCTTGCTCGATAGCTGCAGGCAGGAGTTCAGTAATCTTTGCTGCAGTAGTCTTGGTCATTTCAGGATCGTTGATATTATCCATCCAGAGCTTGAGATTCTCTTTAAGTTCTGCTGGGATATCTTGATCCAGAAGATCAGCCATCATTTCTGCCAGTTGGCTTCTGCGAGCACCTAGTGCCAAGTTCATACCAAAACCAAATTCGGCGTTATCCTCGAAGAGGGAGTTAGCCCAGCTTGGTCCGTGTCCTAACTCGTTAACTGTGTAAGGACAGGTCGGTGCACTACCGCCGTAAATAGAGGAACAGCCGGTGGCATTAGCAATCACCATGCGATCTCCAAAGAGCTGGGTGGCAAGCTTGATGTATGCAGTTTCACCGCAACCAGCACAAGCACCGGAGAACTCGAATAGAGGCTGTTTGAACTGGCTTCCCTTGACATTGTTAGCCGGGATGTGTGCAGCACGGTTCGGCAAGGTCATCGCGAAGTTCCAGTTGTCGTTTTGTACTTCAGCATGCTCTGCGAGAGGCTCCATGACTAGGGCTTTCTCCTTGGCTGGGCATACCTGTGCACAGTTTCCGCAACCAGTACAATCTAGGGGAGAAATCTGGATCCGGTAGCGTAAATCAGCTAAGTCACGTCCAACACCCTTGAGTGTAATAAACTCTTCTGGTGCATCCGCTAAATCTTCGTCGTTCGCCAAGAACGGACGGATTACAGCGTGCGGACAGACAAAGGAACATTGGTTACATTGGATACAGTTCTCGGGAATCCACTTCGGAACGTTAATGGCAATACCACGTTTTTCATAGGCGGTGGTACCAGTGGGCATAATTCCGTCAGGGGTAAAGGCACTCACTGGAAGTTCATTACCCTTTAAGGACTGAACTGGGCGAACCACATTGTCTACAAAAGGAGTTGTGGCTTCAACTGCGGCAGCTGCTTCAGTAGCTTCTGCCCAGCTTGCTGGGTAATCGATTTGCACTAAGTGCGAAGTGGCACTGTCTACGGCAGCATAGTTCATGTTGACGATCTTTTCACCTTTGTCGCCATAGGTGTTGTAGATAGCCTCTTTAATGAACTTAAATGCATCAGCTGGAGGAATCACATTGGCAATCTGGAAGAAGGCAGCTTGTAAAATAGTGTTGATGCGACCTCCCAAGCCGATTTCAGATGCGATTTTCACAGCGTCAATATTATAGAAGCGTAACTTCTTCTCTGCGATTGTGCGCTTCAAGGAAGCTGGTAACTCAGTTTCCATCTCCTCTAACGTCCAAGGAGAGTTGAGCAAGAACACGCCACCTTCTTTGATGCCGTCTAACATATCATAACGGGTCACATAAGAAGGATTGTGACAAGCTACCAAATTGGGTTGGCTTACTAGGTAAGGAGCCTTAATGGGGCTGTGTCCAAAGCGCAAGTGCGAAATGGTAATACCACCAGACTTCTTAGAGTCGTACTCAAAATAGCCCTGAGCATACATATCTGTGTGGTCACCAATAATCTTAATGCTGTTTTGGTTAGCACCAACAGTACCATCGGAACCTAAACCATAGAACTTAGCACTAATCAATCCTTCAGGAGCAACGTCTAGGTTTTCGGTTACGTTCAAGGAGGTGAATGTAACGTCATCGGTGATACCGACAGTAAAGTGATTCTTAGGTTCGTTCATTGCCAGGTTGTCAAACACTGCTTTAACCATGGCAGGGGTAAACTCTTTGGAGCTAAGTCCGTAACGTCCACCAACAACTTCAATGTGGTCGCGACCGGTTTCGGACAAGGCGCCAAGTACATCAAGATACAAGGGTTCGCCTAAGGAACCTGGTTCTTTGCAGCGATCCAACACAGCAATGCGCTTAACAGTCTCAGGTAGTACTTCAACCAAGTGTTTAGCAGAGAATGGACGATAGAGACGAACTTTTACCAAACCAAGTTTGGCACCCTTAGCATTGAGGTAGTTCACGGTCTCTTCGATCGTGTCGGTACTAGAACCCATGGATACGATCACGTGCTCCGCATCTGCAGCACCTACATAGTCAAAGGGCTTGTAAGAGCGGCCAGTTAACTCTGCCACTTGATTCATAGCTTCAATTACAAAATTGGGTACTGCTAGGTAATAAGGGTTAGCAGCTTCCCGTCCTTGGAAGTAGATATCAGGGTTCTGAGCGGTTCCCCTTAGTTCTGGATGCTCAGGATTGATGCCGCGTGCTCTAAAGGCTGCAATAGCTTCTTTGTCCACAAGTTTTGCCATATCATCATAGTCGATGACATCAATTTTTTGAATCTCATGGGAAGTTCTAAAGCCGTCAAAGAAGTGAACAAAAGGTACTCTGCTCTTCAAGGTAGCGAGGTGGGCAACAAGAGCCATATCCATCGTTTCCTGAACAGATCCGGAAGCGAGCATAGCAAAACCAGTTTGTCTAGCGGCCATAACGTCAGAGTGGTCACCAAAAATGGACAAGGCATGGGCTGCCACAGAACGGGCTGAAACATGGAAAACTGCAGGCAACAGCTCACCGGAAATCTTGTACATGTTAGGGATCATGAGAAGAAGTCCTTGTGATGCTGTAAAGGTAGTGGTCAAAGCTCCGCCCACTAAAGATCCGTGCACCGCTCCAGCGGCTCCTGCTTCAGATTGCATTTCTACTACACGTACAGGAACCCCGAAGATATTCTTTTTGCCATGGGCTGCCCATTCGTCACAGTACTCACCCATGTCGGATGATGGAGTAATGGGATAAATCGCTGCTACGTCACTAAATGCATAAGCTACGTGGGCAGCTGCGAAGTTTCCATTAACGGTCATCTTACGCATACGCAATAATTCCCCCTTAAATAAAATTGAAAATAAAGCCTGTGCACATGCATGTGATGGCGGTCACAAGGACAGGCATATTTCTCGTGGAATCACTTCTTCATTGCTTATTGGATTCCTTCACAATTATATACTTAATATGGTTAAGCGTCAAATTATTAACAGGGGGAAAAGTGGGACTATTTCCTGTTAATCACAGTCCCAGAAGTCTAGCGAAACTGGTTACCAGCACACACAGGAAAATGCCCAGAATAGTAGGGAGTAGTGCCGACACAAAAGTCCACTTTGTACTGCCAGTTTCCTTCCTAATAGTGAGTAAGGTAGTACCACAAGGCCAATGAAAGATGGCGAAAAGCATAAAATTGAGTGCAGTAAGCCAAGTCCATCCGTTGGCAAGTAAGATACTCTTAATAGCGGCCAGTCCCTGAACTTCCATCAACGCACCTGCAGATAAGTAACCCATGAAAATGATCGGGATCACGATTTCATTGGCCGGCAGACCTAAAATGAAGCCTAGGAGAATGACCCCATCTAGTCCCATCAAATTACCAAGGGGAGTAAGCCATTGTGCGATGCGGGCTAACAAAGACAGTTCACCTATGGTCACATTGGCCAGAATCCAGGTGAGAGCCCCGCACGGTGCTGCCACAATCACTGCCCGCCAGAGAACTCTCAGGGTCCTGTCTAAAAAGGATCGTACCAAGACGGTACCGATCTGTGGACGACGATAGGGGGGGAGCTCCAAGATAAAGAAGGACGGTTCTCCTTGTAAAATCGTGGAAGTGAGTAGTCTGGAGACTAGCAGTGTTGCTACCACACTGATCACCAGGGCTACCAGAACCACTACAGCAGCAAAGAACCCCTCTGACTTGCTACCAACTGCCGAACCAGCTACAATGGCTCCCATAACAATCAGCATGGGAAAGCGTCCGTTACAGGGGACAAAATTATTAGTTAAGGTGGCTACAAGACGCTCCCGAGGTGAGTCAATTATGCGGGTAGCAATTACTCCAGCGGCGTTGCAACCGAGCCCCATTGCCATTGTTAAAGCTTGTTTTCCGTGGGCGCCCGCCTTTTGAAAGAAACGGTCCAAATTAAAGGCGATGCGGGGAAGATAGCCAAAATCCTCTAATAGAGTAAAGAGAGGAAAGAAAATGGCCATGGGCGGTAGCATGACCGATACCACCCAAGCAAGTCCCCGATACATACCCAACACCAGTAGCCCATGGATCCAAGATGGTCCACCTAAACGCAAAAAAAGCGTGGTTAAGTAGTCCTCAACTTTGAAGAAAAGAGTGGCCAAAATCTCCGAGGGATAATTGGCTCCCGAAATAGTGATCCACAGTACTAGGGCAAAGAGCCCCACCATAAGTGGCATACTGAACACGGGCGAGATGGCTAGGTTATCAAGGCGGGTTGTGAAGCTTGGACTTTGATTATTGCGTTTACTCACCACATTTTTGGCTATCTGCTCTGCCAGTGCATAAAGGGCGACAGCAGCATTGGCTCCATCGAGATCAAAGCCCTTTGGATCAGCCCTTAGAGTTCCCTTAACTACGCGGGCAATCGCATCTTTAAGTGCAGGTAAACCTTGGCCAGTGGTAGCTACGGTTGGCACAACTGGTACACCAAGTTCTTGTTCGAGTTTATGGACATCAAGGTGAAGGCCTGCACGTATTGCTTCATCAATCAGGTTAAGACAAATGATAACTCTGGGGGCAACTTGGGAAACTTGTAGTACTAGGCTCAAGTTCCGTTCTAGGCACGTGGCATCTACCACAATCACAATTACATCTGGTTCCCCTGATCTAATATATTCCCCCGCAACCTCTTCTTCCGGAGAAGATGCAGACAAGGAGTAAGTCCCGGGTAAATCAATCACGTCAAAAGTTTGGCCCTGAAAAACATAACTTCCTTTACTTAGCAAGACAGTCTTACCCGGCCAATTACCGGTATGTTGTTTGAGGCCTGTAAGGGCATTAAAGACGGTACTTTTTCCTGTATTAGGGTTACCGGCTAGGGCGATCAGTGGTGCTGAGGTCATCTGGTTCACCTCCCAAGGGGTGTGATTAGTACCGTACGGGCAGTAGAGAGACGTAGTGCTAGAACTGTACCGCGGATAAGATATGCCATAGGATCCCCTCCGCTGCTCGCAAAGCGAGCCTCAATCCGAGTTTGAGGTACTAAACCCAAATCCAATAGCCGTTGTAACAAGACCCCTTCTGCAGTGATTGTTTCAATGATTCCTGACTCGCCAGGTAGTAAATCGGCCAAAGTCACGAAACCACTTCCTTTCAGGGATTCACTTTACTAGACTATGAAAGAGGTTTCTATTTGTGCTATGGGGAAGAACAGGGTTTTTTGAATGAGAGAGAGAATATAGCAAGCCAAGAGATGGAGAGGAAGAGTCGTATGGATTTAAGCGTGCTAAAAGAGCAGGCGTGGCAAAACATGGGAAAACGATATTCACATCCCGATCGCGAACCAGGTTATGCCTTTTATCATGGTCAGCGAGTGGGGAAAATTGCCCTGCAACTGAGAGAACTCATTTTCCCAGGAGAAGAGGACTTTGATGATGTGATCTTAGTTGGTGCGTGGTTTCATGATGTGGGAAAGGGTATCGAACCACACTGGGAGTACGGTGCACTGATTTGTGAACAACTCCTCTGCAACTATTGCGCGCCGCTCCAATTAGAGCAGATTACAGAGATTGTTCGAGGACACACTCTCCGTAAACAGAAGGAATACCCCCATTATGTGAAGCTGGTGCAGGACGCGGATATTCTGGATCATTTTGGAAGTCAAGAAATTTGGCTCAATTTCTGGCATAGTGCTTACCGGAGGCAAGCGCTAGAACACTCTTTGCAGTTCTACTCTGACCACTATGTGGAGCATGTGGAAAAGGTGCGCGGTCTGCTAAACTACGAACAATCGGTAGAGTATTTTGACGAGAAAGACAGCTTTGTTCGGGAGTTTGTTGAACGTTTTCGGAGGGAAGGTTCTGGGGAGTTGATTGGAAGATAAAAAAAGGCCGAGGAGGTGGGCCCCCTTGGCCTTTTCCGGGAGGAAAAAACTATAGAAGCTAGTGTGATCCTACGCGTTCATCGTCGATGGTAATCTGGACTGTCTCTGTGAGAACATCCGCATAAGTATACGAGCGACGACGGACTGCGTTAGATTGATCCAAATCTACAACAAACAGTTTAGGGTATGTTTCTACTAAAATACCTTCGGATTCTAGATAACGACGACGCCCTTTGCTAGCTCGAATAAAGACTTTTTTGCCTAGATTTGCTTCTAGATGGTGTTTGATATCTTCGATGGTGGTCTGTTTTTCTACGGCCATTGACTGTCAACCCCTTCTAGTGTAGTGGAATTAAAAAAAGCGCAGAACGTTTAGGACGTTAATCTAAACGTTAGTGCGCTTGGCGTACTCCTACGAGGTTAGCTGACGGATTCGGGCACCCAAGTTGCCCTTCCTGAGAATTCAGGATTCACCCCACGATATCGGTTCCCCCGCTGTCACAAATCATGATATTCGGAGATCTTGGCGTTTCGTATGAGCTTCATTCTAGTGAATATGTTCATTACAAAACGATGCATCTATATTATAGCATGCAAATAATGAATAAGTCAAGACGAAATTTTGATACCTATAGGGGGTATTTCGTTTGAATATTATTATTATAGGGATGGGCAAACTAGGTTATAAGCTAGCCGAGACACTTGCTGATGAACAGAACAATATTACAGTAGTGGACCAAAACGAAGCGGCTCTGACCAGGGTAACCAGCCGCCTTGACGTTTTGGCTGTAAAGGGAAATGGTGCTCAGCTAAAACTACTAGAAGACCTGGATATGCAGCAAACAGACCTTGTGGTGGCAGTCACTAGTAGTGATGAGACTAATGTCTTGATCTGTCTTTTAGCTAAGCAATTGGGCTGTAAGCGCGTAGTGGCCCGGGTGCGAAGTCCAGAGTATGCTAATCAGCTGGATTTTCTACAGAAGCACCTGGACTTGGATTTCATTACAAATCCTGAGTTTGACACTGCGGTTGATGTGGCCCGCTATATTCTGAGGGGCTATACAGCGCATGTGGAGTCCTTTGCGGAAGGTAAGGTTGGTCTGTTCGAAGTTTCATTGCAGGCTTTACCTCAACTGGTGGGACAAACCTTAAAGGAGATTGATCTTTTTGAGCAGATTTTGGTTGCCGCACTCTATCGCGATGGGCAGGTGATCATTCCCTCAGGGTCAACCAGTCTGCAAGAAGAGGATGTTCTTCATCTAATAGGCCGGAGGGAAACTGTCACTTCTTTTATCCGGGAACGTTCTCTGGCCGGTGACAGACACGTCACCAAGCGAGTTATGATTTTAGGCGGAAGCAGGTCTTGTCTATATTTGGCCCAGCGTCTCTTGGCCCATGGTTTGAGTGTTAAGGTTGTTGAGCAAAATGAAGAACGCTGCAATTACTTAGCTGAAAATCTGCAGGGCGCTCTGGTGATTTGTGGAGACTGTACGGATTTAGAATTGCTGCAGGATGAGGGTCTAGCGGAAATGGATGCCTTGGTTTCCCTCACAGGCAATGATGAGGAGAACTTAATGTTGTCGTTGCTCGGCAAACAGCAGGGAGTTGCCAAGGTAGTGGCCAAGGTGAGTCGGTCGAACTTCGTACCAATTATCGAGCAGTTAGGTATAGACCGGGCAGTTAATCCTGTTTTGATCTCTGCGGGAGAGATTTCCCGTTTTATCCAAGGTGGTCAGATTGCATCCCTGTCACTTCTATTTGGGGGGCAAGCAGAGGTGTTAGAGATCATCGTACCAGATGATGCTCCCATTATCGGACACTCTTTGGCTCAAGCTCAAATCCCCCAAGGTGTGATTATTGGATCCGTCGTCAGGGCGGGTAAGGTGATTATACCTAATGGTAGTTCAACCATTGAAGCAAATGACCGAGTGATAGCTTTTTGCTTACATAGTGAAATTGCTGAGTTGAACAAGCTTTTTTATCCGAAGCGAAGGGGGATGTGGCATGAGCTTTGGGCTGGTCTCAAGGGTCCTCGGAAACCTCCTACTGATTGAAGCAACTGTGCTCTCAATCCCCTTAGCTGTCTCTTTGCATTATCGGGAACAGCAATCCATGATGGCTTTTTTGCTATCCATGGGTATAGCAGGGCTCTTTGGATTATTTCTTTCCAATATACAGGTTAAGTCTTCGCGTCTACGAGTAAGAGAAGCTTTGTTAATCGTAACCTTAGGCTGGGTTGTTGCCTCCATATTTGGATCTCTTCCATTCGTGTTATCGGGTAGTGTTGCATCTTTTGTGGATGGATTCTTTGAAACGGTTTCTGGTTTGACAACAACTGGATTCACGATTGTTAACCATGTAGAGTCGCTATCGAAGGGGATTATGCTTTGGCGCTCATTGCTACACTGGTTGGGAGGGATGGGAATCTTGGTTCTGTCCCTAGCCATCTTACCTACCTTAGGGGTGGCAGGATTTCAAGTTTTCAGGGCAGAGAGCCCAGGACCGGCTCCAGAAAAATTCACTCCTCGAGTTGCCGCTACCAGCAAGATTTTATACACAATTTATGTGACTTTCACGATTGTACAGATCTTAGTGATGCATGTGGCAGGGTTGTCTTGGTTTGACAGCTTTCTATTATCTTTTAGTACGGTTGGCACAGGTGGTTTTGCGCCATATAACGATAGCTTAGCTCGATACAGTTCCAATAATCTACTTTTTTACTCCATCGCAGTTGGTATGATCCTTTCCGGCGTCAACTTTTCACTCTACTACGATCTCGGGAAGCGTCGCTGGAAACAAGTGATAAACAACGCAGAACTCCGGTTGTATCTCGCCATCCTAGCAGTTAGCGTCTTGGCGATTGCTTTAAACTTGTATAGGACTGTCTACACCAGTGGTGCGGAGACCTTGAAGCAAGCGCTATTTCATGTAAGTTCTGTCATGACCACGACGGGTTTTTCTGCTACTGATTTCGATTTATGGCCTTCTTTTAGCAAAGGTATCTTGTTTGCTTTGATGTTTGTGGGGGGAAGTGCAGGTTCTACAAGCGGCTCGGTGAAAGTAATTCGTCTTTTGGTCGCCAGCAAGGTTGTGAAACGGGAAATAGCCAAAACTTTGCACCCTCAGGTAGCTACTCCTATTGTCATTAATGGCCGGGTTGTAAAATCAGAAGTTGTGCAAGGAGTAGTCAGCTTTTATCTTCTTTATTTCGCGGTATTCATTGTCGGTTCATTGTTAATCAGTCTAGAGGGGTTAGATCTCTTCAGCTCAATGGGAGCAGTTGCGGCCTCCTTAGGTAATATCGGGCTTGGTTTTGGACAAGTTGGACCAACTGGCTCATTTGCCCTTTTTAGTCCAGTAGGCAAACTGTTTCTCTCGTTTCTCATGCTCTTAGGGCGCCTTGAATTGTTTACACTTTTGGCGGTGTTAAACCCGCGGTTTTGGCGAGAATATTGAGGTGCCCAAGAATTGTCTAGCCCGATCGAAAAATCTAAGGAGCTCATTACTACATGGTGAGGAGAGAAGACGATGAAAAAAGCGATACTAGCGGTTGTGATCCTTCTCCTTGGCGTTGGAGGAGTTTTCATCTGGCAATTTGTGCAAAAGGATCCTGCCGATGTGGCGAGGGCATTCTTGGAGCAGGTGGTTAACCAAGAATTTGTGGGTGTTTCAGACTACTTTTCTGAAGAACCCCATCCCTCAGATGCAGAGCTAAGCTATGCGTTTCGCCAGTTAAGTCAGGCTTTTGCCCTTTCCGAAATAAACCTAACCAATTTTGACCTTCTTTCCAAAGGGAACAAGGAGGCCGTCTTTGCTTTTGAGTTGGACTATCTCAGCTCTGATTTCGAATCAGTCCAAGTTCAAAGTAGCCTAAACTTAAAACGCGAAGGTTATTTTGACGAGTGGAAGATTGAATGGAGGGATAACCTGCCCCTACCCACGAGCGGCCTTGCTGCCACTTACACTAGGGTGCGCCTCGAGCCACAGCGTGGTGAGATTGTTGATAGCAAGGGTCAAATCCTGGCCGGTGCAGGCAGTCTGGTGACGGTGGGGGTGCAACCTGATCGGATTTCAGATCCTGACAGGTTACTTGATGCACTCCAAACTGAGCTGGGTCTTAATCCCGAACATGTGACTAGTCAGTATAGTGCTCCAGGTGTACAGGGCCATTGGTTTGTGCCCTTGACCACTCTATCTGAAGCGGAGTATACCAGAGTGGATCCCATTTTGCGTCCGATTCCGGGAGTGTTCTTCCGCAGAATAGATGCACGATCCTATCCACAGGGTTCTATTTTTGGCCATCTTACCGGATACTTGGGTGAAGTGACTAGCGAGATGCTCCAAGCTTATCCAGAAAGAGATTATGTGAGCGGTGAAATTGTGGGACGGGCTGGACTTGAGAGCAGTCGGGACGATGTACTCAGGGGTAGACCGGGGTATCGCTTCTCTGTTATGGAAGGGACAGCTTCCACACTGCTTAGGGAAAAACCGGTAATACCAGGGGCCAATGTGGAACTTACCATCGATAGCTATATGCAAGAACTTGCCTATGAGATCTTAGGAGATCGTACCGGTGCTTTGGTTGTACTGAATGCAGAAACTGGCGAAATTTTGGCCCTAGCTTCGACCCCCAGCTATGATCCGAACGAGTTCATTGGCGGGATCAGCGCGAGACGCTGGCAGGAGCTGAGTTCAGATCCAGATAGGCCCATGTTTAACCGGGCTTTACAGGGACTTTATCCACCAGGTTCTGTGTTTAAAGTGGTTACTGTGGCAGCTGCTCTAGATCAGGATTTATATGAACCTTCTAGCCCCTTCGTGGATAGCGGACAGCTCACAGTTCAGGGAAATATTATCCGCAACTTTCAAGGACAGGTTTTTGGTGAACATGACTTGCATCAGGCTTTGGTTGATTCAGTAAACACAACTATCGCCCAAGTTGGTTTAGAATTAGGAGCTTCGCGCCTTGAAGAGTACTTTACTCGATTTAAGCTCAACGAGGCTTATCGTTTGGGATTACCCATGTCCAGTGGACAAGTGGGAAGTCCTGCTCGCAGCAGGGTTGCACTGGCTTGGTCAGCTATTGGTCAGGATCAAGTGCTCTTAACTCCGCTCCATTTGGCCCAGGTCTTCAGCGTTTTTGCCAATGATGGGTATCTTCCTCCAATTCACTTAGTAAAAGGGGAAGAACTCGGTGATGCTCATGCTGTGCTACAGACTGAGACGGTGGACCTGGTCAATGTTATGCTCCAAGATGTGGTCCAGCATGGTACTGGAACTCAGGCTCAGGTGCCCGGGTTGACGATTTACGGAAAAACGGGAACTGCTGAGACAGTGGGCAGTGGTACTCATGCTTGGTTTGCCGGTCACACTCAGTTACCTACGGGAGAAAAAATAGCTTTTGCCCTCTTAGTGGAAGAGGGTGGGGTAGGCGGTCAGACGGCTGCTCCTCTAGTTAGAAATTATTTGTCGAGGTTATTCTAGTTCTTAGAATTTTCGGACTCTTTGGAAGGAGATCGAAACCCCAGTAGAGAAGAATAGCCCGGTGGATGAAGGCGGGTTTATTTAATGCGAAGAAAATGGATTGTGTTTTCCCTTATTGTCTTGCTACTAAGTACAGCATTAGGCTCTGCTTTTGCTTCAGAAGGACTGCAGGTACATTACTTAGATGTGGGGCAAGCGGAGTCAACTGTACTGATGGGCCAAGGATTTACTATTCTGATAGATGCTGGTGATCGTGGCGAGACAGATGTCCTTTATCATCTACACAGACTGGGCATTGAGACAATTGACTTGCTCATCCTTACCCATCCCCACGCGGACCATATTGGTCAAGCCGCCCAGATTCTGGACAGTTTTGCGGTCCGTGAGGTGTGGATGTCGGGCTATGAACACTATACAGTCTTGTTTGAAACAGTATTAGATGCAATTTTGGATTCGGATGCGGACTATTATGAACCGCGAGCGGGTGAGAAGTTTAGCTTTGGTCAGTTGAACTTGGAGATTGTGAACCCAACAGAAATCGGAAGTGATCTTCATGACACTTGCATCATGGTTCGGGCGGTTTATGGGGACATCGCCTTTTTGTTTACAGGGGATGCGGAAAGGAAGACGGAAACAAAGCTAAGCAGGATGGGAGTTCCTTTGAAGGCACAGATCCTCCAGCTAGGTCATCATGGGTCCCGTACGTCCTCCTCCTTGGACTTTCTTTTGGATGTGGATCCTGAGGTTGTCATCTATTCGGCAGGCGTGGGTAATGACTATGGACATCCCCATCCAGAAGTGATTAATCGTCTGAAAATATTGAAAGTTCCTGTGTACGGAACAGATCGGTATGGTACCATTGTGGTGAACACGGATGGCACAAACTACAGTATAGAAGTGTCGAAGTTGGGCGAAATCAAACATTTTTGCGTAGATATTAATACTGCCTCGGTCGAAGAACTCCAGCGTATTATTCATATTGGCCCTGCCTTGGCCCAAGAAATTGTGCGACAGCGGGAGATTCATCCGTTTAAGAGTATTGAGGAGTTAAAAAGAGTATCAGGTATTGGTGAGAAGAGATTAGCGGACATAAAGTCTGAGGGTCTAGCCTGTGTTAAAGGAGTGGTGGAGAATTAACACGAAGCAGTGTGCGGTAATCGATCGGATTGTGGATGGCATGACGGCGGTGCTTCTTTTGGAGGAAGGGCAAGGGCAAATTACCGTGCCAGTGGAAAAGTTGCCTGTTGGAAGTGGAGAAGGAATCTGGCTTCTGCTTACGATTCAAGATGGTGTGCTAATTGATGTGGAGCTTGATCTTGAGAAAACTGAGCAGGTAAAAGGGCGGATTGCCAGCAAAAGGGCTTTGCTCTTAGCACGCATGGCTCGCCGTAAACAGAGTCAGGACTGAGTTGACTCCCTAACCAGCATTAACCAGGTTCCTGAAAGATCTGTGATGGTGCCATATTCTGTAAAACCTGAACTCGCATAAAGACGCTTTGCCACAGTGTTGTCGGCACGTACATTAAGACCAATTGATTCGTTTTGGAGCTTATGTAAAACATCATTTAATAACACAGTACCCACACCCTTCCCTTGGTAGGTAGGGAGCACAGCGATGGAGAGGATCCGAGCTTGCGGTTTGGGTACTTTTTTTGTACGGCGCACTGAGGTAGTCATCAAAAACTGGTTCTGCGCCAGCTTAGCAAGTTCCTTAAAGCTTAGTTTTCTGGCCAAACGTGTTAGGAGGGAGAGGGTTTTGCTCAATTGACGCTTTCCGGAAGAAGTGGAGTATAAGCAATAACCTTGCACTTGATTTGCTTGATCGAGATACAGCACGCCTTTGGCGCCCCAGTAGAAGGGCAGAGTGAAACTCAGCTCTAATAGATCCAAGAGTTCATCTGGATCCTTTTGGGAAAAAAAGAGCTGAACACTGGCGGGAAAAGCTTGTCTATAGACTTCCGCAATTCGCCGTGCGTCTCGATGAGAAGCTGACTGTAAGTTCATGGTTCCCTCCTATTCTTGTCGATCCACCTGTGGAAACGCTTCTGCTGGCGCATTATGGAGCAGTTCAGCCAAGGGCACGATCTCCAATCCTTTAGCCCTGATAATTTCAATCACTTTAGGTAAGGCCAAGACTGTAGCGCGCCGATCTCCCCCTTCGTTCTTCAACAGTGCTCCACTATCATGGAAGAGGATAATATCACCGCCGCGCACTTTACTGTCAACTAAACGTTCGATATAAGAGGCAGTAACACCAAAACGCCAGTCCCGAGTAGATATGGACCAGAGCACGATTTCTTGCCCTAGAAGTTTAGACAACCTGCGGAGTCGAGCATCATACATTCCTCGGGGAGGGCGCACAAAACTGGGATATTCGCCAGTCACCTCTGTGATAATAGCAGTTGCTTCCAGTATTTCTTTCTGCAACTCCACCGTAGACAGGGTGGGAATATTTCTGTGGTTTTGGGTATGATTGCCAATGGCATGGCCATCTTCCACAATCTGCCTCGCTATATCTGGGTATTTTTCCACATGGCTTCCCACCATAAAGAAAGTGGCAGGAACATCATACTGCTTCAATATTTCCAAGATGGCAGGTGTAAACTCTCTACTAGGGCCATCATCAAAGGTTATGGCCACCTTGTTAGAAGCACGATCACCGACGCGATAAATATCTGGTTGATACCCAAATCCATGATAGACATAGATGGTAAATAAACCAAAGAGTGTTACAATTCCCACGATGATGGAGAGAACTAATGCGGGCAGCTTGGGTACTTTCAGTTTAAACAATCTCAAAATACGCGTACCTAAACGCCAGTAAAAACGGGCAAAAAGTGCGCAAATGAGTAGCAAGCCCAATACTCGTAAAGCAAATTCAGGATTGACCACGGGTCATTCCTCCTCAAAGGATTTCTAACTTAGCTTATTTTACTGTATCACCTTTCCCTCCACAAGATCCAATAGTTGCGGATTACTATTTATAATAGTAAAGTAATAAGCAGAGAGGGTACGGTGGAGAGTACCTCAACCGTAGCTCTCGGAATGAACTTGTGGAGGTTATTTTTTGAAGAACTATCATACACATACTTTTCGCTGCAACCACGCGGAAGGTGAGGTCGTAGATTATGCCAAAATAGCAGTCGAGCGGGGAGTTGCGGTTTTAGGAATTGCCGATCATACGCCGTTACCCGACAATCGTTGGCTGTTTATGCGGATGAGCAGTTCCCAATTACCGACCTATATTCGGGCCATTGACGAGGCACAAGCTAAGTATAGGGAGTTGACGATTCTCAAGTCCATGGAGTGCGAGTGGGCTCCAGAGTACCGCAATTACTTCAAAGAAGTGCTTTTGGGAGAGTGCAACTTAGATTACCTGGTCTTAGGCTGCCACTTTTTTACCTATAACGGTGGTTGGGTGAGTAGCCATTTAGATATTCATGATGCCAAGCATCTAGTGGCTTTCACAAAATTCTTAATCCAGTCTATGCAGTCTGGTCTTTTTAGTTTAGTTGCCCATCCTGATTTGTTCGGGCTCACCTATCCAATCTGGGATGAAAACACCACCTCCGCTTCAAAAGATATTTTAGCCGCGGCGGAAGAACTGAAAATTCCTTTGGAAATCAATGGTTATGGCCTCATGGAGAAATTCGTTAAGACTCCCAGCGGGACAAGAAATGCCTATCCGTGGCTGCCGTTTTGGGAGTTGGCCAGGGACTATGAGGTCACCGTTGTTGTGAACTCCGATGCTCATCACCCAGAAAAGGTAGATATGGGTCTTAAAGAAGGGGAGGAGTTCGCTCAGAAGTTAGGACTTACATTGGCTAACTTGGATCACTTAGAGAGGAGATAGCAATGTTTGTCATTTTTAATGAAAGGGAGCAGATGATTCCCATCAAGGTTTGGCTACCCAGCCAGGAGCACTTGGATGCAGAGTGTCTCAGGCAAGCCACTAACTTGGCCAACTTACCCTTCGCTTTTCGGCATATCGCCTTAATGCCTGATACCCACACTGGCTACGGGATGCCTATTGGGGGAGTGCTGGCTAGTGCAGAGGCGATTGTTCCCAATGCTGTGGGGGTCGACATTGGTTGTGGGATGGGGTTTGTGCATACAAATGTTCCAGCCAGCGTTCTTCGAGAGGTGACCATCCCGAACGGGAACTTAGCCCAGTATTTAGTTGGTCAGATCATGAGGGATGTCCCCCAAGGTTTTGATCATCACCGCCATAAGCAAAAATCTCAGTTTTTAGATGAGTACCCCGTGAGAGGCTTATATCAATATGGGGCAAATAAACTACCGCACCTTGAGGAAGCCTATACTCAATTGGGCACTCTCGGGGGCGGGAACCATTTTATTGAACTTCAGGAAGATGAAGCGGGTTATCTTGGGATCATGGTACACACCGGTTCTCGGAACTTCGGGTACAAGGTGGCCAACTACTTTAATCAGCTGGCTAAAGAATTGAATTACCGGATGAACTCCTCTGTTCCTCCCCAGTATGACCTTGCCTACTTGCCATTAGATACGAAGGAAGCCCAAGGTTATCTTGGCTGGATGAACTTTGCCCTAGAGTTTGCCCGGGAAAATCGGAAGCGCATTATGGAGCGAGTTCAAACGATTGTGTTCCCTGCCCTAAAACGATTTGCCGGCATTGACCAGGTTGAAGTTTTGAGAGAAGTAAATGCTCATCACAACTATGCTGCAAAAGAACGGCATTTCGGTCAAGAGGTTTGGGTGCACCGCAAAGGAGCAATTAGGGCTGCAGCAGGTGAACTAGGGATCATTCCAGGGGCAATGGGTTCTTATTCCTTTATCGTTGAAGGTCTAGGAAATCCCGAATCGTTCAATTCCGCCAGCCATGGTGCTGGTCGAGTTCTCGGGCGTAAGGAAGCTATCAGGCAGTTTAGCCTAGATGAAGTGCTAGCGGACTTTTCCTCCAAAGATGTGGTTTTGGGTAAGAGGAACAAGCGTGATACTGCCGAGGAATATTATAAGGCTTATAAGGACATCGAAGAAGTAATGGATTATCAACAAGATTTGGTCAAGCCGGTCCTCAAGCTAAAAACCGTTGCGGTGGTCAAGGGCTGAGGAAATTTGACCAGATGATTCCACTATACTTTGGGAGGATTTAGCGTTAGTTCTATGGTCCAAGAGAAATTCTACAAGGGGGTTTATTACAATTGCGTAAAACATTTAGTTTATTGATTGCTATGGTTCTTTTAGTTGGTCTTGTTGTATCTCCGGCTTACGCCAAAACTCCTAGGATTGGGCTTATCTTTGCCGAAGGTGGTCTAGGTGACCAGTCCTTTAACGATGCAGCCTATCGTGGATTGATGCAGGCCAAAGAGGAGTTGGGTGTAGAGGTAATCTACGTTGAGCCAGCTGACATTGCTGAAATGGAAGAGCATCAGCGGGCCTATGCCGATTTGGATCTTGACTTGGTTATTGTTATCGGGTTTATCCACAAGAGCGCTCTAGAAGAGGTTTCCATGGACTATCCGCATATCAACTTCGCCATCGTGGATGACCAAGTGGATAATCCGAACGTAACTTCTCTATTGTTTGAAGAACACGAAGGTTCTTTCCTAGTAGGTGTTCTCGCCGGTATGATGACCGAAACTGACACAGTGGGCTTTGTTGGTGGTATGGAAGTTCCCCTCATCCGTAAGTTCCAAGTTGGTTTTGAAGAAGGCGTAAAATACGCTAATCCTAATGCCGAGATTTTGGTGAACTACGCAGGTAGCTTTGGCGACCCAGGTAGAGGCCGTGAGCTTGCTGTGAGCCAAAATGAACGCGGTGCTGATATCGTCTACCACGCTGCAGGTGGAACCGGTAGTGGTGTCATCGACGCTGCTGTAAGTAATGGTTTCTATGCCATCGGTGTAGACTCTGATCAAGACTTTATGGCTCCAGGTACAGTTCTAACCTCTATGGTAAAACGTGTTGACCTAGCTGTTTATGAAGTAATTAAAGCAGTTGCAGAAGGCAACTTGGAAGGTGGCATTTGGAGCTTCGGTATCGAAGACGGTGGTGTGGGCACATCTGAGTTCACCTACACCAAGGATCTGATTCCTCAAGAAGTACTTGAGGCCATCGAAGATGCCAAGAGCAAGATTATTTCTGGAGAGATTGTAGTCTCTAATCCTATCCAATAGCCTATGATTAACTAGAGGGAGGCAGCTCGCCGCCATACGGTGGGCGGCGCCTCCTTTTTTTAGCAGGGAGGAAGTCTCCATGGGAAAAGTTTTGGAAATGCGCGCCATCACCAAACAGTTTCCGCGGGTTTTGGCCAATGATAAGGTGGACTTTGACTTAGAGTATGGAGAGATTCATGCTTTAGTGGGCGAAAACGGCTCAGGCAAATCCACATTGATGAATATTCTCTATGGCCTTTACCAGAGTGATGGTGGAGAGATTTATGTTAGAGGAAATAAAGTAGATATTACAGAACCGCGCGTGGCCATTGACCTGAAGATAGGCATGGTCTTTCAGCACTTTATGCTAATTGAACCGCTAACAGTGGCAGAGAATATCGTTCTGGGTTCTGAAATTCGCAAAGGGCCCTTTTTGGACTACAAAAAGGCTGTGCGAGAAGTGGAAAAACTAAGTCAAGAATATGGACTGAAAATTGATCCCCATGCTAAGGTAGCCGATCTGTCAGTGGGTTTGCAGCAAAGGGTGGAGATTCTGAAGGCCCTATACCGCGGTGCAGAGATCTTGGTTTTAGACGAACCTACCGCGGTTTTGACTCCTCAAGAGGTTGACGATCTGATTGAGGTGTTGCGCACCTTGAAGTCCAAGGGAACGAGCATTGTCTTTATCACTCATAAGATTAGGGAAGTTCTGGCGGTTTCAGACCGGGTTAGTGTGTTAAGGCGGGGTAAGAAAATCGGAACCAAGGCGACGTCTGAAACGAATGAGCAGGACTTAGCAGAAATGATGGTCGGTCGTGTAGTGCTTTTGCGAGTGAATAAAGGACCCGCCAAACCAGGTCCTGAGGTTCTCAAAATTGAAGGACTTTCTGTTAAGGATCAGTTTGGTCATCTAAAGGTAGATAATGTGGATCTCACGGTGAGAAGTGGTGAGGTTCTGGGTATCGCTGGGGTGGAGGGCAATGGTCAATCGGAGTTGGTTGAAGCCATTGCAGGATTACAACGTGTATCTGGAGGGAAGATTTCCCTCTCTGGTCAGGATATTACAGGTTTGTCGCCGTTAAGAATCAGGGAAGCGGGATTTGGTTTTATCCCTGAAGATCGCCATAGACGCGGTCTTGTTTTGGACTATTCGGTTGCTGACAATCTGATCCTTGGTCTTCACGGAAAGCAACCATTTGTGAAAAGCGGCCTGATCCGGAGGGAAAAGGCTATCCAGGAAAATGCGGAGCACTTAATTAAGGAATATGACGTGCGTCCTCCCGTGGCAAACCAAGCAGTGAAGAGTCTCTCAGGAGGTAACCAGCAAAAGGTTATTGTAGCCAGAGAATTTACCCAAAACCCAGAGTTGTTGATTTGCTCTCAGCCAACCAGAGGAGTTGACATTGGGGCAATTGAGTTCATCCATAGTCAGGTAATTGCCCAGAGGGATCGGGGCGCAGCGGTACTTTTAGTATCTGCAGAACTAGACGAGGTGCTTTCCTTAAGCGATCGGGTAGCCGTTATGTATAATGGACGAATTGTCAGTGTAATGCCGGTTGAGGAAGTGACCGAGCATAAACTTGGCTTCTTGATGTTAGGTGGTCGTTTAGAGGACTATAATGGGAGCGAGGTGACTGGGCATGGAGAAGAAAACTAGGAAGATTCCTTGGCAGGAAATCATGGTTCCCCTTGTGGCCGTGATTTTAGCTCTGTTAATCGGATCAGCTTTCATTCTGTTTGTGGGTGAGAACCCCATTAACGCTTATGGTATTTTGTTCAAAGAATCTTTTGGAAGCATGAGGAACCTGGCAACAACGCTGCAGAGGGCAACTCCGCTCATGTTCACCGGTCTTGCAGTGGCCTTCGCCTTTCGGGCAGGATTGTTTAACATTGGTGCGGAAGGGCAACTATACATCGGAGCATTTGCGGCCGCTTGGGTCGGCTTTACCTTCACCAATCTGCCTCGCTTGATTCACCTACCATTAGCCATCGTAGCTGGCATGTTAGGTGGAGCTCTGTGGGCTGCTATTCCCGGTTATTTGAAAGCTAAGCTTGGGGTTCATGAAGTAATCAATACCATCATGCTCAACTTTATAGCTCTGTATCTAACAGACTGGCTCGCAACCGGTCCTTTCCACGGTGGTTCGTGGGTCCCTGAGACGGCCCGCATTAACGCAACTGCAGCCCTCAGTCGCCTCTATCCACCAACACGGTTGAGTTCTGGCATTTACTTGGCCCTGCTTGCGGCTGCGGTAGCCTACTTAATCTTGTGGAAGACAAAGAGAGGTTATGAACTGCGGGCAGTAGGTTTGAATCCGCACGCAGCTGAGTACGGGGGCATTAATGTGGCCCGTAATACTATTATTGCAATGGCGATCAGCGGAGCTTTTGCAGGGCTTGCTGGTACAGAGCAAATCTTAGGATTGCATAATCGCTTTATCCTGCGGTTTTCTCCAGACCTTGGATTCATGGGGGTTGCGGTGGCACTCCTCGGTAAGAATCATCCGGTGGGTGTGATCTTGGCTGCTATCTTGTTCGGAGCACTCCAAGCAGGTTCGGCTGCTATGGACCGCCTAACCTCGGTGCCTCGGGAGTTAATCACTATCATCCAGGCGTTGATCATCTTCTTTGTGGCCGCAGAATATTTAATCCGGCGCATGCTGCGCCTTAAGGAGGAAGCATAATGGGGGATATTCTCGCAATGTTATTTAACACGGCAGTTTTTGCCGCTGCCCTAAGAATGGCTACCCCGTTAATCTTCGCGGCCTTGGGCGGAATTTTCTCGGAGCGTAGTGGGGTAGTGAACATTGCCTTAGAGGGTATGATGCTCGTTGGCGCCTTTACCGCCATGTTTGTCACCTATCACACAGGTTTGCCCTGGGTTGGAGTTTTAGGTGCAATAGCCGCGGGTGCGTTGATGGGTCTTTTACACGCGATCTTTTGCGTACGTTACCGGGCAAATCAAGTGGTAACGGGTACCGCCATTAACATTTTTGCTGGTGGCCTTACCGTGTTTCTACTGCGGGACTTCTTTGGTGCAGCTGGTACAAGTCCAAGCGTGAGTACTATTCCGGACATCACCATCCCGCTGCTGAACCAAATTCCGTGGATCGGTAAGATTATTGGCCGCCAAAACCCACTAGTCTACCTAGCACTTCTTGCGGTGGTGCTTGTGCACATCGTTATCTACAAAACCCCTTGGGGTCTAAGACTTCGGGCGGTAGGCGAGCATCCCAAAGCAGCAGATACTGTAGGGGTCAATGTGTTTCGCATGCGTTATCTGGCAGTGATTATTAGCGGAGCATTTGCAGGTCTAGGCGGCACTTATCTATCCATTGCCCATCTAAGTCGCTTTAGTGAGGGTATGACTGCAGGTCGTGGCTTTATTGCCTTAGCCGCCATGATTTTCGGAAAATGGACTCCCTTTGGAGCTTTAGGTGCCTGTTTGTTCTTTGGCTATGCAGATGCATTGCAGATGCGCTTACAAGATGTTGGTATTCCAACTCAGTTCATGAATATGTTGCCATATGTCTTAACCATGGTCGCTTTAGCCGGATTTATCGGCAAGGCGGTAGGGCCGAAAGCTTCCGGTGAACCATACATCAAAGGATAGATAGCGAGGTTTCAGAGAAATTGAGTAATCTCAAGAGATTCATTTCTTACTATAAGCCCGAGCGTCGCCTTTTTGCCATGGACTTGCTCGCGGCAAGTATGATTGCTTTGTTGGATCTGCTTTTTCCCATTATCACTAGAACGTTCATGAAAGACTACATTCCCAACCGCAATCTGCAGGCTGTCCTAGTTTGGGCAGGTGCGCTAGTAGTTCTGTATGGATTACGCCTTCTCTGCCAGTACTTTGTGGATTATTACGGCCATGTGGTGGGGGTCAACATTGAGTATCAAATGAGAAAAGATCTGTTC
Source organism: Bacillota bacterium (assembly GCA_012799255.1). Next base: position 65,294 of record JAAZLQ010000107.1, read on the forward strand.
ACCCATTTGCAGACCTTGGATTTCAGGTTCTTTGATGATACCAAAGTGGGGTATTTGATGAGCAGAATCGTTAATGACTTAAGGGAAATTACCGAACTTGCTCACCATGGACCAGAAGACATTTTCATTGCCACGTTGATGTTGGTTGGTTCGTTTTTCTATCTGCTGACGATCAACGTGCCACTAACTTTAATATCGTTCCTATTCATTCCCATCATCCTGTGGTACGCCTACAGCAAGCGTACTGCTATGAGAGAGGCCTTTGCCGAGGAGCGGAAACGCATCGCAGATGTAAATGCGGATTTGGAAAACAGTCTTTCCGGGATTCGGGTTGCCCAGAGTTTTGTGAACGAGGCCTATGAACAAAGGCGTTTTGACCACGCCAACACTGCTTTTAAGAAATCCCGTTACAAGGCTTTCCGAGCTATGGCAGTTTATTCTTCTGGACTTGGCTTCTTAACGGACTTGCTCAATGTTGCGGTGCTTACCTGTGGTGCCCTGTTCATGTTTCGCGGCCATATCGACTTGGCCGACCTAACAGCATACTTGATGTTTATTGGCTTCTTCCTGCAGCCGATCAGAAGGTTGATCTCCTTTACCCAGCAGTACCAGCAGGGTATGACTGGGTTCAATCGCTTTGTGGAGTTAATGGAGGTTTCTCCCTCTGTTACGGATCGTCCTGGAGCGAAGGATTTGCCTCCCGTGAAGGGAAATGTCGAACTCAGAAACGTATCGTTTCACTACAACGAGCAGGCAGAAGTCTTGCACAATGTGAATTTGACTATTCCGGCAGGAAGCACGACTGCCTTTGTTGGTCCATCTGGCGGCGGTAAAACTACGCTATGTCACTTGATTCCACGCTTTTATGATGTGGTGCAAGGTGAGATCCTCATCGATGGTCATAGCGTTCGGGATGTAACGCTTAGTTCACTAAGGCAGCAAATTGGCTTTGTTCAGCAGGACGTCTTTTTGTTTACCGGGACAATTCGGGAGAACATTCTTTACGGAGATCCCACAGCTTCTGAGGAAGCCATGATTGAAGCCGCGAAAAAGGCTCAGATTCACGATTTTATCCTGACTTTGCCGGACGGTTACGATACCTATGTAGGGGAGAGGGGAGTTAAACTCTCAGGTGGCCAGAAGCAAAGGATCTCTATTGCCAGGGTGTTCTTAAAGAACCCGCCGATTCTAATCTTGGATGAGGCCACCTCCGCCTTGGATACTGCAACCGAGCAGGAAATCCAGGAGGCACTAATGGAATTATCCAAGGACCGCACCACCCTAATTATTGCCCACCGCTTGTCCACCATTCGTCATGCAGACGAGATTGTGGTTCTAACTGAAGGGCAGATTCGGGAGAAGGGTACCCATGAGCAACTTGTGGCTAAAAGGGGCATTTACGCCGGACTAAACGCAAGACAAATGGATAGTGTAGGTTAATCTGAGATTCTGATTTGAACCGCTGGAGTTTACTCCAGCGGTTTATTGTTTTCCGCACCAAGCAGGAGTTTCGTCGCAAATAGATCAAAAAGAAATTTTTTTGTAGTTTATGGGAGGATAAACTGCGTAATTCGTAGAATATGGAGTGAAGTTTAAATACCATATGGATATGGAGGAGAGAACACAGTGAAGAGGAAGCTAGGTCTTGTTTTAGTGTTGATTTTAGTATTAGGTTTAGTTGGCGTAACTCAAGCTGCCGCATTGCCTTTTAAGATCGGTGTCGTAACTGGTACCGTATCGCAAGGTGAAGAGGAGTACCAAGCAGGGGCAAAAATGGCAGCCCGCTATCCAGGTTCTGTTTTGCACGTAACTTATCCTGACAACTTCATGCAAGAGCAAGAAACAGTAATTGGTCAAATTCTACAGTTTGCCATGGATCCAGAGGTAAAAGCAATTGTTGTTGTGCAGGCCGTTCCAGGCACAACTGCTGCTTTCAAGCAGATCCGTGAGTTCCGTCCTGACATTGCACTTATTATGGGCTTACCCCATGAAGATCCAGATATGATTTCTGGCGTAGTGGACTTCGCAGTGGAGACCGACCAAATCCGTCGTGGTGCTAACATTGCGCAGTTAGCTGCTCAAATGGGCGCTAAAAAGATTCTCCACTATTCGTTCCCTCGCCACATGTCCATGGAGCTTCTAGCTGTTCGTTACAACAATATGAAAGAAGAAGCTGCCGCCCTTGGTATTGAAGTAATCGATGTTACCGCTCCAGACCCAATGGGTGATGCGGGTATTCCTGGAACTCAGCAGTTTATTCTAGAAGATATTCCTCGTCAGGCCGCTTTGCATGGTACCGATATTGCTTTCTTTGGTACCAACTGTTCCATGATGGAACCTGCAATCCGCGCTTCGCTTGAGACTGGAATCATTTTCCCAGAACAATGTTGCCCAAGTCCTTTCCACGGCTATCCAGGTGCTTTGGGAATTGAGATCCCTGAAGAGCATAGCGGTGATGTACCATTTATCATCGAGCAAATTAAGGCTAAAGTTGCTGACATGGGTCGCACTGGTCGTCTTGCCACCTGGGTTGCACCAATTAACATGATCTTTGTAGAAGCCGGTGTAGAACTAGCTATCCAGCACGTCCAAAACGGCTTGGACTTCTCTGATCAAGACGCAGTGGAAAAAGCGGTTTATGAAGCTACCGGAATTAGCATTTCGCTCAATCGCTACAAAGATGGAGCAAATTACTACCTAGTTATTGCTGACTCGGTAATTTTCTAGGAGAACACAACAATTAGTAATAGCAATGCGGAGCTCTCGCCCTCTCCGAGGGCAGAACTCCGCACTTTTCTTGAGGGGCAAAAAGTGGGAGGTGGATGTTAATGAGTGTTCCTGTACTGGAGATGCAAAAGATCTCCAAGTCTTTTTATGGCACTCAAGTGTTACATGGCATTGATCTAACAGTACACCAAGGTGAAATTCATTGCATAGTGGGAGAAAACGGAGCTGGTAAATCAACCCTCATGAACATCCTGTTCGGAATGTCGGTTATTGCTCAAACTGGGGGCTATGAAGGACAGATCCTAATCAATGGAAAACAAGTGGCTTTTGACTCGCCCAAGGCTGCTATTGAGGCAGGAATTGGCATGGTTCACCAGGAGTTTATGCTCCTACCTGGTTTTACAGTCACCGAAAACATTAAATTGAATCGGGAAATCACCAAACCTAATCCCTTTAGTGCAGTTTTCGGGAAGAAACTGGAGACCCTGAACCGACGGCAGATGGCCAAAGATACTCGAACAGCTTTGGATAAGTTGGGCATGACAATCGATGAGTGGCTGCCTGTGGCTGGGCTGCCGGTTGGTTACCTTCAATTCGTGGAAATTGCACGGGAAATCGACAAGGAAAACTTGCAGCTGTTGGTTCTCGATGAACCTACAGCGGTTCTAACTGAGAGTGAGGCGGACCAGTTTCTAGAGGTGATTCAAAAGTTAGCTAAAAGTGGCATTAGTATTCTCTTTATTACTCATCGCCTCGATGAAGTGATGGCCGTGGCAGATAACATTACCATTATGAAAGATGGTGAGTTAGTACGTTCAGGACCTAAAAACTCCTTTACTATTGCGCAGATTGCTGAGCTCATGGTGGGCCGCAAAATTGACACTACAGCCCGTTTAGGAACGAAAAAGACTGACACAGCTAGAGAGACAGTGCTGGAGATTCGCGACCTAAAGGTTAATATGCCGGGTGAAAGCCTCCGGGGGATTAACTTGGATGTCTATCGTGGTGAAATCCTCGGGATTGGAGGCTTGGCTGGTCATGGTAAGATAGGTCTCGCCAATGGAGTAATGGGACTTTATCCTAGCGAAGGTCACGTGCGTTATGAAGGAGTGGATGTACCCTTAAATAGCCCGCGAGAAGCTTTGGAACTAGGCTTAGCCTTTGTTTCTGAAGACCGTCGAGGAGTAGGGCTCGTTCTGGAAGACAGTATCGCCAACAATATTGTGCTCACCAGCATGCAGAGTCAGAATAAGTTCTTGAAACCAGGTCGTCTGAAGCTGCGTGATCAGAAGAAGATTATCAGCCATGCTTTAGAGTCGATTGAGAAGTTTGATATTCGTTGTACTGGACCAGAACAGATTGTGCGTAGATTGAGTGGTGGCAACCAGCAAAAGGTTTGCTTGGCTAGGGCTTTCACACAGGAACCGAAGTTGCTCTTTGTCTCGGAGCCGACCAGGGGAATCGACGTGGGAGCTAAGGCCCGGGTGTTAGAGCTCATTGTTGAGCTAAACAAGATGGGAGTGACGGTTGTGATCACTTCTAGCGAATTGGCAGAACTGCGTAGCATAGCGGATCGGATCGCAATTGTCTATGAAGGTAGGCTAGCCGGCATTCTTTCGCCAGATGCTCCTGATGTGGAATACGGCCTATTGATGGCAGGAAAAACTCTCGAGGAGGTGGGAGCCAGATGAAAGAGCGACTTCTTAAGATCTATCATGGATTTGGATTGCCCCGCCTCATTATTGCATCCTTCTTGCTACTCCTCGTGATCATCGCAGCGGGCACAGAACTGAGTGTTGCTGGACTGCTCAGCGACGCATTAGTGAGGATCGGGCAAAACGGAATTTACGTTTTGGCAATGGTACCCTCGATTCAGGCGGGAGTGGGTTTAAACTTCGGGTTACCAGTTGGCGTTATTTGCGGTATAGTCGGCGTCTTGGTGGCTATGGAGTTTTCGTTGATGGGTATGACTGGCTTTTTCGTGGCAATCTTGCTTGCCGTTCCACTGGGTATAGGAGCAGGTTATCTGTTCTCCCTATTGTTGAACCGTGTAGCTGGACAAGAGATGATGGTAGGAACCTACGTGGGCTTTTCAGTGGTTGCGGGAATGTGTATCTTTTGGCTGATGGCTCCCTTTAAGAATCCTGCCCTAATCTGGCCAGTGGGGGGCCAAGGTTTACGGGTCACGTTGACCTTAGCTGACACTTTTGCCGGAGTGTTGAACAATTTCTTAGCGTTTGAAATCTTCGGTCTAACTATCCCCACGGGTCTGTTATTGTTCTATGGTTTGGTGGCATTCTTGGTTTGGCTGTTCTTTAGAACTAAGGCAGGGGTAGCCATGGAAGTGGTCGGTCGCAATCCCCGCTTTGCTATAGCCTCCGGCCTGAACTTGAATAAGTATCGCAGCCTGGGAATAGTCCTCTCCACCGTCTTAGCGGCGGTTGGTTATGTGGTTTACGCCCAGAGTTTCGTCTTTGTTCAGCTCTACAACGGTCCTTTGATGACTGCTTTTCCTGCAGTCGCCGGTGTGTTAATCGGTGGTGCCTCCACCAAGGAGGCGAAAGTACTGCACGCAGTGATTGGTGTTGTACTCTTCCAGACCTTGTTAACGGTGGCTATGCCAGTCACTAACCAACTTATCGAAGGCAACATATCGGAAATCGCACGAGTAGTTGTAAGTAATGGCATGATTTTGTATGCCTTAACTAGGATAACTGGAGGTGAACAGGCGTGAATCAAGTAAAGAGGATCTTGTCGAAAAACGCTGTACCACTACTCTTTGGTGTCGTCTGTTTACTCGGGATTTACTACGCTAAGATGCCAGGCCAATTCTTGCTCATGGAAATAACTAAGCGGATGGCTCGTAACTCGTTCTTAGTGCTATCTTTGATTATTCCAGTTGCGGCTGGAATGGGCTTGAACTTTAGTATCGTACTTGGTGCTTTAGCTGGACAAATCGCTTTGATCCTAGCTACTCATTGGGAGTGGGCTGGAATTGGTGGTCTTGCTTTGACAGCCCTACTAGCAACGCCCATGGCGATCTTGTTCGGTTTTCTGGCCGGAATGTTACTGAACAAAGCTAAGGGCCGGGAGATGATTACTGGTATGGTGATGGGCTTCTTTGCCAATGGTGTCTACCAGTTTATCTTTTTGTTCTTGGTGGGCACAATCATTCCATTTAACAATCCCCAACTTCGTATCTCCACCAGTCCAGGATTGAGGAACACCATTGATTTGCACAGAATCCGCGGTGCCCTGGATGGCATTTGGCAAATCCAATACGGATTTACCAGATTTCCTATGGTGACCTTTATTGTCATAGCTTTACTGGCCTTTGGTATTTGGGCGTTTTTCCGAACCAAGCTTGGTCAAGATTTTCGGGCTATTGGTCAAGATCGCCATATCGCGGCAGTAGCCGGGATTAATACGGATCGGAACCGGATTTTGGCTATCGTCTTTTCAACTGTGCTTGCTGCCTGGGGACAGATTATCTTCCTCCAGAATATAGGTACGCTAAACACCTATAATAGTCATGAGCAGGTAGGTACCTTCGCCATTGCGGCCCTTTTGATTGGTGGAGCAACAGTGACAAAGGCGACGATTACTCAAGCTATTACGGGTACATTCTTGTTCCACTTGCTCTTTGTAGTATCACCCTCTGCCGGACAGGCGATCTTTGGAAGTGCGCAAGTTGGTGAATATTTCAGGGTGTTTGTGGCTTACGGGATTATTGCCATTAGTTTAGCTTTGCACGCTTGGCAGAGCAAGTCACTTTCCACAGCAAGTATGGAAGAAGACATTTCTGCGTAAAGTAAAGGTTGGTAGTTTTGGGGGAGGCCACTGACCTCCCTTTGTTAACATTTGAGGAACATTTGTCTAATTGGGGCAGGATACTTGTCTTTTATGTAGAATGACCTAATTATTATTATGTGTTGTTTGATGGGGGTGGACGGAAAAGAAGGCGGTAGGAACAGAAAGACCTAGTGTTTTGTGGGACAAAAAATCTCAACGAATTACGGAGGTGCTTTAATAGTGAAAAGAAATATATTGTTACTTACTGCTGTTGTATTAGCTGCTGTGATGTTAGCTGGATGTACCCTATGGCCATTTGGTAAGGTTGTTTTGAAAGTGGAAGTACCTAAGGATGATGATGGCACACCTGTTGCAGAGATCACTAACCTTGCCAAGAATGGTAAGTATAAGAGGGAAGATACGGTAAAACTTAATGTTAAATATACTATAGATCTGGGAGACGATGTAATTAAGTGGTCGGCTGACGATAAAGATGTCAAGATTTTTCCAACTGAGCACGGACCCACAAACGAGATGGAATTTGGTGGACAAACCCTTGAAATCAAGCTCGGCAAGAAAGATGTAAAAATCACGGGAGTACTTGAGGAGTCTGAATAATAAGCTTTTTGTATAAGAAGAACCAAGGA
>JAAZLQ010000231.1 GCA_012799255.1 Bacillota bacterium
GGACAAAGACTTAAGGGACAAGTTAGCACGTGTTGTAGAAGAAGCCCGTGAGGTGGCTGAAACTGCAGCTCGGTATACGTTACAGCAATTAAGTATTGGTGAATCATCACCGTACAAGCATTTGTCTGCAGAAGAACGAGATCTCAGGCGTAGACTTAGAGCTCACGGACGGCAGCTAGGAGACACACGCAAGCCGCGGGATGAGACGCAAGAAATTGAGAGATTGCTGGAGGAAGTGGCTTATCAGCACTGGCATCGTATGCTATTTGCTAAGTTTTTAGCGGAGAACAACTTGTTAATGTATCCCGATCCAGTTAGTCCTGTTCCTGTCTCACTAGAGGAGTGTGAAGAACTGGCGCGAGATGAAGGGGCAAAAAATGGTTGGGAGTTGGCCTCTCGCTTTGCGCAAAACATGCTTCCCCAAATCTTCCGTGCGGATTCGCCTGTCTTTGAAATTGATCTAGCCCCTGAGTATCAAAGAAGATTAGAATATTTATTAGGTGAGTTGCCTTCCGAAGTGTTCGAAGCATCGGATAGTCTGGGTTGGGTTTATCAGTTTTGGCAATCCAAGCGAAAAAAAGAGATAAACGAGTCAGAGGTAAAGATTGGTGCCCGAGAGCTACCCGCTGTTACGCAGCTGTTTACCGAGCCCTACATGGTGAGCTTCTTACTTGATAACTCGATAGGCGCTTGGTGGGCTGCAAGGACCTTATCTGACTGCGATTTATTGACTGCAGATAGCGAGGAAGAGTTAAGGAGAAGAGCTTCTGTTCCAAGGGTTTCTTTGGAGTATCTTCGTTTTTCAAAAGATGAAGCAGGTAAATGGTGGCCTGCTGCTGGGTCGCAGGACAATTGGCCTAATAAGTTGAGTGAGTTGAAGTGTCTCGATCCCTGTTGTGGTTCAGGGCACTTTCTTGTTGGTATTCTCCTTATGTTAGTTCCATTAAGAATGCGCTTAGAAGGCATGACCGCCAATAAAGCAGTCGATGCGGTTATCGCGGATAATTTGTATGGGTTAGAGCTCGATCAACGATGTGTTCAACTAGCGGTCTTCGCTTTGGCCCTAGAAGCATGGCGTTACCCTGAAGCAGGGGGCTACCGTACGTTGCCTTCGTTTAATATTGCTTGCTCGGGTTTAGCACCCAACTCAACAAGAGAACAATGGAAGCAAATTGCCGCAAGGATTAAAGGTGATTTGTATCCAATGACAGCTAAAACATCTGTTGCCGACGCAAGAGTTGCTTCATACGAGCAGTTTGAAACCGGCATGGCAAAGCTTTATGACCTCTTCAGTGATGCACCAACCTTGGGAAGCCTAATTAATCCGACGAAAATCCAGGGAGATCTTTATAGTGCCAGTTTCGAGCAAATTTCTGAATTATTAGGGCTTGTACTGGAAAAAGAGGAGTGCAATAGTGAGTATTATGAAATGGGTATTACCGCTCAAGGGCTATCCGAGGCTGCAAAAATTCTGTCTTCACAATTCCATTTGATCATCACAAACGTTCCCTACTTAAAGAGCGGCTATCATGATGATACCCTTAAAGATTATTGCGAACGCCATTACCATATTGGCAAGTACGACTTAGCCACAGTGTTTTTGCAGAGAATCCAAGAAATGTTAGCAGATAATGGGTTGTCATGTTTGGTAATGCCTCAGAACTGGTTGTCCTTGACGTATTACAAACAATTGCGTTTACATCATTTGGAGAACAGCCGTTTTTTATTGATAGCTAATCTAGGTGCAGGTGCATTTGAGACTATTTCTGGTGAAGTAGTAAAGGTGGGCTTGGTCATGATGAGTAATGCCACCTCTGCTGAGAATGCGCAGCACATTGGTTTTGAACTTGATTCATCAACGGATATTCCCGCAAAGATGAAGAATTTGGCGTATGGACGTTTTCACATCGCCGAACAGTCTCGACATTTGGGTAATCCAGACTCAAGAATTTCTTTTGAGCTATCGGGATTCGATGATGATCTGTTGATGAATAAGTATTGCACCCCTAACACCGGTTTGCAAACAGGGGATCTTCCACGATATGCGTTTATGTTCTGGGAAGTACCACGAATCAAGAAACCTTGGGTGCTATTCCAGGGAACACCAGATAAAACTACGTATTTTGGAGGCC
>JAAZLQ010000037.1 GCA_012799255.1 Bacillota bacterium
ACCACTACCGTAATAGCCATGCCCTTTGCACACCCCTTAATTTCCTGCATAAATTATGAAGAAGCGAACTGGGGGGATTGTCCGTGAAGATACTTATTCTGTCTGACTTCTTTTTAAGTGGTCAAACCACCCATGTCCTCGAACTAGCCAAACAACTACAAGGCCTCGGGGTAGAACCCCACATAGCTTTTGGAACCATTCACAGCAAACTCTTTTGGAGCGATTATGTCCCCTACTTAACCCGATTCAAAGTCTCTTTCTCTCATAACACTGACATGCTTAGCTTGTATAGTCTTTGTCGCATTTGGCAACCTGATTTAATCCACGCGCAAAGCTCAACTTTGTTCCAGAGAGCTCAACAGTTGTCATCCCGCTTAAAGATCCCCTATGTTGTCACCTGCCATGGGCTTGGCTTCAACCAACCACGTTATCGCCAACCTTTGTCTCTAGCCAGTTGCGTAATTGCCATTGGGCCGAAAGTGGCAGAGGAACTCCAGGAGATTAGCGACAAGGTAGAAGTGATTTTCAATGGCATAGATACGGACCATTTTTGTCCGCCGGAACGCATCACTAGTCCCAGAAAAGAACTCCTTTATGTGGGTCGCCTAGAAAGGAAACGCCTCGAACCTCTCAAGCATTTGGTTGTGGCGAATGCGATTCTTACGGGAAAACCTCTGAAGATCATCTCCAACTGGAATCCGTATCTACCAGGAACCAGGTTTTATCCATGGCAGACAAATCTGGTCCCCCATTTACAGGCATCCGGAATTGTGGCTGCCTGCGGGCGAACCGCCCGGGAAGCACTAAGCTGTGGTAACGCGGTTATCTTAATGCAACAAGCCTACGATGGAATTATTACACCCCAATTGGTCAAGGACGAGCGATTCGACTTTAGTGGAAACCTAGGACGCTTTCCCCTGTCAGATGTGCAGTATGACCTAAACGCACTACTAGCCCGTCCCCATCGTCTAAAAAAACTACAGCGTTGGGGAAGAACTTACTCGGTTTCCCACCTCTCCAGTAAACAGATGGCAGAAAAGACTATGGCACTTTATGAACAAGTGTTAGCTGAAAAGAAAAAACCTCATCGGAGCCGATGAGGTTTAGTTAACTAGAAATGGCTGGGGGACTAGGATTCGAACCTAGACTAGATGAGTCAGAGTCATCCGTCCTGCCATTAGACGATCCCCCAATTCTGTTATGAAATATACCACATTGGCCGAGAAAAAACAAGGGCCAGTTATTATTCTTTCAACGCCCGGTGTGGATCTTTGCCACGTAATCGCCATAACCAGCAAGATGATTAACTAAACGCGCGGCGCAAAATAAATAATCACTGAGCCTGTTTAAGAACGGCAAGACGTTAACACCCAGGGGATAATCGCCTTGGTCAAGGCAAGAAACACGTCGTTCAGCCCGGCGGCAAATGCTGCGGGCACAATGCAAGATCGATGCTTCTTTGGATCCACCCGGCAAAACAAAACCGGTCAAAGGCGGAACCAACCCGCTAATCCGATCCATTGCCTCTTCAAGGACATTTAGGTCTCCAGGTCCAACCTCTCCAAGTCCGCTCGACGACTCTCTGCCAGGGAAGGCCAAGATGGAACCAATCGTGAATAGCTTGCCCTGAACCCATAAGAGTTCAGCGATGATCTTCTCATCCTGCAAACCGCTCACGGCTAAACCGATAAAGCTCGATAGCTCATCTACCGTCCCATAAGCTTCCACTCGCGCGTCGCTTTTGCGAATAGCATCACCTGTACCCAGTTTAGTATACCCGGAATCTCCCTTTTTGGTATAAATCTTCATTGGTTTGACCCCTACTCTTTGATCTCAACCTTCCAGTTGATTTCTGCGGTCTTGCTCACCATCCCCGCCACAGAACAGTATTTGTCAAGCGAAAGACGAACCGCATCTTCCAGGGGCTTCATGGTGAGGTTCTCTCCTTCAAACACAAAAGTCAGATCCACTTTGGTGAACACCCGCGGATGTTCGTCTGCCCGCTCACCGGACACCGAAATTTGGAAATCACGCACTGTCAAGCGTTTCTTCTTCACGATCTGAGCAACGTCCACCCCTGAACACCCAGCTAAGCCAAGGAGCACCATTTCCATCGGGCTAGGCGCAGTACCATCTCCTCCATTTTCTTTGGAGACATCCATTACTACCGCATGATTGGTCCCAGAAACACCAACAAAACCCATCTTTCCATTCCACTTTACTTGAGCTTGCATTAGATCAACTCCTTATCCCTAAGCATATTCAGGGTACGTTCAATTCTCGTCAAAACGCGTTCCCGTCCTAGGAGTACTAAGACATCGTAAATACCTGGGCTTACATTAGTTCCAGTTAAAGCTACCCGGACTGGTTGAATCAGCTCACCCATCTTAATGCCAAAGATCTCCAAGCCTTCTTTAAACACTGGTTTTAAATGTTCCTCACTCAGCTCGGGAGCTTCTTGTACAGCTTTGTACACATAGTTGAGAATTTCCTCAGTCTGCGGTTTGGTTAATATGTTTTGAACCACTTCTTCGTTGTACTCGTAATCATCTTTAAA
>JAAZLQ010000363.1 GCA_012799255.1 Bacillota bacterium
GGAAAGAACGCTACAGGTGTTAGACTATGCTATCTTAGTGATTAGCGGTGCAGATGGAGTACAAGGACACACCGCTACACTTTGGCGGTTGCTTGCCATGTACAAAGTGCCTGTGTTTTTGTTCATTAATAAGATGGATCAGCCTGGAACAAACGAAGAGGCGCTTCTAAAGGAACTCCAGCAACAATTGGATCTTGGCTGTACCAAGTTTGGAACTGAGCAGACGGAGCAGTTTTTTGAACAACTGGCTCTCTGCCACGAAACTCTGATGGACACTTACTTTGAAACGGGCAAGATCGAGCATGAGCAAATCCAGCTGGCTATCCAGAGTCGGAAAGTGTTCCCTTGTTATTTTGGTTCCGCTTTGAAATTGATCGGTGTGGAAGAATTCTTGCAGGGGTTGGTTCATTACACGCAGACTCCGGTTTTCCCAGCAGAGTTTGGCGCTAAAGTATTTAAGATCTCTAGAGATGACCAGGGGAACAGACTGACCCATCTTAAAATTACTGGTGGAACCCTTAAGGTTAGGGATGCAGTGAGTAATGGTCAGTGGGAAGAAAAGGTGAATCAGATTCGCCTATATTCCGGTGAGAAATACGAGTTAGTTGATGAACTGCCTGCAGGCTCCGTCTGCGCTGTGTTAGGACTCAGTCAGACTAAGCCTGGTGAGGGCTTAGGTTTCGAGGGAGGGTCGCCTCCTCCAGTTTTAGAACCTGTCCTTTCTTACCGAGTACTTCTTCCTGAGGGTTGTGATCCACGGGAAATGCTCCCTAAACTACGTGAGTTAGAGGAAGAAGAACCAGAGCTACGCGTTGTGTGGGAAGAGCAGTTGCAGGAGATCCAGGTTCAGATTATGGGAGAAGTTCAAATCGAGATTCTGCAGAGACTTATCCAAAGAAGGTTTGGAGTGGAAGTTCAGTTTGATGCAGGTAGGATTCTTTATAAAGAAACGATTGCGCACAAAGTGGAAGGTGTGGGTCATTTTGAACCTTTGCGACATTATGCAGAAGTCCATCTCTTGCTCGAGCCTCTGGAACGGGGAAGTGGGCTCCAGTTCGCTTTAGAATGTAGTGAGGACATTTTGGCGAAAAACTGGCAACGTCTAATTCTTTCTCACCTCCAAGAGAAGACTCACAAGGGTGTTCTGACTGGTTCTCCCATTACGGATCTGAAAATTACCGTGGTTTCGGGGCGGGCCCATAAGACTCATACAGAAGGCGGCGACTTTAGGGAAGCAACCTATCGTGCAGTACGGCAGGGGTTAAAAGAGGCGGAATCCATCTTGCTTGAGCCTTACTACTCTTTTCGTCTGGAGGTCCCAGAAAAAGTGGTGGGCAGGGCTATGACAGATATTGAGAAAATGCAGGGAAGTTGGGAAATAGCTGAGACTACAGCTTCTGGAGTAGTTTTGGTTGGTACTGCTCCAGCCGTGAACATGCGCAACTACCACCAAGACGTTATCGCGTACACAAAAGGAGAGGGGCGGCTGTTTCTCACACTTGCAGGTTACCAACCTTGTCATAATGCTGAGGAGGTTATCGAGTCCCTTGGTTACGATTCGGAACGGGACTTGGACAACCCCACGGGCTCGGTATTTTGTGCTGGTGGCACTGGCTTTTACGTCAAATGGGATCAGGTCAAGGATTACATGCATGTGGAAAGTGTATTGCCGAAGGAACGTGTGGAAGAGCGAGCAGTCCGCACTTTCGCCCCTGACTATGTTGACCTGGACTATACTTACCTTAACACAACTGCTAACCAGGGCAAGAGGTACGGTTGGAATCGGCGGAGCGAAGTTCCAGAGGGGTCTAGTGAAATCCGTCCTGTAAAGCCTATTGTGGAAGATGCTCGGGAAGAATACCTGCTAGTTGATGGGTACAATGTGATCTATGCTTGGCCAGAACTGAAGGAGATTGCTGAGGAAAACATGGATGGTGCCCGCACAAAGCTACTTGACATTCTTTCCAGTTTCCAGGGCGTTAAGAACTGCCAGGTAATAGTTGTTTTTGATGCTTATCGGGTGCAAGGGCGTTATCTAGAAGAAATTATTGACTATCATAATGTTCATGTGGTGTTTACTAAAGAAGCCCAAACCGCCGATCAGTATATCGAGAAATTCGCTCACGCTCATCAGAAAAAATATAAGATTACAGTGGCCACTTCTGATGGCTTGCAGCAGGTGATTATTCGCGGAGCTGGAAGTGCCCTTTTATCAGCCAGGGAGCTACGGGAAGAGGTTCAGATCGCTCTTGAATTCGCACACAAATCTTTTCTTCAGACACAGGGCAAGACCCGTACTGTCCTCCAAGAGGGGTTGACTGCTGAAGTGAAGGAGCAGATGGAAGGGCTTCGGCGGGATCAAAAGAAGTAACTTGGTAAAGGGGTATACCATGGGTATAATTGCTGAGATCAAACAGGAACTAGACAAGCATCGTGATCCTGAAAAAGCGGCCTTTTTCCCTAGGTTTTTCCAAGCAGGGCCGGGAGGCTATGCAGAAGGGGATCAGTTTATCGGGGTGACAGTACCAGTTCAGCGCAGAATAGCAAAACAGTTCTACCGAGAAATCTCTCTGGAAGAACTCCAGGTGCTTCTTGGGGACCCAATTCATGAGTGCCGCCTAACAGCCCTATTGATGCTGGTTAACAAGTATCAGCGGACAAAAACTGAGACCGAGAGGAAAGTTCTTGTTGAGTTTTATTTGGCTAATACCGTCTTTATCAACAACTGGGATTTGGTAGACACCTCGGCAGATAAGATTCTCGGAGCTTACTTGTTCGAAAAAGAACGCGACCTGCTGTTTGAACTTGCGCAATCAGGAGATCTATGGCAGCAAAGGATAGCGATTATTGCCACCTTCTATTTCATTCGTCAGGGTGACTTCCAAGATACATTGCACCTTGCTAAACTTCTTCTCCACCATGAACACCACTTGATTCACAAAGCGGTGGGCTGGATGCTACGGGAAGTTGGGAATAGAGACTTTCAAGTGGAATACGATTTCTTAAAGGAGCACTATCAAGAAATGCCCCGCACAATGCTCCGCTATGCCATTGAAAAGTTTAACCCCGTGCTCAGGCAGGACTTTTTAAAGGGCCGGATTTAAGGGTATGTAACTGTAAACATAATTCAACTGAGCCTCGGTCAAGATAAAAGTACGCGTTTGGAATGGGGAGTGAGGGAAATGAGCGTTACAGGCAGGGCACTAGCTATCAAGTTTCTCCTTACATTTGGAGCTGCTGGTTTAATACTATCCATATTTGATACCAATCCATGGTCCTTAGTTTTCCTGTACAGCTTAGTTGTGGTTCCCATAAACTATCTGGTTGGAGACATGTTCGTTTTCCCTTCCATGGGGACTATAGCCGCGGCCATCGGGGATGGAATCATGGCTGCCTTGGTTGCGTATCTTTATGGTGAGATTGTAGTTGATTTCCAAACGAGTGTATATACCTTGATCGTACTAGGTGGGATGGTTGCAGCCGTGGAGTTTGTCTTTAATGGCTTTTTAATAAAGTCCGGTAGGGTGGCTCCCTAACTTTAGCTGGGCTCCATAGTTTTCTTTAGGCGAAACACCGCGAGAGTAATCCGTCTCGCGGTGTTTCACTTGACACAGTTACTTGACCAATCGAACGTAACAGATTTTTCCGCATTGAATTATAGTTAGCTCAAAGCGCGGATCCAATTCTTCCACTTCTAGAAAGGTTTCCCCGAATGCTCGGAGAATGCCCGTAATCTCTCCGCACTTAGTGTCCACCAAGACACGCCGATCAAGTAGGGGCACTAAACCTTCTGGACATTGACAGCAATCACAGCTCATCAGTGTTTCCCCTCCTATAGATTCGGACAAAGCAGATTTCTTTGCACCGAATAATAATAGGGTGGTTTGTTTTGTGTTCATTCAAGGTGATTGAGTTATCGCCAACAAAGACAAGGTTTCCAGAGACGACACCACAGGGAGTTGCAACTTGCACAGAGCGACCAATGAACTCAGTGAGTGTGATCGGACAGGGGCATTTGTCACGAGGTGGTGGCGGAGGTGGTGGAGGTGGCATTTTTTGTGGTACGCAGAGAACATCACCTGGGAAGATTAGGCTCGGATTAGGAATATGTGGATTAGCCGCTATAAGAGCGTCTAGCGAGACCCCAAAGCGCTGTGCAATAAAGAACATGGTGTCACCTTGAACAACCGTATATCTACCCGTAAAACCTGGCGGGCAATAGGTTGGAACCCGTGGGTAACTGGGGTGACCGGAATACATTGAGGACTTCCTCCTTTTTTAGTGATAACTGGCGATAATATTATATGTACCTGCTTTAAAGCGCGTACTAGGAGAGGGGTACTATACTGTGTCCAAGGAAAGATCGTCTGCAATTAGGATTGTAAAGTCTACTTACCTTATCTTTATCTCAATTATGGTAGCCTGGTTTGGTGCCTGGTTGTTGAAAATCCAGCTTGAGCGGGGGTTGACTTGGCTGACAACAAGCCGTGGCAGTTTTGCATTTTGGACTGTTACCAAGCTGATCCTGTGGATCATACCTGCTTTGTATTTATTGCAAATATCTCAGCGCAGTGTCTGGGAACTGTTCAATTTCGCCAACTGGATCAGTTGGCTGAAATGGGGCGGAGGCTTGGGTCTCTTGATCGCGCTTACTGCTTTAGTTCCCAACTACTTGCAGGGAAACCCCCTTTTACCAGCTGGATTAAGTTGGCCCTTGGTCAATGTAATATTAATTGCACCTTTCTTTGAGGAGTTTCTGATGAGGGGGGCGATCCTGGGGAACTTGCAGTTGAGGTACTCCTTTTTTACTGCAAATATAATCTCATCACTGATGTTTTTGATTCTGCATATCCCAGGATGGTTTTTCACGGGCGTTTTGCAGCAAAGCTTTAGGCAGCCAATAGGTGGAGCACTTTCCATATTCTTAGTGAGTTTGGTATTTGGTTGGGCAACGCATCGTTCTAAGTCATTAATGGCAGGCATCCTTGCGCATTTTCTCAATAACTTGTTTTAGCGCAGTTTTAGGGAATAATGGCGAATCTGCCGATAAACCGCATCTCGGTGGGAACCCTGGAGTATATGTGGCTGTACGCCAAAGATATAGGCAGGGACTATTGTCAGATCTCGTACTCCAGAAGGTGATAGTGTGAAATCTAGGATCATGGTTTCCCAGGTTTTGGGCAGGTTTATATCGAAGACAAAGTTTCCTAAACTATAGGCAATCACGCCATGTTGATAGAACTCGATCCCCTGTAATACGTGGGGATGGTGCCCTAAGACTAGATGAGCACCAGCGTCTACCGCGGCCCTGGCCAGGGTAAACTGTTCGGCTGTGGGCTCGTGGACATATTCCTTACCCCAATGCACCGAAACAATCACCACATCAACCAGGTCACGGAGCTTGGTCACGTCGTCCACAATCGTCTCCAATCTGGCCGGAGCTACTCCAGGCTCATCTTGGGTTGCTTGCCAGCTAATCGGTTCTCGGGTATAGACAAACCACATTTCCGTGTAACTCAAAAAGCCTACCTTAATTCCTCCGATTTCTTTAATCAAGGGGCTGCGTGCTGCATGAATGTCTTGGCCGGCTCCAACCCAGTCAATACCATGTTCTTCCAACAGCCGCATGGTTTCAAACATGCCCTCAATATGGAAGTCTAGAGTGTGATTGTTGGCTAGAGAGACCACATCAAAACCAGCATAAGCAATGCCCTGCACAGCTTCGGGAGGTGCCTGAAACATATTAATGAATCGTCCCTTGTCACCGATGGGTGATTCTAGATTGGCAAAGGCCAGATCCGCTTCTTGGATAAAGGGGGCAACCTCAGAAAAAATGTGTTCCCAGCCCTTTTGTAAGCCAACTTTCTCTACATCACGGTCCAACATAATATCGCCCACGGCAACAAATTTGATCTGGTTTGCCCAAGGATTGAAGTACGTTGACTCTAATGCCGCCAAGCGGATTTCATCGAGGCTTTTACCTTTGCTCTCGTTGTAACGATCTTTTAATCGGTTTGCAAGGTTTCGCTCTGCTCTGCTCAAGTAGATGGTACGACTTAACGGATAAGTAGAAGGCGGGTCAAGTGGCTGGCAAGGATCTACTTGGGAAAGGGGTACAACACGGACACTTGGCGTACGATCTTGCACAGGTATGATTCCTAGTTTCCCGTGTCCAGTAGTTAGTTCCTGGATAACTTCTGCCGAGGGTAAATAGCGGACTGGTAGGCCGAACCAGGGGAAACCAGGTAAGGCCAAAACTTCGGATACCACGACTGAGTGGGGCTCCCCGTTCAGGATGTCCATGAGCTCCTGCATGGTTATCTCACCAGACGGATCGAAGAAAGGAACTACGATCGCCGGTACAAGGTATCCTAAAAACCAGTTTGCAAAGGACGAAGTGGGTTCATCTAGTTCAACTAGGTAATCAAGTTCACCTTTTTCCAAGTGTTCGAGTAGCTCGCTTGGTGTGCCGTGATAGATTTTCCCCAGTTCGGTGTTTGGGAGCAAACCTTGAATTAGTGCTGGAGAAATTCCAGATATACCGATTCTGGGTGGAGGAGTGGGTGCGTTTAGCCAGCTCCAAACCGAGATGACCACTCCTATTATGACTAAGTTGATCGCGATGTGGAAAACTAAGACTCTACCCCTTAAGACGATAAACATGTGGTTCGCCTCCCTATCTAATACTATGATTAACAACGGGGGCAATGCGAGAAAGCATTTATGGTTCTGTGCCAGTAATTTCCATAAAGGTGGAAGAGGAAATTGCTTTGTGTTATAATTACGTTAGAGATTAGTAGAAGAGGAGATGAACATGGACGAACCGCCGGATCGAAGTAGCTACAGGTTTTTTGAGTTGCTCCTGAGTATTACGGTGTCCATCGTTTTGCAGTACTCGAGACTGCGGGTATTGCGACGCTCGTGTTTTGCACATGGAACCGTTCCTTCT
This sequence comes from Bacillota bacterium, assembly GCA_012799255.1. Next base: position 6,950 of record JAAZLQ010000363.1, read on the forward strand.
GTTTACCAACTCTGTTGATTCCTTAGTGGATTCAGAGAGCAAAAGTAAATGGAGGGGATTAGATTAAATGGACGGTAGTATTACGCTGATTGCAAGCTTGGGTGTACTGCTGTTGATGTCAGCTTTTTTTTCGGCTACAGAAACTGCTTTTACCTCATTCAACTCAGCTAGGGTCAAGAATGCAGCTTCCAGTGGAAGTAAGAAGGCCTCTTTGGTACTTGAGTTAGCCGAGGACTTCGATAGGGTTTTGACCACGCTCTTAATCGGCAATAACATTGTCAATATCACAGCGGCCTCTATAGGTACGTTGATTTTCACACGCAGTTTTGGTGATCTAGGTGTGTCCATTTCTACGGTGGTCATCACACTTTTAGTGCTAATCTTTGGAGAGATCTTCCCCAAGACGCTGGCCAAAGAATCTCCAGATCGTTTTGCCATGTCTGCGGCTCCTATAGTTCGAGTATTGCTGGTGGTTTTTGCCCCGCTCAACCTCTTTTTCGCTTGGGCGAAGACCCTGATGGCCAGAAAATTAAACGTAATCCCTGACGACAAAGGGATTACTGAAGAAGAATTGCTGACGATTGTAGAAGAAGCCCAAATTGACGGGGGAATTAACGAGCAAGAGGGCGATCTTATTCGGAGCGTAATTGAATTCGACGATTTAGAAGTGGTCGATATTGTTACGCCGCGGGTTGATGTAGTTGCGATTCCTGAGACTGCATCATCTGACGAGATTCTCGAGGTGTTCCGTGACACCGGTTACTCCAGACTTCCCGTCTATCACGACTCAATTGATGACATTATTGGAGTAATCCATCAAAAAGATTTCTATAATGAAGTTGTCCAAGCCGAAAAATCGATAGAGAGTATTATGAAACCGGCGATTTTTGTCACCGAGACCATGAAGATCTCAAGCTTGATGAGTCATCTTCAGCAGAACAAGTCTCATATTGCGGTGGTCACTGATGAGTTTGGTGGCACTGTGGGAATAGTCACGATGGAAGACATTATTGAAGAACTGGTAGGCGAAATCTGGGACGAACATGACGAAGTCGTTGAAGAGGTGGAGCAACTGGCGGACAATGAGTTTAAAGTGATGGCCAGTGCCAATTTGGATAAGACTTTCCGCATGTTTGGTGTTGATGATGAAGAAACAGATGCGACAACTGTTGGTGGTTGGGTGATCGAACAGTTGGGACGAGTTCCTCAAGAAGGGGACCAGTTTGACTTCGAAAACCTCTCGGTCACCATCGCGAAGACTAGTTCCCGCCGGGTCTTAGAGGTTGTATTCCATGTTCAGGAAGAATATGAGCTTCAAGATGAAGTGAGTTAAAACCATATTTTACCAGAATATCTGGAGTGGAAAAGGTTATAATACGAATAGGGATTGACTCGACAAAGTGTGTTTAAACGCTCATGACTAGACTCATGCAGAGCGCTTTGGTTGTCGGTGTCAGTCCCTTTATGTTATGTAGTATCCAGGCTGGAAGTATTTGGCCTGGATTTGTTTTGTCACACCCATGGATGCAATGGTTGCAAGTTTGACTCGTTTTTTAGTAAAATGACATGGGGCGGTATTATGTTCTTTATTGGGATTTTTGGGATTCAATCAAAAAGCGAAGTAATCAGGACAGAACAAAGCGTTATCTGTCCCATTTGTGGTGCTTATGATCGATATGACGTAATCAAAACCTTCAATTATTTCCACGTCTTTTTTATCCCCGTTTGGAAATGGAACTACCGCTATTTTCTACAAACACGTTGCTGCCAGCAAACCTGTTCTTTAGAACAACAGATTGGCGAGAGAATCGATCGCGGTGAAGTGGTCAGCCTTGGTAAAGAACATGTCCATTGTAGCCAAGGGCAGGGACGGATCTGCCCAAATTGCCGAGCTGGCCTTGATGCAACATACAACTATTGTCCCACGTGCGGAGAGCGTCTCTAGAACAATGAGTCTTATTGTAATCAATTTATGACAACGCAGGCGAACCGATAATCGGTTCGCCTTTTTTGAATCAATCAAATTGTGAACCTCATCGTAAAGATCATAAACTTAACAGGAAATTTGCGTTGTTAAACGAAGATGTAATCGTTTGTACTATTCGGGGCAAGAAAAATAACGGTAAGGGGTAATGGGAATGGCGAATCCAATGCAAGATCTCGACTTCGTGGATTTACAGGGCGCGGAAGAACAGATCCGCACGTTGCAAGAGAAGCTGGATTGGGAACGGAGACTTCTTAGGACCATTATCGATAACCTTCCTACAGCAATTTACGCAAAAGACACAGAAGGACGGAAGATCTTAGCGAACCGCGTTGACTTGGAGAATCAAGGAGTACAAGATGAAGCGGAAGTGTTGGGGAAGACAGATTTTGATATGTTCCCCCGGCATATTGCGGATCAGTTCTTTCGAGATGATTCCATTGTCCTCAAGCAAGGACAATCCATTATTGACCGGGAGGAACTGATGGCTGAAAGTAATGGGATAGAAAAGTGGCTCCGGACGTCCAAACTGCCTATCATTGGGGAGGATGGCGAAATCCTCGGGTTAGTAGGGTTTGGGCAGGACATAAGCCTCGAAAAACAGTTGGAGAAAGAAAACGCTCAAGCAGCCGAGAAAATTCGCGATCAGGAAAGAATGATCGAGGAGATGATGGTTGACTTGGCCGAGATACCCGATAAAATTGGACGCCTGGTGAATGGTATTACATATATTGCGAAACAAACAAAAATGGTCTCAATCAACGCTACAATTGAAGCTGCCAGGTTAGGAGATCTAGGCCGTGGCTTTGAAGTGGTGGCTGAAGAAATGGGGCAGCTATCCGATCGCTCTAGTGAAGCAGCTACCCAAGTCAGAGATGCAATTACTGAAGTCGAACGCCTAGTATCTCAAATCTTAGAGGTTTGGGGTGGAAGGGAGTAAGAAAAGCAAAAATGAGCTCAGACAGATGCTGAGCTCATTTCTATTATTCAAAGGTTAATTCAAGGCATGCCTATTGGATCTTGTGAGAAAATGATACTTGACCGGTACTCGGCGTGGCCTCTTCTTGGTGATCTTGACACTGAGATAAGGGCGAGTATCGTGACTGGTCAGGGCGCCTGAACATTTTTGGCAATAAGAATGATAAGACCGATTCACGGTAAGGCAATCGTGACAAATTCTCATGAGACCATCTCCTTTTGAATTAGTATTTTGGGAACAAAAAAACGCATGACTGACCCACACATAAGTCAACATACGCTTGGTGTACTCCTACGAGGTTAGCTGACGGGTTAGGACACCCAAGTTGCCCCTCTTGTTTAGTATGTATACTAAACAAGATTCACCCCAAATTTGGTTCCCCCGCTATCAAATACGTAATTCGGAGATGTTACTTATATTATATCTCATTTCCCCTAAAACGCAAGTGCTATTTGAAGTATTATGTATGTATCTTCAAAAAGGCCAAACCCTTCTGCCAACGTATATAAATATATAGTTTACACTGGGCATATTGCCTTGTCAATACTAAATTTGAGTTTTTATCTATCTTGTGTTATGATAGAAATGAACGTAATTACAAGATGTGGAGGCACACCAATGAATCTAGAAAATGTGCAGGTAGTGCACAAGAGTTTTGGGGAAGGTAGCGTGGTTGAACATAACGGCTCATACGTAGAAGTGTGTTTTCCATGTGGAAATAAGCGATTTGTTTACCCTGATGCTTTCGGAACCTTTTTGAAGGTTGCTGACCCCCAAATTGCTCAGCGGGTTGATGACATTCGGGAAGAATTGGAAAAGGAACGGCGAGAAAAGGAGTTGGCGGAGGCGGAAATCAGGGCTGAGGAAGAGGAAAGACGGCAACTGCTCTTGGAAAGGGAGAGGCTGATTAAGTCCCATAAATTATCTCCAGCATCGCAGGCTGTCTTTTGGTGTGACGAGGAGGAGCAAGACAGGGTGTTCACTGAGTGGACAGTCTTTACCGGGCTAAGACAGAGTGGAGTTAACCAAGGACAACCCAATCGCCTCGTACGTCTCCATCACAATAGTGCATGTCTGATTACTAGCCGGGAAGATGATGTATCTGAATCGGAACGGCGAATTCTAGGTCTGTTTATGGTGGAGCCATCCTTTGTTGGCAGTCTGTGCGAAGATGGCTATATACCAGCCCATCCCAAGTTCAGAATGCGTTTTTCGGATGAAGAGTCAAGAAGGCTGCTGTTCTGGAATTATTATGTCAACGAACGCTATCCAAATAACATGACTTGGAATAGCGGCAGACACCGGTATTTCGATAATGTGTGGATGGCTCAGATTCTAAAGGATGTTCTTGAGCTGAAACAAGGAACGGAAGAACAAAAGTTAGCAGAGGAACTTCTGGCTTACTTTTGCAACTTGAATCTTCTGGATTCAGCTAATCTATCAAAACCAAATGGTGCATTAGCTCGCAATGCTTAACAACAAGGCTGACGTCTCTGGTGAGAAAGTCAGCCTTTTTCCATCTGTGAGCAAATAGGCATGAACTGCAAAGACTTCGTTAGCGGGGGCCAAGGTATGCTTGGCCGAACTTAGCTCATAATAAGCCCGAGAACATGATGGAGTTCTGGAGAGGAGCGACGCTTCATGAGACGGTTTGTTCCGCAACGCGTGTTCTTTGAACCAACAGCACTTTCCTATCCCTTAGGCCAGCAGCTTGAAGAGAAGTTCAAAAATATGGGGATACCAATTGAGTTTACCACATCCCATAATCGGGTTACGGGAATTCCGGGTAATACTGCAAGGGAGAAATATGTGCAGGCCAAGCGCAGTCTGGTTGTGGGGGTGCGTCGCACCCTAAGGTTCGCCCCGTGCAAGCCGTCGGCGCACTACCAACTCCCCTTAGTAACCAGTTGTCCCGGTCTCTGTGAATATTGCTATTTACAGACCACCCTTGGACCAAAACCGATCAACCGAGTTTACGTCAATGTTGAGGAAATACTGGGCCAAGCAGAACAGAACATTAAGGATAGGGAACCGGAGATTACCGTCTTCGAAGGGGCAGCTACTTCTGATCCCATACCGGTTGAGTACTTAACTGGCTCTCTAAGGCGGACCATTGAGTTTTTTGCAGGACAAGAGCTGGGACGTTTTCGGTTTGTTACCAAGTTCTCTGATATCGATTCACTTTTGGATATAGTCCATAACAATCACACGGAGGTTCGTTTCTCCCTAAATACAGAAAGTGTCATTAATGAATATGAGAGAGGCACCGCTTCTGCTCAGGACCGGATAAATGCGGCGAAAAAGATTGCTCAGGCGGGGTATCCATTGGGATTTCTTATTGCGCCAATTGTGATCTATCCAGAGTGGAAAAGGCAGTATGCTGAGCTAATTAGCACCCTAAGGGACTCTCTTCCCGGGGGAGCTCGGCCCAAATTCGAGCTAATCACCCATCGGTTTACTGCACGAGCCAAAAAGAATATTGAAGCGGTGTTTCCTGGGTCAACGTTGCCCATGAATGAAGAAGAAAGGCAGTTTAAGTACGGACAATTTGGGTATGGCAAGTATGTTTATCCCAAAGATACTATGGAGGAGATTGAAGAGCTTTTCCGGCAAGAACTTGAGGTGCATTTCCCTGAGGTCGAAATAGCGTATCTAGTGTGAGATCCAAGAATGCCATTTATCCGGAACCTTGCAGAAAGCAGGGTTCTTTTTTTGTGTTTTCCAGGTAGGTAGCATTAAAACTTAAAAAATCATTGAAAAATTTGAAACAAAGAAGGATAACAAGGTAATAACAAGAAGAACTTTGCCAAGAGTTTGTTAAATGTATGGAAAACTAAGGAGCGAATCAATGCCTACTCTAAGAGATATTGCGGCCCGCTCTGGGACGTCTTTAGCGA
>JAAZLQ010000143.1 GCA_012799255.1 Bacillota bacterium
ATTGAATTCTGTGCTGATTATCTAGATGGGTTGCTGAAGCGCACCATGGATCTTGGAATGTATCAGTTGGAAGTTGGAAAGAAATACCGCTTTTAGGTAATCGTTGATGGTCATTTGATGGGCAACTCTCCCCGAAAATAAACAAAACCCCAGCTAAACTGGGGTTAAATTCTTTATGGTGCCGAAGGTGGGATTTGAACCCACACGGGCTATTGCCCACTGCGCCCTGAACGCAGCGCGTCTGCCGTTCCGCCACTTCGGCTTAACGTTTATAATTTAGCATGTTTTCAAACGAAAGTCAATCACCCGCAACTAGGAGATTTATGTCTCAAGCGGTAGGTTTGTGATCCTTTTCTAGCTTGAGCAGGAACTCTTTAACAGGTAATCCACCACCATAACCCGTTAGACTGCCGTTTTTCCCGATCACCCGATGGCAAGGCACGATTATAGGAAGAGGGTTGCGGTTATTTGCCAAACCAACAGCCCGGCAAGCTTTGGGATTCGCTACAAGTGAGGCAATTTCTTGATAACTACGGGTCTCTCCGTAAGGAATAGTTCGGAGGGCCTTCCATATCCTCTTCAGCAATGCCAATTACCCTGATAGGGGAATCATAAAAGAACACCTTCTTCACGTCAACTCTCCTCTCATCTGTAACAGCTGAAACTACAGTTGGATGCTTTCTCGTTGACGATTGAAAAGGCTGCTGGATAGACCAACAGCCTTCGGGTAAAATAATTTTACTCGCCCTCGTTAATCACAAATCCTTTGGAAGGTCCAGTGTCTCCAGGCGTACCTGCTAAGCGAGCTAGATACGCATCGCCCATGTTCTTAATATGCTCATCAACGTTATCAAAGTAGTTGAAATGGGCCTGCTCATGTACGATAATCTCTTCGAATAAGGCAGCGGAAATGGTATCGCCTAACTCCCGGCAAAGTTTAGCAAACTCGCCGTAAACTTCGATAGCCTCGTCCTCTTCGTTAGCGTCAAAGGGGAAGACGTCCTTAACATCCTGACCCGTTACTACTGGGCCAGCTAGTTCTGTGGTGGGCTCGCCACCTAGCTCCTTAATTCTCTCGGCGAAAGCCTCCGCATGATGCATTTCGTCAATGGCAATTAACCTTACCTTAGCTGCTAGCTCACCAAAATCTTTGTCATCCAACATATAATGTTGGTGCATGTACAAGTGAATAGCCTGCAACTCCATGGACTTCGCCTTGTTTAATAGCTCGATAACCTTGTTTCTTTTTTCTTCCCTATTCAAAATCGTCCCTCCTTAGAATATGTGGTATATCTTAATGTTACCATAAAGAATTCGTTGCGACCAGACGGTTTCTCGGAATTGTGGAAAGACAATAGCAGTTAATGAACAAATCAGTTGGCGAACAGTATTGACATCAATTGTGCGAAAATATATAATTAACATGATACGGAAAGATTTTTCTGCGGAAATAGAGAGGGGACCAAAAAAATGTTAGAACGAATGACGCAATATCTACAATCACTTCAGCAAATCACCAACGACGTTGACTTCAACGAGTTGTCGGAAGCCCTCAGAGCAGGTATGGAGGACAGCAGTATCTATGTACTAGGTAGACGGGGTAAAGTCCTCGGTTATGCTCTTGAAGACGGCTTTGACAGCACACCATTCGACTCTGAATGGTTGTTTACCGGTGTAGCTTCAAATAGTATTCAAAGTCTAGCAAATCGGGTAGCTGACATTAGTGTTCAAAAAGGAGCAAACAACGAAACCATTATGGTGGTACCCATTATTGGTGGAGATGAACGAGTAGGCTCCATGCTCTTTGTACGTCGCAGTGGCGAGTATAGCGCAGAAGATATGGATATTGCTCGCATCGCCGGCGTTACTCTGGGTATGATTATCTCCCGAGTGATCCACGAACGTCAAGAGGACAAAGCAGCAGAAACTAGAGCAGCTCGCTCCGCCATCAATAGCTTATCTTATTCGGAGATTTTGGCGATGCAAAGAATTTTTGAAGAGTTAGATGGTGATGAGGGATTACTTATCGCTAGTCGGATCGCAGATGAGGCAGACATTACCCGTTCAGTTATTGTCAATGCCTTGCGTAAACTCGCATCTGCTAACGTCATCGAGTCTCGTTCCTTGGGAATGAAGGGTACTTACTTACGGATTTTAAATCCAGAAATCCGCAAAGAGTTCGAGAAGCAATGGTTTTCACAACCTAAAGCATAAGTTTTTTGATTCGATAAGGGCCTGTGTAGCATGTACACGGGCCCTTTGGTTAAGTTTTAGTCTTTTGGTTCAGAAGGTAATGTTCGCCCCCTAGTAATGGTTCCATGTGCGAACTTGCGATTGATACTATCCATTAACTCATTAAGCTGGTTAGCAGATTGATCTTCTGTTGAGAACAAGGAAAGCTGCGCTCCAACAGAAAGACTACTCACTGTCACTCCAAGGAGCCGTACCGGTCGCAATTGAACTTGTTCCAAGAGGTGTAAAGCTTCTCGAAAAATGGTATCATCATCATTGAAAGAATAGTTCAAAGTGTGGGAGCGGGTAATGGTCTTAAAGTCTTCAAAACGCACCTTAATGGAAACAGTTCGGGCGTACAAACCTTGGTTTCTTAGTCGCCAGCCTACTTTTTCAGACATTTGAGCCAGTTGCTGACGGAGAAAAGTTCCGCTGTCTTGATCCTCTGCAAAGGTTATTTCATGGCCGATCGATTGGGCATCGTATTCTGGGATCACTTGGCGGTCGTCCAGACCTCGAGCTAGATAGTAGATTTGGGTTCCCAGCGCTGAGCCAACCTTATCCTGAAGCCAGTTTAGCGAATGGGGTAGAATATCCCGGACAAAACGCAGACCAAGCTTGTGTAAGATAGCCTCAGACTTCCTACCCACACCCCATAGTTTGCCCACCGGCAAATCGTTGAGAAAAGCTTGGACTTCCTGGGGACGAAGTACAAAAAGACCATCTGGTTTCTGCCAATCTGAGGCCAGTTTAGCTAAAAACTTATTGGGGGCTATTCCAACGGAGGCGGTCAGTCCTGTTTCTTCTTTAATTCGACGTTTCAGGCTTTGTCCCATTTCTTCTAAACTAGAATAGAAATGTTCACAACCGCTCATATCTAAGAATGCTTCATCAATGGAAAGGGGTTCCACTAGCGGGGAGAACTCGGGAAAAATCCTTAAAATTTTCTCCGAAACCTCCTGGTAGCGTTTCATACGTCCCGGTATAAAAATCCCCTGGGGGCATAAAACTGCAGCTCTGGCTATGGGCATGGCGCTCCGCACTCCATACTTGCGAGCTTCATAAGAGGCGGTTGAGACCACTCCCCTTGGAGAGTCTTTGTAACCACCAACAATTACTGGTTTACCCGCATATTCAGGGTTGTCAAGGATCTCCACAGCAGCAAAGAAAGCATCCATATCCACATGCATAATCGTTCGCATTCAAGTTTCCTCCCCTGGTTTATTTTCAAGATGCGACTCAAGATTCCTGCGCGATGAGAGGTGACATTATGTCAGAAAACAATAAACAAAACGCTTACCTAGTAGCTTTGCAGCAGAGCTTTCAAAGGGATTGGGAAGTGGAAGAAAACTTAGCTGAACTAAGAGAGTTGGCCCAAGATGCTGGCCTAAATGTTGTAGATAGTTTTGTGCAAAAGAGAAGTTATCCCGAACCAGGTACCTTTATCGGGAAGGGGAAAGCGCTGGAGTTGGCAGAAATTGTAGACGAGGATGGAATAGTGATCTTTGACGATGAACTTACACCAGCCCAACAAGGCAATTTGTCCGACTTGATTGATGCGCCAGTAATTGATCGCACTCAACTCATTTTAGACATTTTTGCCCAAAGGGCCCAGAGCAATGAAGGTAAAATCCAAGTTGAACTAGCGCAGCTCAACTACATTTTGCCCCGCTTAATGGGCAAAGGTACCGCATTATCACGCCTTGGAGGCGGAATAGGTACCAGGGGCCCTGGTGAAACGAAACTAGAAACAGATCGTCGTAGGATCCGTAAACGGATTTCTGATCTACGCAAAGAATTGGATAAAATTAGGCAGACAAGGGGCCTGCAAAGACAAGGTAGAGCTAGCACAAATGTGCCAGTTGTTTCTTTAGTTGGTTACACTAATGCTGGAAAATCTACCCTGCTTAGAGCTTTAACTGGTTCTGAGGTGTTTGTGGCGGATCAGCTCTTCGCAACGCTCGATCCCACCATCAGGCGCTGGGATTTAACTGAAGGTCGGTGGGTCTATCTAACAGATACGGTTGGTTTTATCCGTAAGCTTCCCCACACCCTGGTTGCCGCGTTTCAAGCTACCTTGGAAGAAGTGGCTCAAGCAGATCTACTATTACATGTCATTGATGCCAGTCATCCCCAGTCCTTGGAACAGAAAGAAGCGGTAGAAGAGGTATTGAAAGAAATTGGTGCCACGCAGCCAATCATTTCAGTGTATAATAAAGTGGATTTAATCGATCATCCTATTGAAGTGAGGGAACCAGATCAGGCAGTTTCTGCCAAGACAGGTTACAATCTAGATCGCCTGACTGCTGCTGTATATGAATTTTTTGCAGCCAACTACTCTGTTCGAGAGTACTTGTTTTCTTTTAAAGACTTGGCCAAGGCCAATTATCTCAGAGAAAACGCTACTGTATTATCGGAAGAGTTTATTGCCGAAGGTTTGGTTATCAGGGCCGAAGTGGATTCGAAGACTGAAAAGTTACTGCAATCTTTTGAGAACTAGAAGTTGGCAGGATTTCACCTTATCCTTCGAGAACTCAGTTTCGTTATAGAGTGATAGAGGTGAGATCATGTCAGTACTTGAAGCATCGTGGCTGGAAGTGATCGTCGGTTCCATGTTTTCTGGTAAATCCGAAGAGTTGATCCGGCGGGTAAAACGGGCAGCCATCGCCAAGCAAAATGTGTTAGTATTTAAACCAGCAATTGATCATCGTTACGGAGTAGAAAAGGTTGCAGCCCATAATGGGATGGCAGTTGACTGTGTGCCGGTTCAACGTGCTGAAGATATTTTAAGGCAAGTGGATGACACAACTCATGTGGTGGCCATTGATGAAGTTCAGTTCTTTACCGATGATGTTATTTCAGTCTGTCAAGAACTGGTTAGAAAAGGTAAACGAGTGATTGTGGCAGGCTTGGATCAAGACTTCCGGGGCGAGCCTTTTGGACCAGTTCCCGTATTAATGGCACTGGCAGAACAGGTAACAAAGCTCAATGCAATCTGTGTTGTCTGCGGTAGATTTGCCAGTCGTACCCAGCGTTTAATTGATGGGAAACCTGCCAGATACGATGACCCCATTATTCTAATTGGAGCCACTGAAAACTATGAAGCCCGTTGCAATCGCTACCATGAAGTCCCCGGAAAACCGGAGGGTGGAGATTATGGCTCGTAAAACTGGGATGGTATATTTCATTTTAGCCATGCGTGCTATTGTGGTGGGAGTGGCCTATTACGCAATTCGTGGGTTGCCAGGACTTACTTCCTCCTTTGTGGCCATCTTTGTAGGATTTTTGGCCTTCGACCTAATTGTGGCTATGCCCAAATTTTCTATTCGTCTGCGCCATTTGCGAGACATGTTCGTGATCCTTTTACCTAGAATGAGCGGCACAGCACTTAGTTTGGCCGGTGGCCTTTTGGTTGGTGTTGTGTTTGGAGGTCTGACTAAGGTTGGATTGCCCGTATTAGTGGGCGCGGTTTTCACCCTGGGCATCTCCTATTCCCTATCCTCTGAGGTGAAAGGAAACATCTCTAACTATGTGGGGATGATCGCGGGGATTGAAATGTTCGACCGCATTGGAAGTTTAGGTATGCTAAGCGAAGAGTGGTTGCAGGATTTGGCTGGTCCCGCTGGGCAACTGGTCTACAGTACTTTTTTGGCGCTACTCATTGGTTGGCTAGTCGGTTTAATCATCGGTATTATTACTAGGCTTTTTCTGCCACGGGGTTATCGCTCAGTAAAGAGCAGTGCCTATGAACAACCCCTGTGGATGCGTTCCTTTAAGGATGTCACTCACTTAGGTGAGGATAAAGTCCTTTTGCAGATTGAGCTCAGTGAGGATTCCCCCTTAACCTATCATAGTTTGGCAGAAGTGGGGTTAGGTAGGGATTTGGGTGTGCAGGTACTCTCCATAATCCGGTCACCCGAGGAGATTATCTCACCGCGGGGCTCAGATGTGCTTTTACCCTTGGATCAGTTAGTGGTAACTATGCCATCTAATCAAGTTCAGACTCTAATCTCGTTAATGAAAGGACGCGTGTTAGGTGAGTAAATTCAACTATGGCGGTCAAGCCGTCATTGAAGGCGTCATGATGCGTGGTCAGTATTCGTCCGCCATCGCAGTTCGGAAAATGGATCAAACCATTTCTGTTTTAGAACAAGAGCTTAAGCCTTGGTCAGATCGCTTTCCTGTTCTGAAAAAGCCTATCCTTCGGGGCGCGGTAGCGCTGATCGAAACTATGATCATGGGCATTAAAAGCCTAAACTATTCTGCCATGGAGTATGGGGAAGAGGAAGAGCAACTAACCACTAAAGAGCTAATCTTAACCATGGGCTTTGCCTTGGTTTTGACAGTGGCACTATTCATTGTGTTACCAGCTTTTTTGTTACGCTTTGTGCAAAGCTATATTTCTTCCAATATTCTTTTGAACTTGGTGGAAGGCTTAATTAAGATCTCATTTTTTGTCCTCTATATTGCCGGGATTTCCTGGATGGAGGATATAAAAAGGGTGTTCGCTTATCATGGAGCAGAACACAAGACGATTAACTGTTATGAGGCAGGCCAAGAGCTGACAGTAGAAAACGTGGCCAAACACAGCCGTGTACATGCCCGTTGTGGCACGAACTTCTTGCTCATTGTTCTGTTTACTAGTGTTTTTGTGTTCTCCTTTTTTGGGCGTCCCCCTTTTCTGCAGAGAATTCTTATCCATCTGGCCATTATGCCTTTAGTGGCAGGGTTGTCTTACGAGTTAATTAGAAAAGCCGGTCAGAAGGACTGCCATCCCATCTTTCGTTTGTTGGCTAGACCTGGTATGCTTTTGCAGGGTTTGACCACCAAAGAGCCTGATCACGGTCAAATTGAAGTTGCCATTAGGGCACTTGAGGCTGTGTTGGCTAAAGATGAGGGGCACCCTGAAGGGAAAAAGGTGGTTCCCTTCCCGAACCATGATACCATCGCCTAGGAGGCAGGTTTATGTTAGAAAAATTGCAGTCGTTAGAAGAAAAATACGAAGAACTAGCTAGGGAGATGAGTGATCCTGAAGTATTGAGCGATCCTTCAGCCTATAAGAAGCTAGCCAAAGCCCACGCGGATCTGACAGAAATCGTGGGCAAGTACAGGGAGTATCGGCAGGTACTTGCGGATCTAGAGGATGCGGAGGTCATGTTGGAAGATCCTGAGGATGAGGACTTCGCAGCTATGCTCCGTGACGAAGTGGAGGATCTAGAAAACCGGAAGGAAACGCTAGAAGAAGAGCTCCAGTTGCTCTTGCTTCCTAAAGATCCCAATGACGATAAAAACGTTATTGTGGAAATCCGGGCGGGAACCGGGGGAGACGAGGCAGCGCTCTTTGCTGGCACCCTGTTTAGAATGTATTCCCGTTATGCTGAGGAAGAGCGCTGGAAGGTGGATGTCTTAAGTAGTAACGCCACCGAGTTAGGTGGTTTTAAGGAAGTCATCTTTATGATTGAAGGGCAGGGCGCCTACTCTCGCTTGAAGTTTGAAAGCGGAGTGCATCGGGTGCAGAGGATTCCTACTACAGAGGCTGGTGGACGCATCCATACCTCTACAGCAACTGTAGCTGTACTTCCCGAAGCGGAAGAGGTGGAACTGCATATCGAACCAAGCGATTTAAAGTTTGACGTCTATCGATCCTCTGGACCTGGCGGGCAAAGCGTGAACACCACTGACTCTGCGGTTAGGGTAACTCACTTGCCCACAGGACTTGTTGTGGCCTGCCAAGACGAAAAATCCCAGCATAAGAACAAAGAGAAAGCCCTAAAGATCCTGCGGGCAAGACTTTATGATCAAATGCAAGAAGAAGCAATGCGTGAGCAGGCCGCGGCCCGCCGCAGTCAAGTGGGAACTGGAGAGCGCAGCGAGCGCATTCGCACCTATAACTTTCCCCAAGGTAGAGTCACTGATCACCGCATCGGCTTAACCCTTTATAAGCTGGATTTGGTGATTGATGGGGATTTAGATGAGATTATTGACGCTTTAATTACGGCAGAACAGGTCGAGAAGTTGAAGGAGACGGCTGATCTTGGTTAAGCAGTACACCATTGGGGAGCTAATCAATCTAAGTGCAGGCTATTTGCAAGAGAAAGGCTGCAGTTCGCCTAGGCTCGATGCCGAGCTTTTGCTTGGTCATGTCTTGGGTTTAGATCGTGTCTCTTTGTATCTCAATTTTGATAAACCCCTTAGCACCCAAGAAGTTGATCACTACCGCAGGTTGATTGGTCAAAGGGGGCAAAGGATTCCAGTTGCCTACATCACTCGGAAGCGGGAGTTTTATTCATTACCGTTCCAAGTTAGTGAGAGCGTTTTGATTCCCCGCCCTGAGACTGAGTTTGTGGTGGACAAGGTGTTGGAAGTCTTAGAATCGGATCAGCCTGCAGAAATCTTGGAGCTTGGCACCGGAAGTGGTGCCATCTCAATTGCTTTGGCCTGTCAAAATCCTGATTTTAAAATCACCGCAGTAGATATTTCCCCAGCAGCGTTGCAAGTGGCAGAAGCTAACGCAAAACGTTTAGAGGTTGACAACCAGATCACCTTTCTGGAAGGGGATCTCTTCAATCCAGTATCAGGCAAGTTTGCTGTGATCTGTTCTAATCCGCCCTACATCAAACAAGGCGAACTGAAACAGCTCCCTCCTGAAGTGGGGGTTGAGCCTTCTATAGCTCTAGACGGGGGACCAGATGGACTTGATTTCTACCGTCGAATACTTGACCAGGCCGCTTCATTTTTGGAGCAACCTGGTTTTGTCGTGCTAGAAATAGGCTGGGACCAAGGTCAGTCTGTGCGTGCTTTAGGCGAGAAGGCTGGGTTTACTTGGCTCGAGACGGTTGTGGATTATGCTGGTAAAGACCGGGTGGTGGTGTTTAAGTGGAACTAGTAGAAACCAAAGTTTTATCTCCTAACCAGTTGGCTGAGGCGGTAAGGCTTTTGCAACAGGGCGAGGTTGTTGCCTTTCCCACTGAGACCGTTTATGGGTTGGGGGCAAATGCGTTAGACCCTCAGGCAGTGGCCCGGATCTTCCAGGCTAAGGGAAGACCTCAGGATAATCCCCTAATCGTACATTGTACAGGAATTACTCAAGTTAGCCAGTTTGTGCAGGAGATCTCCCCTGAAGTGCGCTTAGTAATGGATGCTTTTTGGCCAGGGCCGTTGACTATTGTACTTAAGAAAACAGATATTATTCCTACTGTGGTTACTGCAGGACTGGATACTGTGGCAGTTAGGGTTCCGAATCATCCTTTAGCTCTGGAGCTACTATCCAATACCAACTTTCCTCTGGCTGCGCCTAGTGCTAATACCTCTGGGCGACCGAGTCCAACCCGGGCAGAGCATGTTTTCTCAGATTTACAGGGCAAAATTCCTGCCATCCTGGATGGGGGAGAGACGGGCTGGGGTCTGGAATCTACTGTTTTAGACTGTACGGTTACCCCGTTTCGGGTATTAAGACCAGGTGGGGTTACCCTAGAAGAATTGTCCGAACTGGTTCCAGTTGCCTTAAGTGAAGATGTTGCAGGACAATCTGAGATACCCCGCTCGCCAGGGATGAAATATCAACATTATGCGCCGGAAGCGGAGGTATTCTTAGTATCTGGGGACAATTCTGCGGCACAAATTCTTCAGCTGAGCGAATCCTATTTTAGCAAGGGCCAAGCTGTAGGAGTGATGACCTGGAATGAGAGGGCGGAGCTTTTCCCTAAACTTAAAGTATTACCTATGGGCCCCCAAGGTGATTTGCACAGTCTAGCTAATAAACTCTATCACTTGCTTAGGGAGGCTGATGTGCTGGGTTTAGATGTGCTTTTTATCGAAAGTGTGGATGAAGAACGTTTAGGTCTAGCCATTATGAACCGTTTGCGCAAAGCAGCAAAGAATCGTGAGCTAAGAACTTAAGGTCGTTAAGGAGGAGTCATGATCAAATCTGTTTTGTTCGTTTGTACCGGAAATACCTGTCGGAGTGTCATGGCAGAACATTTGCTGAGGCACAGGGCCAAGGAAAAAGATATCGAGCTCGAAGTTGCATCTGCGGGGCTTAGTGCCTTTGCAGGCGATACTGCCACAGAACAGGCGCTTGAGGCCTTGGCGGAGCTGGGAATAGAAGGATTAGAACATCGTTCAAGGCGGGTTCATCCCCACTTGTTGGAGGAGTATGATCTCATCTTAGCCATGACCCAGCGTCACAAGCAGCAATTGCTGGAGATCGCCCCTGAACTTGCAGGGAAGATTTATCTCCTCAAAGAGTATGGCAAAAGAAGTCCAGCGGGGCAGGAGCCGGAGCAGTCAATAGAGAAAGAATACGAGATATCCGATCCCTTTGGACAGTCTTTGGCCGTCTATCGGAAGTCTCGGGATGAGATAGATCAGGCGATACAAGTCATTTTGGGACAAATAGATGGCGTAGAGAACGGATAGAAATCGAATATGTTTAGGAGATGATCAAGTGAGCGTAGTACATGTGATTTCCCACCCTTTAGTGCAACATAAACTGACCATGATTCGGGATCAAAATACCGGTTCCAAGGATTTCCGTGAGCTAGTAGAAGAAGTGTCTATGCTGATGGGCTATGAAGTTACCAGAGATATGCCTTTGGAAGATGTGGAGGTAGAAACTCCTATCGGCAAAATGAAGGGTAAGGCGATCGCTGGTCGGCAGGTTGGAATTGTTCCGATCTTACGGGCAGGACTTGGCATGGTCAACGGTGTACTTAGACTAATACCCAATGCTAAGGTGGGTCACATTGGCGTATATCGTGATCCCGAGACGTTACTTCCGGTGGAATATTACTGCAAGTTGCCCACTGACGTGGAAGAACGGCAAATCATTGTGCTAGATCCAATGCTAGCCACGGGAGGTTCTGCGGCCGCTGCCATTAAGTACCTTAAAGACCACAAAGTAACCTCGATTAAACTAATGTGCTTATTAGCGGCACCAGAAGGAATTGAGCTGTTACAAAGAGAACATCCCGATGTACCCATTTTTACAGCAGCCATTGACGAAAAACTGAATTCCCACGGTTATATTGTTCCAGGCCTTGGCGATGCAGGTGATCGTCTCTTTGGTACGAAGTAAAGAAGTAGACTTGAGGTGAATGGTGTGGGAAGACCTTCCTGGGAGCAGTATTTTATGGACATTGCCGTACTCGTCTCTAGTCGTTCCACATGTTTACGCAGACAAGTGGGGGCGGTTTTGGTTCGAGATAAACATATTATTGCCACAGGCTATAACGGAGCTCCCAGGAATGTATCCCATTGTTTAGATGTGGGTTGCCTTAGGGAGCAACTGAACATTCCCTCCGGTGAGCGGCATGAGATGTGCCGGGGCACCCATGCTGAGCAAAATGCCATCATTCAGGCTGCACTGCATGGTGTAAGTACGGCAGGGGCGACACTTTATTGCACACACCAACCCTGCATTTTATGTGCTAAAATGTTGATCAATGCAGGTGTAGAAAGAGTGGTTTTCCGGGGCGAATACCCAGATGGTTTAGCCTTGGATTTGATGAACGAGGCAGGATTAGAGCTGGTGAGGCATAGCCAGGGAGAGGAGTAACTCCATGAATGTGACTCAGTTTGTTATTGCATTTTTAGTTTCACTAGCGGTTACAGCAGCCTTAACCCCAGTTGCTCGGCGCTTTGCTTTGCGTATGGGTCTTGTTGATGTGCCTAATCCCCGGAGGATCAACAAAGTTCCCATGCCTACGGGCGGGGGTTTAGCTATCTATGCTGGGTTTATGGTAGCTTCGATCATTGGCGACATACCTCACTTTGGGAGCACCGCTCTAGTTGCCACACTTGTTTTAGCTCTGGGGATTTTAGATGACCGTGTTGAACTTTCTGCCGGTGTAAAGTTCTTAGGCCAGTTTCTTGCGGTTTTCATTTACGTGCTGTGGGGACCGCGGATCGAGTTTATCAGTAATCCTTTTGGCGAGATGCTTTATTTAGGTAAACTTTCTATTCCTTTAACCATGTTTTGGGTTTTGACCCTAATTAATATCATGAACTTTATTGATGGCATAGATGGTCTTACAACTGGGATTACCCTGATTGCGGCCCTAGCTCTCACCACTTTAGCTGTCATGCTGGGTCGCTACGATGCGGCACTCTTGGCTATTATTGTAGTTGGAGCTACCTTAGGCTTTTTACCCTACAATTTTAACCCTGCCCAGGTCTATCTCGGCGACGGGGGAGCTATGTTGCTCGGCTTTTTGCTTGCTGCTATTTCTACAGAAGGCGCTCTCAAAGGGGCAGCTACCATTAGCATTTCTGTCCCCATCTTGATACTAGCAGTTCCTGTCACCGATTTGCTCTGTGCCGTGGTTCGCCGCTTCCAACAGGGAGTCCCCATCTACCAAGCGGACCGTTCCCATTTCCACCATAGATTATTAGATTTAGGTTTTAGCCAGCGACAAGTGGTCTATTTGGCCTATTCAATTACTGGTTTTTCAGCCACTATGGCTATTTTGACCGCCCAGTTAAACCGTACAACTTGGATTGTTGCCCTAGTTTTGGGTCTCATTTTCTGGTATGGTTCTGTTAGAGTGGGAATGATCAAGCCCTTGGGCAGTTCTCACAAGGGGGAGAACAAAGATGTTTAAGTTGGCCCTTGTCTTTGGCACCAGACCCGAAGCGATTAAAATGGCGCCGCTGGTTAAGGTTTGTCAGAACGTTCCGACTTGGGAAACCAAGGTTATTATTACAGGCCAACACCGGGAAATGGTGGACCAGGTTCTAAATCTGTTTGATCTGAAGGCAGATTATGATCTGGATATTATGAGCCATGGTCAGACGCTAAACGATATTTCGCAGCGTACCCTCAAGGGGATGGGCGAGATTTATGCCCAGTGGCGCCCCAATTTGGTACTTGTCCATGGAGATACCTCAACTGCCTTTGCAGCTGCATTGGCCAGTTTCTACGAGCGAATTCCTATCGGTCATGTTGAGGCAGGACTACGCACAGTATCGGTACAGAACCCGTTTCCAGAAGAGGCTAACCGCCGGCTAATTGATGTTATTGCGGATTGGTTCTTTGCACCTACCGAGGAGGCCGCAGACAATTTGCGGCAGGAAGGGGTGGAATCCGACCGGATTTTTGTTACTGGTAATACGGTAATTGATGCCCTTATATCTGTAGTAGATCCTGAGTACAAGTTCACTACACCTAGTCTGCAGAACCTAGATTTTCGAAAACCCATCTTAGTTGTTACAGCTCACCGCAGGGAAAATTGGGGTGAGCCTTTAAGCGAAATCTGCGAGGCTTTGTTACAAATTAGTTCCACAACAGACTTACATATTGTTGTAGCAATGCATAAGAACCCTGCCATCCAGAGTGTGATGAGAAGTCTCTTAGGTCATGATCCCAAGATCACTTTACTTGATGCACCAGATTATCAGGAGTTTGCCAATCTCTTAGCCAGGTGCACATTGCTCTTAACAGATTCAGGAGGGTTACAAGAGGAAGCCCCAGCTTTACATAAGCCCGTCTTAGTGATGCGGGAGGTAACAGAAAGACCAGAAGCACTTCAGGCCGGTACCGTGAAGTTAGTAGGGTCGAGCAAGGGTAGCATTGTGGATGCGGTACAAAGACTCATGACAGATCCAGATCTTTATAGGCGAATGTCCAGCGCCCAAAATCCGTATGGTGATGGGAAAGCAGCTTTAAGAATTCGCGCAATCTTGCAAGAGAAATATAAGTAATGGGGGAATATTCATGGCAATGAGACCAGATGAGATCGTAGCCGTTTTAAAGCGGCAGATCGAAGAGTTCGAAACCGAGTTGCAGGTGGAAGACCTGGGTTCCGTCCTAATGGTAGGGGACGGAATCGCCCGCGTTTACGGACTGGAGAAGGCATTGGCGGGCGAATTATTAGAGTTTCCAGGGGATGTCTATGGTATGGTATTGAACCTGGAGCAAGACAATATCGGGGTTGTTATTCTAGGCCCATATGAACATATCAAAGAAGGCGATCCAGTGAAGCGTACTGGGCGCGTTGTACAAGTACCTGTCGGTGAAGCACTAATCGGACGTATCGTTAATCCTCTCGGCCAACCCATTGATGGCAAGGGACCTATTAAGACCGAAAAAAGTAGACCGATTGAAGCCCAAGCTCCTGGCGTAATTGATCGGGTCGGTGTACACCAACCATTACAAACAGGGCTAAAGGCCATTGACTCTTTGGTACCCATTGGCAGAGGTCAACGTGAACTTATCATTGGCGACCGTCAAACAGGGAAGACGGCCATTGCAGTTGATACCATTTTGAATCAGAAGGATCAAGATGTGATTTGCATCTACGTGGCCATTGGTCAGAAAGCTTCTACCGTGGCAGGTGTGGTCGAGACTTTATCAAAAGCTGGTGCTCTAGATTACACGATTGTGGTTTCGGCTACAGCCAGTGAACCCTCTCCCTTACTTTATATAGCTCCTTATGCCGGGGTAGCGATGGCAGAAGAGTTCATGTATGCAGGTAAAGACGTACTAATTGTGTATGACGATCTTTCCAAGCATGCAACTGCCTACCGGGAAATGTCACTTCTTCTCAGAAGACCACCCGGTCGCGAAGCGTTCCCCGGAGATATCTTCTATATTCATTCCCGTCTTTTGGAGCGGGCAGCGAAACTGAATGATAAGTTGGGTGGCGGATCCATTACCGCCCTGCCAATTATTGAAACCCAGGCCGGAGACATTTCTGCCTACATTCCGACCAACGTTATTTCTATTACCGACGGTCAGATCTTCTTGGAGTCAGATCTCTTCTATGCTGGAATACGGCCAGCCATTAGTGTAGGTCGCTCCGTATCCAGGGTGGGCGGTGCAGCTCAGGTAAAGATGATGAGGCAAGTTGCTGGATCGCTTCGCTTAGACCTTTCCCAGTATCGGGAGTTAGCAGCTTTTGCCCAGTTTGGTTCCGATTTAGACCGTACAACTCGGGCCCGCTTGGCTCGGGGAGAGCGCATGTATGAGATCCTCAAGCAAGAACAGTACAAACCCATGCCCGTTGAAGAACAGGGTGTATCATTATACATTGCGGTCAATGGCTATCTGGACAGTATTGCAATTGCAGATGTAAATCGCTTTGAAAGGGAGTTCTTAGACTTCTTACGTCAGGAGCAACCTGAGATTCTAGATCAACTGCGGGAAACTAAGGAATTCACTGATGAGCTGGAAACTGCTCTACAAAAGGCCATTGTCGAATTTAAGAAAAACTTTGTTAGTTAGGGGGGCTGAAGATGGCACAATCGAGCCGTGATATTAAACGGCGGATTTCAAGCATCACCAGCACCCAGCAAATTACGAGAGCAATGGAGATGGTTGCTGCCGCCAAGTTAAGAAGGGCTCAGGAGACGGTGATTAGCACTAGACCGTATTTTGATCGTCTCACAACTTCCCTTGGCACTGCCTTAAGGGCCGCCCAAGAGCAAGGTGAAGACCTACCAGAAGTTCTCCAAGAACGGGAGGGAAACAGCCATTGTCTCGTGGTGTTAACATCTGATCGGGGCCTGGCTGGTAGCTATAACGCAGCAATCATCCGCAAGGCTGAGGCGTTTTTGCAGGAACATCCCGAAACCGAAATGGTGATTGTGGGCCGTAAAGCGAGAGATCACTTTAGACGGCGCAATATAACCGCGTTAGCAGAGTTTGTAGGTCTTGGTGATAGACCAGAGTTGCGACAAGCTATTGATATTGGTCAGGTGATTCTTGATTTCTTCCAGCATGAAATGTTTGATAGAGTTACTGTTCTTTATACTAAGTTTGTAAATACCGTAACTCAGCCCGTTACTTTGCGCACTATTTTACCTGTAACGGATCAGCTGGCCGAGGCGGAGCGTTCTGGACCAGAACCATTGTATATGTATGAACCCTCCATTAATGAGGTGTTAGAGACGCTAATTCCGCTCTACGTAAATGCCGCGATTTATCAGTCTCTAAATGAGGCTAAAACTAGCGAACTAGCCGCACGGATGAACGCCATGCGTAATGCCACTGAGAATGCGGACGAGCTGATTAGCAAGTTGAACTTGACCTATAACAGAGCGAGACAGGCTCAAATTACTAAAGAAATTGCTGAAATCGTGGGCGGTGCTGATGCATTGCAATCGTAGACTTGTGAGGGGGTTTATTGATGAGTGCTAATAAAGGAAAAGTGGTCCAAGTAATTGGTCCAGTAGTGGATATCGAATTTGCGCCCGAGCAACTTCCCGATTTGCTCACGGCTATTCACATCGAAGGTGAAGTAGAAGGAAATAAAATTGATTTAACTTTAGAGGCAGCGCAGCATCTGGGCAATAATGTAGTCCGCTGTATTGCCATGGCCTCTACTGATGGTCTGCAACGGGGGATGGAAGCTGTCGATTTAGGTGGTCCCATTTCGGTACCAGTCGGTCCAGAGACTTTAGGTCGTCTCTTTAACGTCTTGGGCGAGACCATTGATGGCGGTTCTTCCCTAGAGGGTGTCAGACGGAGTCCGATCCATCGACCTGCTCCTAAAGTGGATGAAGTAGAACCTTCTAACACCATGCTGGAAACCGGTATCAAAGTCGTAGACCTCTTGGCTCCTTATGCCAGAGGAGGTAAAATCGGCCTCTTCGGCGGTGCCGGTGTGGGTAAAACCATCCTCATTATGGAGTTAATCCGCAATATTGCCCACGAACACGGCGGTTATTCAGTCTTTGCCGGTGTAGGCGAACGTACTCGTGAGGGAAACGACCTCTATCAGGAGATGCAGGAATCTGGCGTTCTTGACAAGACTGCCATGGTTTTTGGCCAAATGAACGAGCCGCCAGGTGCCCGTCTGCGGGTAGGTCTAACAGGTCTAACTATTGCCGAGTACTTCAGAGATGAAGAGCGACAAGACGTGCTATTATTTATCGACAATATTTTCCGTTTCACTCAAGCTGGTTCCGAAGTATCCGCTTTGCTGGGTAGAATGCCTTCCGCAGCAGGTTATCAACCAACCCTGGCTACCGAGATGGGACAGCTACAAGAGCGGATTACCACTACAAAACAAGGTTCTATTACATCGATCCAAGCGATTTATGTACCGGCTGACGACTACACTGACCCAGCGCCAGCCACAACGTTTGCCCACTTGGATGCCACCACAAACCTGGAGCGGAGGATTTCAGAGAAGGGTATCTACCCCGCAGTGGATCCTTTAGCTTCCACCTCTAGGCTGTTATCGCCAGACATTTTGGGGCAAGAACACTATGATGTGGCCCGGGGCGTTCAGAAAGTATTACAGCGTTATACTGAACTTCAAGATATTATTGCCATCTTAGGTATGGATGAACTTTCTGAGGAAGACCAGATCACTGTAGCTCGAGCTCGTCGCTTAGAGCGCTTTATGTCCCAGCCCATGTTTGTGGCAGAGACCTTTACAGGCATTCCTGGTAGATACGTTCCTGTAAAGGAAACGGTTCGTGGATTCAAAGAAATCTTAGAAGGCAAACACGACGATTTACCCGAAAACGCTTTCTTCATGGTGGGAACCATTGATGAAGCAGTTGCTAAAGCGAAAGCGTTGGCAGAGGAGAATGCGTGATGTCTACATTCACGTTCGAAGTGGTGACTCAAGAGAGGACGGTCGTCTCAACTGAGGTGGAGTATGTTTCTCTACCAGGGGTAGATGGAAAATTCGGCATCTTAAAGGGCCATCTACCGATTATGGCGGCTCTTGGCATCGGAGTGCTAGAGTATGGTCCACGGGAGGGCAAAAGGAGAAAGATCGCCCTGGGCGGTGGTTTTGTGGACATGCATGATAATAAACTCACCGTTATGGCTCATACGGCAGAACTAGCTGAGGAAATTGATGTACTCCGGGCCAGGGAGGCCAAACGGAGGGCGGAGCAAAGAATCCAAGCCCGCGAGGCGGATTTAGACTTGGCTAGAGCCCAAATTGCCTTACAAAAGGCGCTACTCCGTTTAGAAGTAGCCAATGAAAACTAACCCCCTTTTCGGGGGTTTTTTCCTGCGCAAAAATGCATAACTGCCAAATTTTAGGTACATACTAGTGCCAAGGCGGTGATTGTATGCAAGTATGGCGGAATTTTAAACATAGGTTGAAATTAGCCTGGTACAGGCAGGAAAACCGCAGACTCTTTGTGGGGATTGTGGTTGGTTTATCTCTAATTCTGGGGATAGGTATCGGAATCTACCGTGCTTGGCCCAGTGAAGAGCCAGTAGTTACGACCAATCCTATTAGTCGCGAAGAACTGGATGCGGTAGTTCATGAGCGTGTGCAAACCGTGATTGCTGATCTCTATCCCTGGGTATTGGATGGTCCCACTCAGGTAGTAATGGTGGAGCCACCGGCAAGCGTTCTACCTCAGCCAACCGAAAAGAGACCCGAGCCCGAGCCAGAAGTAGTGGTTTCCTTTGAACACCTGATCTGGCCAGTTCAAGGTGAGATTACTACACCCTTCGGTTGGTATCGTCATCCAGTTTATGGTGATTGGCGGTTTAACGCAGGCTTAGTCTTCAACGCGACTGGAGAAGCGGTGAGAACAGTGCTCCCCGGTGAAGTGGTCTCGGTTACCTCCAGTGGGCTAGAAACTGAACTGATCATTGATCACGGCAGCGGGTGGGTAAGTACCTATCGATCCATTAAGGGAATTCAGGTTGGTCCTGGAGAAATTGTGAAACAGAATCAGAATATAGCGCTACCCGAAAGCTCGGGGCTGGTCTTCTTCGGCCTTTCGCACAATGGCGAGCCCGTCAACCCCCAGGCCTTTCTCCACTAATGCTACGCATATTCAAAGCCCTGCAGCATATAAATGTATAAAAAGTGCTAGGGGGAGCGCAGATGAGAGATTATATCCGCAAGCGGGTGGTGGATGTAAGTTTATATATTGTGAAAACAAACGCCACTGTGCGCCAGGCGGCCACTGTGTTTGGGGTGAGTAAAAGCACTATCCATAAGGATGTGACCGAGCGCTTGCCACGCATTAATAAAGAACTAGCCGAACAAGTCAAAAAAGTGTTAGAGGTAAATAAGTCAGAGAGACATATTCGTGGAGGAGAGGCTACTAAGCGAAAATACGGTGTTAAAGGGACTACTCGTGCCTCTTAGAATCCATGCAGAAAAAAGGATTTGCCCCTTCTATGGCGAACACTATTGCATTGCATAAAACTGCTAGTGTTTGTGGAGGGGGCTGTGTTAATGTTTGGCAAGGACATAGGAATTGATCTAGGTACTGCAAATATATTAGTTCATGTGCGTGGCAAGGGAGTAGTCATCCATGAGCCTTCGGTAGTGGCCGTTGATGTCAATACTCAAAAAATCTGCGCCATTGGTGAGGAAGCCAGGGAGATGATCGGACGTACACCTGGCAATATTAGGGCAATTAGACCTATGAACGAAGGGGTTATTGCTGATTTTCAAATCACCGAAGAAATCCTCAAACACTTTATTAGAAAAGCTGCAGGGCGTGGTTTTAGACCTCGGGTTATGGTTTGTGTCCCTTCGGGGATCACCACAGTTGAAAAACGAGCTGTAATTGAAGCCGCGAATTTAGCTGGGGCCAAGGAAGTTTACCTTGTGACCGAGCCAATTGCCGCGGCTGTTGGTTGTGGCTTGGACATTGCTGCTCCCAGTGGCAATATGGTGGTGGATATTGGCGGAGGTACCACAGATATTGCAGTTATTTCACTAGGTGGAGAAGTGACTTCAGAATCATTGCGTATTGGTGGTTCCCATATCGAAGAAGCTATTGTTCGTCATGTGAAACGGGTGTACAACCTTGCTATTGGCGATCGTACAGCTGAAGATATTAAAACTACCATTGCCAGTGCATTTCCTACTCCTGACAGAAAAATGACTATTCGCGGTAGGGATCTAGTTACCGGTTTACCTGCCACGGTTGAAATTTCTTCAATTGATATTTTCCCCGCTTTGGAGGAACCTTTACATAGTATTGTAGATGCTATTAGGCGTGTTTTGGAGGTAACTCCCCCAGAGTTGGCTGCAGATATCGTCAACAAGGGTATGTCTTTAACAGGTGGCGGTTCGCTCCTAGACGGTATGCCACGCTTGTTACAAGAAAAAACTGGTGTACCTGTTACACTAGCAGAAGAACCCCTTAGCTGTGTAGTACGGGGAACCGGTCAAATTCTCGATACTCTAGAAAGTATTCCAAACCGTACTCCTTTTATAGCCAGCTATTCTAAGGGACGGTAAGATTAAAGTTTTCTGTTGGCTTGCCGATAAAGAAGATAAGAGTCTAAGGGAGGTGATCATATACTCCGCGGAATTTATACGGCAACATCCGGTATGTTAGTAGAATCTATTCGCATGGATGTGGCTAGTAACAACTTAGCTAACGTTGACACTGCAGGTTTTCAAAAGCAAACCGCCCATATTTATGCCTTTCCAGAAGCACCAGTAACCAGGGTGTATCAAGGGCAGACTCGAACCATCGGGGCGTTAGGCACGGGAGCATTTGTTGATGGAAGTCGTTCTTCGTTTTCACCTGGGACGTTAAGGACAACTGAAAACCCATTAGATGTGGCCCTTGTGGGTCCTGGATTTTTTTCCATCACTACCCCAGAGGGACCTAGATACACCAGGGATGGACGTTTTACCGTGAATCCCAGTGGACTATTATCCACTCTAGATGGTCATTTGGTGCGGGGTGAGAATGGTCCGATCTATATTGGTGAAGGTGAAGTCCTGTTTAATGAGGCTGGAGAAATCACAGTTAATGGGCAGCGTGTGGACAAGCTCTTGATCGTGGAATTCAACGATCGGGAGGGCCTACTAAGAAGAGGGGCTAATCTGTTCGAAGCCACGCCTGAAGCTGGAGATCCCTTCCGTTATCAGGCAACAATTGCACCAGGGGTAATTGAACTAGCTAACGTGAATGTGGTCAGAGAAATGGTTAATCTGATCAACATTCAACGGGCGTACGAGGCGAATCAGAAAGCAGTACAAGCTTTCGATGAAACCCTGGGTAAAGTAATTAATGATGTATAGTACTTAAGTTTTAAGGGGATAGGCTGGACTGGAAACAGAAGCCGTGAAGCTATCGACCGATTGAGATAGTTTCTTCAACCCCTTTCTTGAGCTGTGTTTAATTCTAAACATACAAGGAGGGCTTTTTTGTTATGATGCGCGCATTGTGGACCGCCGCCTCCGGGATGTCGGCCCAACAGACGAAGATCGACACTATTTCTAACAACTTGGCGAACGTGAACACCACTGGCTTTAAGAAGAGTCGAGTGGATTTTCAGGATCTCTTGTATCAGACTGTTAAGTATGCAGGTACACCTTCAACAGCTGGTGCCCAAGTACCCACCGGTATTCAAATTGGTCATGGTGTAAGACCAGTTGCCACTCAAAAGGTGTTCTCCCAAGGTATGTATCAGCAGACGGACAATCCTTTAGATGTGGTAATTGAAGGCGATGGGTTTTTCCAAGTGCTTCTGCCCGACGGAGGCATCCGCTACACGAGGGATGGTGCCTTTAAGTTAGACGCCGATGGACGCTTAACCACATCCGATGGTTTTCCGATTGAACCTGAAATCGTGGTTCCGGCAGATGCCTTAGAACTAAGTATTGGCTCCGATGGCAGTGTGACCATTATGCGTCCTGGCGATAGCGAGCCTGAGCGTATCGGCGAGTTGCAGCTCGTTCGTTTTGTGAATAATGCCGGCCTACAAAGTGCTGGTAGAAATCTCTATACTGCAACAGCCGCTAGCGGTGAACCCATGCTTGGTACACCGGGCCTGGAAGGTTTTGGTACATTGAGCCAAAACTTCTTGGAAATGTCCAATGTGCAAGTTGTGGAAGAAATGGTAAACATGATCGTTGCCCAGCGGGCTTATGAGAGTAACTCCAAAGCTATTCAAGCTTCCGATGATATGCTGCAGGCAGCGAACAACTTACGTAGGTAAAAATGATGAAAACTGTAGTTTGGACACTACTTAGCATTTTTCTCCTGGTTAGTCCTGTGGTCTGGGGCGCAGAGCAAGAAGTGGTGATTTTGACCTTGCCAGAAAACGTAACTGTTTCAGGCACGGAGCTTTTGCTAGGAGAGATTGCTGAGATCACGGGTCCGCCAGAGCTGGCGAGCCGAGTTGCGGAAATAAATGCCGGTACTGCACCTCGGCCAGGTAGTTCCAGGCGCTTAACGAAGGGGCAAATTGAGGTGAGACTCCGCCAGGGTGGTCTGGATTTACGGAAGATCCAATTTGCCGGGGCAACGACCATCCAAGTTTTTGGAATGGAAGCTGCCGTTAAGACACAGCCTCTGGAAAGGACCCAACCAGGTTTCCCCATCTATGAAGTGGTGGTTGCGGCCCGGGATATACCCCGCGGTGAAGTAATCACCTTGGAAGATCTTGAAGTGGAAGAACGGGAATTTAGAAGCGGCCAACCGGATCCCCGTCGTTTAGAGGATTTTGTGGGGATGCGTGCAAGTAGGCATATCCTAGCTGGTGCTCTTTTAACTGAGTTGAATGTGGAAGCGGTGCCAGTGATCGAACGGGGAGCTAGCGTTACCATCTTGGTTCGCACCTCATCTTTAGTGGTGACCGCTCCTGGAATAGCCCGGGAAAGTGGTGGAGTTGGGGAAATTATAGTGGTCGAAAACACACTGTCGCGGCAGAGGTTGTCAGCTATGATCATTGATGCCCATACTGTTGAGGTGAATATGAGGGGGTCAGGTACTCCATGAAAAAGTTTAGATTTGTGAGCTTTTTGGTTCTAGTTATGGTGTTAACCTCGGGGCTCGCGATCCAAGCCCAATCTTTGTACCCAGTGGATAAACCATCTATGTATGAGGATCAAAAGGCAAAGCGACCAGGTGATTTAGTAACAGTAATTATTGTAGAACAAGCTCAAGCGAGACAGACCGCCAGTACCGCTACTGGCAAGGATTCAGAGGTATCGGTTGGTCCCGGCATGGGTGTTCTAGCAGACTTAATTCCCCTTTTGAAGTTGGGGGGAGGCGACTCCTTTGCCTCTGACGGCTCAACTACTCGGGGAGGTAGTCTGACTGCAAAGATCACTACCAAGGTGGTAGAAGCTTTGCCCAATAACACCATGCGCATCGAAGGCAGGCAAAAGATAACGATTAATGGCGAAGAGCAGGAGATCGTAATTACTGGCCTAGTTCGCAATCAAGATGTGGCACGTGACAATACCGTCTTATCCACCTTTGTAGCAGATGCGGAAATCGCGTTCGTAGGTACTGGTATAGTAGCAGATAAGAATAACCCAGGTATTATCACCCGGATCTTTAACTGGTTGTTCTAAAGGAGGTACGTTCATGTCCAAAAGAATAGCGTTTTTGGTTTTAGTAATCGTCCTCCTGGCAGGAAACGCCGTCTTGGCTCAAATGGTTGAGCCCATTCGCTATGATACGCCCATCGTGCGTGTCAAAGATGTTGCCCGAGTACAAGGCGTTCGCGAAAACCAAATTTATGGTCTCGGCTTGGTTGTGGGTCTCCAGGGTACAGGTGATGGTTCTGGATCCAGGGCCAACATTCAGATGATCGCTAATATGCTCGAAGGCTTTGGAATTACTGTTTCCGCCAATGATCTGAGGATGCGTAATATTGCAGCTGTGATGGTTACTGCCGATTTACCAACTTCATTGCGGAGTGGAGATCGTTTGGATGTGACTGTGTCTTCCATCGGAGATGCTCGCAGTCTCCAAGGAGGTTTGTTGTTGCAAACTCCTCTACAAGCGGCTAACGGTCAAGTTTATGCTGTAGCCCAAGGCCCCGTATCCATTGGTGGATTTGTTGTGCGGGGATCTGGCGGTGGCCAGGTTAACCATACGACTGTAGGAACAGTACCTAATGGGGCAATTGTAGAACGGGAACTGGAACCCTATGACTTTGCCCAACAAGGTTCGGTTTCTATGATTTTAATGGAACCCGACTTCACAACTGCAACTAGGCTGGTACAAGTGATCAACGAAGCCTATCAGCAGAACCTAGCATGGGCTAGAGATCAGGGTACCGTGGAAATTACTGTCCCGGCAGCTTATTTGACCAATGTAGTTGGTTTCATAGCGGAGCTAGAGGAATTACCGATTCGCCCTGACACCAACGCGAGGGTCGTTATCAACGAGCGGACTGGTACTGTTGTGATGGGATCCCAAGTACGGATCGCCGCAGTGGCTGTTTCCCATGGTAATTTGAAGGTACAGGTTCAGTCCAATGCACCAAGTACCCAATCAGATTCCATCTGGGGCGAGCAGATGTTTAACGAAGAGTATGGACATTCGACCGTATTAGGCGGCACTCCCAATGTCCAGGATTTGGTGGATGCTCTCAATGCGGTAGGTGCAACACCGCAAGATATTATTGCCATATTGCAGGCAGTAAAAGCTGCCGGAGCCCTATTTGGCGAGTTGATCATAATTTAGGGGAGGGTGTTTAGTGCGTGTAAATTGGAGTCCGAGCGACATAAAGCTGGACAAGGCTGAGGAGCTTTCTAAGCGTCAGTCTAGTTCTCAGAAGGCATTACAGGATGCCGCACAGCAGTTTGAAGCGATATTTCTCCAGTTACTGATGGAAGAGATGCGTCGCACTATCCCCGAAAATGACTTGTTTGGGGACCGCAAGGCAGAAAAAATGTTTCAATCCATGCTAGACCAAGAGATGTCCATCAATTCTTCGCAAGCCCAGAGTGTTGGCTTAGCAAAGCTTATATATGAACAGATGTCGAGATACGTTTCGGATCAAGACTAACGGGCTAAACTCCACAAGAAGTCATTGTGGAGTTTATTTTCTGGCAGGAAAACACCCTGGTATCCAGAACTGTATAAGGAAAATAAAGGGGGCATATTTGTGGAGCATCGCAAGATCACTGGCTTAGGTTTATTCTTAATCGCCTTAATATTCATCTTTTGTTCCAGTCCATGTGACGCAGAAACCCTCTGGGGGGTTACGGCGCTTTTTGACCGTGTGCTCGTCACTTTGCCCACAAGCCCTGATCAGGATTATTCCGTTAGTTATACATCGCATCCTATGAAAGTAATTATCGATTCTAACCAACCAATTCGGCAGTTGTTCCAGGATTCAGCTCTGCGTGATGTGGCTCTCAAGGAAGTACGTTACACTGAAGAAAGAACCGGTGCTTCCCGGTTGGTTTTGGAGTTCCATTATCAACTTCCTGAGGGAGTAATCACGGAAACTGAGGACTTTTTCCAGTTGGAAATATCCAAAGTTTTCGAGAATACGACCAGACGTATGGTTGAGCCCGGTGTGATCTATGGTCATCAAAGAAGGGCTGACTCTTTTGGACCCAATGTGGTAAACTATTTAGAGATTGATCTCAGACGCAACCTTGAAATAAAGTTGGCCTTGGCCCAAGATAAAGTCTTCGGTGCAGAACAGGTGAGTTCTTTAGCCAAGCGTACCGGGGCGATTGTTGCTGTGAATGGCGCATATTTTGCCTCCAACGGAAGACCTTTGGGTGTTTTGATGATCGATGGGGAGTTAGTGAGTGAACCTTACGCCAATCGTACAGCAGTAGGCCTTGGACCTGCGGGAGTAGTTATGGATAATGTTAGTTTCTCCGGTGAGGTTCTACGCTCTGATGGTAACCTGCTTAGTGAGATTTCAGGATTCAATCGTCCCCGTCTGCAAGATGAACTGATCATTTATACTGATTACTACGGAACGAAAACCAACACCAACTCATTTGGCTATGAAGTGACTGTGGTGGATGGAATTGTGACGCAGATTCAGATTGGAAACAGTACTATTCCTAAAGGTGGTTTAGTCCTATCTGCCCACGGTGAACGGAGACAACTGTTAGCAGATCTTCAGATTGGCGATGCACTTGAAGTAAACTATTCATTGCATCCAAATTGGGAAGAACTAGGTGTGACTCAGATTATTGGTGGTGGTCCCAGGCTAATTCGTGATGGGCAACTGGAGATCACAGGCGAAGCTGAGCTATTTAAAGACGATATTTTAAAGGGGCGAGCTCCCCGCACCGCCATCGGAATCACTGCCGATCACAAACTTTTGTTGGTTACCGTGAATGGAAGGCAACCACATGTCTCCGTAGGCATGACTTTAGAGGAACTAGGAAACCTCTTACTAGAGCTAGGAGCACAGCAGGCCATGAATTTGGACGGAGGCGGTTCCACAACTATGATCATTCGTAATCTGGTTCTGAACCTTCCCTCAGATGGCAAGGAACGACCAGTAAGTAATGCCATAGTTGTTGTTACAGGTTCTAGGTAGAGGCTAGCGAGGGGTGGGTTTATGCAAAAATTGCCATTTCGGTTGGCAGTAATTATGCTTGTGTTTTTTCTTTGTGGCACGTTCACGGTTTTTGCCCAAGAGTTGTTTCTCCCAGAAGAGGTTAGACCAGGTTTAAGGGGAGTGGGCAAAACGGTAATTTCAGGAAACACCATCGAGAGTTTTGATGTGGAAGTTTTAGGTTTGGTACCCCAAAGTCCACCCCTGAGCAACTTAATTATGGTGAGAGTTAGTGGTGATGTTATAGAACGCTCCGGAGGTATCGCCCAGGGGATGAGTGGAAGTCCCGTGTACATCCAGGACCGTCTATTGGGAGCTATCGGTTACACCTATGCCATGACAGATCACCGCATTGGTCTAGTTACTCCAGCGGTGGATATGTTTAAAATCTACGACGCAATGCCCTTGCCTGAACCCGTCTTACCGGGTGATGTCGTGGCAGTGCGTTCTCCCTTGGTTGTACAGGGATTAAACGAACGAAGTACAAAGTATCTTAGTGAAGCTTTAGGTGTAGAACAGGTGCAATTGATGCCAGCTCTAGCGGCTACTTCCAATCTTAACACTGCCCATTTGGAGCCGGGGAGTATGGTTGGCATTCAGCTCTTGAAGGGCGATTTTCAGGTTGCATCGTTCGGCACCGTTACCCATGTTCAAGAGGATGGTCGTTTTATAGCATTCGGTCACCCCTTTACCCACCGCGGTGATGTTGATTTTTTTGCTTCGGCCGCGTATGTGCATTACACTCTACCTAGCTTAGAAGTCCCCTTTAAGATAGTGTCTTTAGGTTCCACAGTAGGTAAGATAGAACAAGATCGTGCTGTTGGTCTCGGTGGTAGGCTGGGCAGTTTAGTGGAGTATGTGCCGATTACTATTGTCGTTACAGACTTGGATCGCGATATTCGCCAGGATTTTCATCTAGAATCTATTAAAGAGGGTCAGTTAATGATCCCTCTAGTGATTAGTAGTGCTTATCAGAGTGTTGACGCAACGCTTGATCGTTTAGGAGATGGAACTTCTTTTGTGCGAATCGAGTTCAGCTCACGGGATTTTGGTCAGCGCATGATAAGGGAAAACTTGTTTTATAGTGATACCGATATTGCTGTGTGGTCCCTAACAGATCTACTCTCTGGACTGGAGCTGTTGGTAGATAACACACTGCAAGATGTCAACTTAGAGCATCTTAAAATAGAAGTGGAAGTCTCCCAAGAACGAAAGACCGCCACCATCGAGAAGGCTACACCAAGTAGTTCCTACGTGAAGGCGGGGGAAAGTGTTGATGTGGAGGTCGCCATTCGTCCTTACCGCGGACCACGTGAAACGCGTACAATGCGCATTCAGATTCCTCCAGATACAGCCCCGGGATTACTCACAGTCACAGTGCGTAGCGGTGGTTCAGGTTATTATGTGGCTAAGCCTCCGGTGCATACCAGCATCTTAGAACCTGAGGAGCAAGACGATGAACCGGTCAAAAGCTTTGTGTCAGATGCAGATACGCTTGATGATTTGATCAAAGAGTACATGGATCGGGAGAGAAACAATGAGATTGTAGCGGAGTTCTATCCCTTCTTGGAAAATACTTCAGAGGATGGTAACGAGCAGGAAGAGGATGAAACTAAGTCCTCTGATCCTCTGAACTATTATGCATGGGCTGAAGCCCCCCTAGAGCCCACAAGGGTTAGATTATCTACACAGTTTGTCTTAGATGGTATGGCTACGTTTGATCTCAATATCTATTAAAAGAAGATAGTAGCTGGTTTTTTCTTCAGGAAGTACCCATAGTTGGCAAGAGGAAAGCGAATAAGATAGTAGAAATAGTGAAAAGAGATTAAAATCAATGTGTGTAGGAGGCAGGACAATGAGGCATGGTTCAGCCAGGGTATTAGTTGCACTAATCGTGTTAGGCTTGGTTTTCTCGGTTTCAAGTGCAGCTGTATATGCTCAAGACCTCGGTGTGGTGAGGTCCATTACAGTAAGTGGTAACAAATTCGTTGATACTGAGACAATTAAGGCTAGCATTTTGAAAACCCGGATTAATGAGCCCGCAGTGGAGCAGAAAATCCTAGATGATATTCGAGCTATCTACGATTTGGGCTATTTCCAGGACGTTCAAGCTAGCGTTGACCCCGCTTTAGGGGGCGTCCAGGTAGTTTTCGTAGTAGTGGAAAACCCGATTGTACAAGATGTTTCTTTTTCCGGGGTTACTGGTGTACCTTTTGGCGACTATGCTAAGAAGATGAGGACACAGCCTGGCTATATCCTTAATGTCCATGACCTCTGGGAAGATCTTTATGAGCTCAGAGAATGGCTGGCCATGGAGCACGGTTATTTAGCTCGGGTTGCGGACTTGGGTGCCGATACCTCTGGTAGTATCAATATCGAGTTGGCCCAAACGAAGATTAAGGATATTGTCATTGAAGGAAATGAAAAGACCAAGAATTTCGTTATTGAACGGGAGCTCAGCTTTAAAGTTGGCGATCCAGTCAACCTTAAAGAGATCGATAGCAGCTTGCGCAGAGTGCTCATGCTTGGCTATTTTGATGAGCTCAGTCGTGATTTCTCAGATGAAGACAATCCCGACGAGACTGTACTCACCATCAACCTAAATGAGCGGAAAACTGGTGCAGCTACCTTTGGTATCGCCTATAGTTCCGCCGAAAAATTGGTTGGTTTTGTGGAAGTATCGGATGATAACTTCTTGGGTCGTGGTCAAAGAATTAACGCCACCGCCCGTTTAGGAAAACAGATTAATTCGTTTGAACTCGGGTTTTATGAGCCATATATTACCAAATCAGGCATTTCCCTTGGAACTAATCTTTACCGCAAGGTGACTCCTGATTCTGATACCAATCCTGACACCGATGTTACAACAGAAAGCAAGCAGGTTAGGATTGGTGGAGATCTGACATTAGGTCGTCCCATTACAGAGTTTACTAGGGGACGCCTCACTTTGAAAATGGAAAATACCACTTACGATTTTGTTTCGGGTAATGTGGATGACGTACCAGACGACTACAATAATCGTACTATCGGCTTTGGTGTGAACACGAATACCGTTGATCATCCTTTCTTCCCCACAGACGGTTATAAGAATGATGCCTATTTGGAGTTAGGCGCCAAAGTCTTAGGTGGAGACAGCCAGTACGCTAAGTTGCGTTTAGAGCATAGTAGATTCTTCGAGGTTTGGGATGGAGGCTATGTCTTGGCTCTGCGCGGTTTAGGCGGAAGACTGGTAGGAGGAACCTTTGAGAACACCGACGAGAACTTTAAGATTGGTGGAGCAGATACTCTAAGAGGTTACTCCTATGGTGACAAAGACTTAGGTTTGTTCGGTGATCACATGCTCGTGATGAACGCCGAGTTCCGTTTCCCAATAGTGGAAAAGGTTCAGGGTGTAGTCTTTACCGATTGGGGTACCACTTGGGATAAGGGTGAAACCCTACGACTTGATGCCCTGCATAATAGCTTCGGTTTAGGGGTGCGGTTAGATACACCAATTGGCTTACTTCGCTTAGACTATGGTTGGGGTAAGGATGCAGAGGATAACCGTAAAGGTCAGTTCTATTTTGGTATCGGTCAAACTTTCTAGAGTTTAAGATCTGAGAATCTGCCAGTGGCCCAGCCTATGAGCTTGGCCACTGGTTTTTTTTACATTTGTTCCGGTCCACTCCCATTGCTATAATGATGGCAGCAAGCCAAACTAGGGCAAAGGATGAGGAATGTTGCGTGTCTTTGGATTATTTGTGACATTGACTTTGATTATGCTTCTTTTTACAGGGTCAATCGCTTCCCTGCCTGAAATACAGGCGGAGGAACATAAAGAGGATCGTGCTCTGTTGGTAGAAGAGCTTTTAGCCATAAAAGAGGCAGAACTTGATGCCTACAGTGAGGAACTTCAGCAGGCCGGGGAGGACCTTTTCTCCCAGAAAGTTGGGGAGTTGCGCCGCGAGCAAGCTCAAAGGTTCCAAAATGCCGTTAACGAACTGCAGGCTGAGCTAAAGGCCCAAGCGCAGGACCTTCAAGAGCAGGTGACAAATGAAATATTGGGTTTCCAACTTCAGCTGATTTTAGTTACTTTGACACCCGAGGAACAACAGGAAAAACTAGCACAGATTAGCAACCTCCAGGACGAACTGGCAGTCCATCAAGAAGAATTAGAAGAGTCCTTTCAGCTGAAATTGCAGGAGCTCCAGACCCAACATGAACAGCGGGCGGAGCAAGAGGTCTTAGCCCTCCAGAACGGGCTAGAGCGGACCATGAATGATGAGTTTGCCCAATATCGCTTAGGATTATTAGAAGAGTTGGAAGAGGAACTGGAAAAAATGGGGCCAGCTTTGGGTAGCGTCAGAGCAAATAGGTCATACTAGGTACAGAACTACGCTTTTATCCAACAGTAAGGTGGTGACAGTGGAGTGAAATATCTACCTTGGGCTTTAGCAGGTTTGCTAACCATTGCGTTGGTCTGGGCTTTAACGGCAGGAACTGGCGGAGAAACGATAGGTACCGTCAACCTACTGAAGGTGGTAGATGAAAGTCCCCGTGCCCAGGAGTTAAATCAGATGCTAGCAGATCGCTACAATGAACTGATTACCCAGTTTAATCTGGAAGAAGAACCCACAGAGGAAGATGTGGATCGCGCCAATCGGGAAAGGCAGGCCTATGCCCAGTACTTAGCCTATCGTCAGGAACTCGAAACGCAACTGCAGACCGAAGTGGACAGTGTGATAAAAAAGGTTGCGGAACGTCTCAATATCTCTGTAGTACTGGATGACGATGTGGTGCGCTTTGGAGGAAGAGACATCAGTGCTGAGGTAATCCGAGAGTTGCAATAGACAAACCCGAACATACGGAGACCACCCGCCTAGGGTGGCTTTTTTCAATCCACTAACTCCCATAGGAGTCAGGCAGGTAATCGTTTTATAAGGAGAGAATAACTACAGGTAGAAGAATGGAAAAGAGGTTGTGTTTATGAAAAGAATGCCAAGGGCAATATTGGTCGCAATATTAGTTGTAGTCTTATCTGTTCCAGCAATGGCATCGACGGTGTTGGTTGCTCCTACGGCAGATGTTCAAGGTCAGGGAAGTATGGAAATGGACTTTGTTCACCATCGAGGTGTGAACACAGTTAGGGCGCAGTTTGGGATTTTCCCAGGTATCAGCTTGGGGCTTCGGCAGAGTCTAAACGGTTCGCTATATGCTACGCTCAAGGGTGCAATTTTTGAAGAATCAAATGAGCGGCCCGGTTTTGCCATCGGCGGAGAGCTGTCTTTAGAACAGCAGCATCTCTATGCGGTTGTCTCCAAACAATTAGGAACCCCTAGTCTCAGAGGTCATGTGGCCCTTGGCTCGGGACGTTATTCACGGGCAATGGCTGGCATAACGTTAATGCTCAATCCCGTTAAGACCAGCAACGTTCCCACCACTTCCGTCTTTATGGAGTATGATGGGCAAGGCCTTAACGGCGGAATGATAGCCCAGTTCAGTCCAGAATTGAAGGCGAATGTTGGTTTAGCCATCGGTCATGGATTAAGCTTTGGTTTGAACTACAAAGTGACTTTCTAAGATGATCACACCGGTGAGGTGTAAGTGCTATGAAGATCGTTGATCGTTACATGACGCGTGAGTTTATCGCTCCCTTCGTATTTTGTGTTTCTGGTTTTACGGTGGTGCTGTTGAGCGGGCTTTTGTTCCAGCTGACAGATCTCATTTTCGTTAACGAAGTAGCGGTATTCACGGTGGGGAGAATGCTTCTCTATCGCATTCCTGCTACAGCCGTCATGACTTTACCCATTGCCACGTTGTTTGCAACTTTGCTGGCGGTGGGACGCTTGGTACAGGATAACGAAATGACTGTTTTGCGGGGAAGTGGAATATCCTTTCCCCGTTTGATTACGCCTATTTTAGTGTTGGGGATGGTAATCAGCGGTCTTACCTTTGCTGCCTCGGAACACATTGTTCCTTTGGCTAACCAAAAGTTTGAGAATATTCTCAGGCAGATCATTTTTTCCGAGGGTGTACCCATAGTCGAAGAAAACGTGTTTTTCCATGGAGGCGATGATCGTTATTTCTATATTGGTGAGGTCCAGACTAAGACTAATGAACTCAAGAAAATCTTAGTATACGAGTTGGATACGTACAACTTCCCCAGCATCATCAGTGCCAAGACCGGTATCTTTCAAGAACATACCTGGGTGCTGTTTGATGGTGTGTATCAGGAACTTGATGAAGAAGGCTTTGTGCAATTTGAAAGCAGGTTTCAGAGGATGGAGATCGTCACCGAGCAAGAGGGCGAAATTTACCTAGGGAACCAACGCTCTGTTGATGAGATGAGTCGCAAAGAGCTGGGTGAGTATATCGAGCGCTTCCAGCGTGGCGGTTTAAAGGTACGTTCCTTTGTGGTGGATTACCACATGAAACTCAGCTTACCCATGGCTTCCTTCGTCTTTGCCCTCTTTGCCGCTCCTTTAGCATTAATGGGCAAGGGTGGGCGTTCCTATGGGATTATTGTGAGCATCGTGGTTCTATTGTGCTACTATGTGGCCATCTCGGTTTCCCGTTCGCTCGGAATTAACGAGGTACTTTCGCCTTTACTCGCTGCCTGGTTGGTTAACGTCCTGTTTGCTGTTAGTGGTTTTGTCTTTTTGGTGCTGTCTGATCGTATGTATTAGTAGGGAGGTAGTCACAGTGGCATCCCGTAAGAGCCTTGTTGCCACATCAATCTGTGTGATTTTACTCGCCCTCATTGCCCTGACCCCTTTAGCCTTTGGTTCAGAGCAGCGGGTGCGTATTGTCGCGAGAGAAACAGGCTCTTATGATTTGGAGCAGCAGATCTTTGTAGCCCAAGGCGATGTGCAAGTGACCTATGGCGAGCTGATTCTAATGGGGGACAAGCTTCAGGTCAATTTGTCCACCGGCGAGTTGGTCCTTGAGGGAGGGGTTCGCCTTCGCCAGGAAGACCAAGAGCTGCGCGGCGAGTACCTCAGTTTCGATTTGGAGAGCGGAGAGGGTGTTTTCTCCCGAGCCCGAGCAGAAATCATGCTGCCTGAGGAAACGGGGATCGTCTATTTGGCGGGAGAGTCTATTAGCCTCTCTGAGGAAAAGTATACTTTGTCACAAGGGGAGTTTACCACTTGTGATCTGGAGGAAAGTCATTTTCGCCTAGTTACGAAGGAGTTAGAACTGATTCCTGATGAAAAGATAGTAATCAGGGGCGTTACCTATTATGAGGGAAAAATCCCCCTCTTTTACTGGCCTTATCTTGTAATTCCTTTGGATACAGACGCTAATAGATTCAGCCTGCCCGAAGTAGGTTATAGTGAGCATGAGGGGTATTACATCAAGAATGCCTTCAATTATTACCACAGTTCCTCCGCTCATGGACAGGTATATCTAGACTTGTTCACCCGTTTAGGGGTCGGTTTGGGCGTGCGTCATAACTATGATTTGGATAGCTGGGGGACCGGTTCGATCTATCTCTATGGTATACCGACCAGCCCAGACTTAGAGTATAAAGGCGCGTTTTCCCACAAGGTGACAAAGGAAAATTGGGGGTTTCAGACCAATACCACTCTGCACAACACCTGGCTGAAGAAGGACCTTACTTCGGATAATAGGGTAACGCTCAGTTTGCCAAATCTGAACGCGGAAACTTGGTTCAAAATTAAGCGTACCCCCACCGCTCAGACCCTGGAAGAGAGGGATCTGGGACTGTATTGGTCTCAGAATCTTACTGATAATTGGCGTTTTAATTTAAGGGGGAACATCACGGAACGGCAGACAGCAGAGGTCCTGCGCCTAGTGGATTATTTAGCTTCTACCAGCTATCGGCAAGGTAAGCATAGGGTCACTTTGACTATGCAGCAACAATTTAATCCAGACTTACTAGAGTCCTCAACCCAGCCATGGCGAAGTGTACAACGTATACCTGAACTAAAGTGGGAAGTAAGTGACTTGGGTATTCCTAAGTTGCCTTTGCAGTCTCAACTGGTTTGGGGTCACTATGGAGAACGGCCTTCGTTGATCACCAAAAACAGAGTGTACGGTCAAATTGGTTTGAAGCAACAAGTGTGGCAGCCAACGAGCGGTACATCTATTAGCTATCAAGGGGATGTAAACTCGGCAGCCTATAGTGGGGGAGGGTGGCAGACTTGGACCTACGGACGTATGGCACTAACTCAAAAGTTCACAAGTAACCTGCAACTGACTGGTACTTTCAGGCGTAGGGACGTTTGGGGAGAGTCGCCATTTCGTTTTGATGCTCAGAGACCACTTCAGGATCTTACCCTCAGACTTGGTTACAATGATTCAAAGTGGAACGTTAACGTGAACAACAGTTACGATTTTCTTACTAGGCGATTTGGTACCGTGACGTTGCAGGCAAATTACAGACCTAATCAGATCTGGAACCTAAATCTCTATGCTAGCTATGATCCGAATAACAATACGCGGAACAGAATCGTTCCCCTTGTGGAGTACAAGAAGGACAAGGTGGACTTGGGGTTAGGTGTGCGTTATCAGCCAGCATCACAAGTTCTGGAACGGGTAGATGCCCGCATTTCAGTTCCTGTAGGTTCGACTTGGCAGGTTAGTTATGACAGTATCTTTGAACCCCCCAAGCAGGTCTTTACACGGGGGCAGATCACTGTCACCAAGGATTTGCATTGCAGGTCGTTGAGTGTCTCCTATGACCATGTAGTTCAGAGGGTTGCCCTGCAGTACACCATCAATGCATTTCCCACATTGCCCATTGGTTGGGATTCGCAAGACGGTCTAAGTCTTTTTGATTTAGAAGAGGTCTCCGACATCATTGGGGTGAAGGAGTGATCAGTCTGTCAAAAAAGGCAAAAAGGATCGGTATTACTGTTTTGCTGGTAGTGACGGCTTTGCTTGTGATTACCTTTAAATACTTGGTCCAACCACCGCCCCCACCGGAGGCGGTTCCCCCTAGTGTGCAACTTATCGAATCCAGACTAGTTGGACGTAAGGATGGCGTAAGACAATGGGAAATCTTAAGTAAATCTGTCTTGCAGGCAGGGGATCAAGTTACACTGAGGGATCTGGATGAAATCGTTATGTTTCAAGGTGAAGAACCCTATTTGAGCATTTGGACTGAACAAGCAACTTGGGAGCGCAAGTCTGATCTGCTCAGGCTGGAAGGTACTGTTGTGGTTGAGGGTGAAGATAACTTTCGGTTGGAGAGCGATCTTCTAGTCTGGGATGGTAAGCAGGAGACTCTGTCCTCACCAGGACCGGTTTCTATTCTGTGGAACGGGATGGAGATTGAAGCAGCTGAGATGATCCTGGAAGCAACCAGCAATCAGCTATATCTGAAAAACAATGTACACGTCCGTGAGGGACGAATGGTATGGAGTTTGGACGAAGTGGTCTATCGCTTGGATGATGAGATGCTGGACTTCTACGGAAGTTTGCTTGTGGAAGGGGAGGTAGGCGAAAGTGATTAGGAGGATTCGAGTTTTTCCCCTGCTCCTTGGCTTGCTCGTGATGGCGACTGGCATAGTTTGGGCAGAGGAAAAGGTGGGAACGCTGGAAATCACAGGGGTGCCCACAGATCAGGTGACGGGACGTTATGATCGTCAGGCTCAGGTTTTTTACGCGGATGTGACCGCCTTTGAAGATGCTTTAATTCAAGTCGTTTTTGAGGAAGTGCAAATCATAGGCAAGCAGATGGAATGGCGTACTGAGGACAATTACCTTATCTTCAGCGTCGGGGCTAAACTTACTAAAGATGATTTTGAGCTTACCGGCGATACCATTGAATACTATGGTGATGAAAGTAAGCTGGAGGCAACCGGAAATGTGGTGGTAACTACAGAAGATGCCACCGTTTACGCGAATGAATTGGTGTACAATGAAGAAACTGACGAAGCCCTCTTTATTGGACAGGTACGCGTCATCTTCGAAGATGGGGTTTTAGAGGGCGAGCGCTTCTTAATGCTATTAGAGAAAAGTGAACTACAGTTCTTTGGTTCCTTCCAAGGTGAGTTTAATTCTGAAAGTACTACAAGTAATAAATGACAATACTAGCGAGCATTACCACTTAAGACCCAGCTAGAGCCATGTTATAATTAAGGCACTAGGTGAGGAGGAAGGGTAATGCTCCGTTTTTTTCGCGATGGATTTTATAAAGACCTAATACTCTTACTTGTCTTAACAATAATCGTAGGTACGGTGTTTTCCCAAGGCATCGCTTGGGCCATCGATGCCTATTTTGGGGATACCCTCGATGAGATGATTGGTGAGTACGGTGAGTATGATCTAATCTTGCACATTCGCGACGAGGCGAAGGAAGCAGCGCTCAGGGAACTGGAGCGTATTGGTGAGCAATCCTTTCCGGGGTACAAACTGAATGAGACCTTGAGCATTGCTGGACAAGCTAATATCTTTTTTGGTTTACCCAATGAATATCGTACTAGGGAGGTTTTGGAGAGCATAACCTCCTATTTTGGCGCGGTTCCTGGCTTAAATGGTTATACTTTAGTTGTGGAACCTAGCGTCTTAATTCGTGGGGTTCACTCTGCCGTACGAGAAGAGCTGAGAGATCAAATCCAAGCCCTTGAAGCGGTCAAGTTTGTGGTCAAAGATGGCGCTAATTTAGTTGTAGTGGCCAGAGGTGAGGATGATGTTGCGCAGATAACCGGTCAACTCGAAGAGATTTTAGCGCAATATCAAATCTTAGAACTTCGTTTTCCCATGGGCTTTGAGGTTGACACTCAGGAAGTTGGAGCACAGGCGCTAGATGT
Source organism: Bacillota bacterium (assembly GCA_012799255.1). The sequence continues at coordinate 37,216 of JAAZLQ010000143.1, forward strand.
TTTGCGCTCCCTGGCACAATTTACTTCTAATCGTTACGCCAACGTAACTTCTGCAGAATATGGAGAAGACCTGGATGCCTTTTTGAAGACATTGGTGGAAATGCGAGATTTTCTCACTAGCTACGCTTCTAAAGTACGCATTTCTCCAGCTCCCGAAGCGAACTTGGCGGTGGGCGAGTTGATAGTTCTAGAAACGGATGCAGAAATGTCTCAAGAGTTAATTGTTGAAGTAACCGGTGTCTATGGCGATCTAGCTGATGGTATGATTGTGCAGGGCTCACCAGTTCAATCCACCGATAGAGTTGTGCAGAGTGGTTTCCGTTACCAAGGTGAGGGAGAGTGCGGTGAGTTCATCGGTGAAGTGGAGATTGAAAACGAGCGTTATCGCCTTGCTTATGCAGTTGATGAGAGTTTACGACTACTCGCTGAGTTAGAGGAACTCTCTGTACAAGCTAGCACCGCTGTGGATAATGCGGAAGCGGTACTGGTTACCTTTCAAGAAGCGTTAATGCAGTTAGAGGTATTACAGGTCCAAATGAGACAGCTCAATGAGGGCATTACTAAGGGTGATGCCAGTTCGTCTGGCGAGCAATTCCTAGTTACCCTACTCCTGAATGGTCTTTTTCAAACCTTGGCGCAAGGTGTGATTCATTCTGGTGAGGAGTCTTTGGACTCCCTACAACATCTTGATATTGAACAGATGCGTCAAAGTTTGGATGGGATCAGCACGCAGATCGCCAATGTACAAGAAATTGATGTGGCGGCTATTATGGAACAAATCGGGTTTGTTAGGGACACACTTCCCAACTTGAACGATGCTGAGATTGGACAATCCATCCGGCTGATTAACACCTATTTAGGTGGCCAGGTGATTCCAGGGGAGAGAGTCCAACTTTTAATCCAAGGAGAACAACTAAACGAAAAGGAGCTAGAGGCGATATTCCAAGCTGAACTTGAGCACCCCTATTTACACACTTATTCCACTTCTGTTGGTATGGTCTCTCCTGATGCTAGGGGCGAAATTTTCAGGATTCTTAAAGAGGTCCGTTCAATTGTGGCAGGAATGCTGGCTATCATCTTTACCATGATTGTACTTGTTCTGGATCATGCTATTGTTTTTAGCACCTTAAAGCACCTCCGTGCTTGCGAAAAACCACTTACTAGGCGTTGGCTTCGCTATTTTGACCCTCTGCTTGTCTTCGGTGGGACTTTAGGGGCCGTGATCTTAACCAGTGTTTACTTCCTAGCTAGGGCACAAATCCCCTTTGTGAGCCCATTTATGGTCGTGTTGATCGGCTTTGCTTTGGGTGTGTTACTTGTTATTTTCTCTGAACGTTTTAGTCCCGTTGATAGTATGGAGCTTATGGCTGGTCAATCTTTAGGGCTTTCGAATCTGCAGATTATGCGCGAAGTAGTCATTCCTCCAAGTCGGCCTGGATTACTCAATTTGCTTAACCGCTTTAAGCAGCAGTTTTAAGGAGGGTGACAGATGCTGGAAATTAAGGATCTCCGCAAGTCTTACGGCAAGCTTGTGGCTTTGGATGGAGTAGATTTGACGGTAGACAAAGGTGAAACGGTTGTGATTATGGGTCCATCAGGGTGCGGTAAGTCCACCCTGATTCGCTGTGTCAATCGTCTGACAGAACCTGATCACGGCTCCATTTTCTTAGCAGGACAAGATGTACTGGCCTTACAGGGGGCGGATCTACAGAAATTCAGACGAAAAGTAGGCTTTGTTTTTCAACAGTTCAATTTGATTGCCCGCCTGACAGTGCTGGAAAATGTTATGTTTCATCTGGTTCTAGGGGGCATGGACCCTGATGAGGCTAAGGAACGTGCCCGTGTGGCGTTAGAGCGGGTAGGTCTCAAAGCGACCGAGGGGCGGAGACCACATGAATTAAGCGGTGGTCAACAGCAACGGGTAGGTATCGCTAGAGCTTTGGTAAGCAACCCCGAAATCATGCTCTGGGACGAACCGACCGCTTCCTTAGACCCAATTTTAGTTGGTGAGGTTCTGGAAGTAATGGAGGAACTGGTGAAGGGAACCGGTACAACCATGGTAATCGTCACCCATGAAGTATCCTTTGCCCTTAGGGTAGCTCATCGCATTGTCTTCATGGATCATGGGCGGGTAGTTGAGGAAGGATCTCCCCAAGAAGTGTTTGCACAGCCACGTTCAGAGATTGCCCGCCTCTATAAGAAACTGTTGGTGAACTGAGAGTTCTACCAGCAAAAGAGGAAAATCTGTACTAGTGCCGAAAGTCCTATAGAGCTAAGTTAAAAACGTATTTCTTAGCTGTAAGGAGTGAGATGTGTGGCGGATGTACCGGAAGATATACTATCCATTGATCAAATCCGTGGACTATTGCCCCACCGTTACCCGTTTCTGATGGTTGATCGGGTCTTAGAACGGGAAGAAGGAAAGAGGATTGTGGGTCTCAAAAACGTCACAATTAACGAACCTTTCTTTCAGGGTCATTATCCCCAAACTCCCGTTATGCCTGGGGTTATGATAGTGGAAGCCATGGCTCAAGTTGGAGGATTGGCTGTGGGCGGATCCCCCGATAGCGATGTAATACCCCTCTTAGCCGCTATTGAAAAGGTTAGGTTTAAACAGGTGGTAAAACCAGGAGATCAGTTGGTGATTACCGCCACTGTACAAGCGCAACGCGGCAGTTTAGTAAAGATTTCTGCGCAAGCGGAAGTGGCTACCCAAGTAGTAGCTGAAGGAAACCTAACGTTTGTACTTGCCCCCAAGGAGGAAGCTGGGGTATGAATCCGCGAATCATGATCATTGGTGGAGATAACACAAGTGATCGTTTCGGTGCAGCGTTAGCCGGTGAGATTCACGAGCGGTGTCCACAAGCGACACTGTATGGGGTGGGGGGTCCCCTGATGAATGATGCCGGCGCTAGATTGCTTTTTGATATTTCTGAGATGGTAAGTCTGGGCGTTTTTCAGTCCATAAGGGGGTCCACCATTGTTAACCGTTTGATCAAACGGGTGGTGGAGGCGATGGATCGTGAAGAACCGTCTTTGGTATTACAAATAGGTTTGCCTGTTTTTGGCTTTAAGATTTTGGAAATAGCCAAATCACGAGGGATTCCGGTGCTCTACTACTACACACCCTTAAGCCGGGGACTAGCGAATGTAAACTTGCGCCAGTTTGCAGATGTCGTAGATAAGGTGGCGGGTATTAGCCTCACTGAAACAGCCCTATGCCAAGAAGCTGGTATCGCGGTTGATTTTGTTGGCCATCCCTTGAAGGATTTGCTGGATCACTCGTTAACGCAAGCGAAAGCCCGAGAACACTTGGGAATCAATTCAGATCAGGGTAAGGTTATTGCCATTTTGCCAGGGGCACGTGAGGTGGAAGTAAAGAATGTTCTTCCCGCTGTCTTAAAGGCCTTAGAACAGGTTCTTGAGAAGAATTCTGATTTGCAGATCATTGTCTCGGTAGCTTCCACCATTCGTAGGAGCTTTGTGGAAGAGATTTTGAAGAATTCTGCCACGCGGGTGCGTTTAGAAGAGGATGCCTCTTGCGTTCTGTTGGCTGCAGATTTGGCCATAACCTCAATCGGGACCGGCTCGCTTGAGTCTTCCCTTTTGGGTGTGCCGTCACTTGCTGTTTATAGGGTTCCCTGTACCACTTTTTTTGCTGAGAAGCTGCTGAACCGCAAACCTTATATGACAATTACGAATAAGATCTTGCGAAAGCACGTGATACCTGAGTTTATTCAGGGTGACTTTAATCACACCAACATTGCCAAGACTATCGAGCAGTTGCTATACGATGAAGGTGCTAGACAGGCCATGTTGAAGGATTTTTCTCAGCTGGAAAACGAATTAGGAGAGCCTGGCTCAGTGGAGCGGGCTGCCGCTTTAGTCTTAGAAATGGCTGGATGTGGAGACAATGGAACAACTGGTAGCTAAACAGTTGGTGAAAGTATATGGCAAGCGTACTGTAGTCCAAGAGGTGGATTTTGAAGCTAAGCGCGGCGAAATTGTGGGTCTTTTAGGGCCCAATGGAGCCGGTAAAACTACTACCTTCGGTTTGATCCTGGGACTGACGAAACCAAATAGTGGTCAGATTTTCTTAGACGGACGTGATATTACGGATCTTCCCATGTATCAGCGTGTTCGACTTGGTTTAGGCTACTTGCCCCAGGAACCATCGGTGTTCCGCAAACTCACGGTAGAAGAAAACCTCCGAGGAGTTTTGCAGTTTCGCAAAGATTTGTCTAAGGAAGAGCAGGAAGCTGTTCTAGCTAGGCTGCTTAAGGAGTTCAATCTAGAAACAGTGCGTCATCAAAAGGGTAATCAGCTTTCTGGTGGCGAGCGCAGGCGTACAGAAATTGCTAGGGCGTTAGCGCTAGATCCCGCTTTTTTGTTTCTAGATGAGCCCTTTGCCGGAGTAGATCCCATCGCAGTGGCCGAAATTCAAGAAATCGTCGCACGCTTGCGTTCAAGCAATCTCGGGATTATTATCACGGACCACAATGTCCGGGAGACTCTCCGAATTACTGACCGAGCTTATATTCTGCATTTAGGGAAGGTGTTAGTGGCGGGGCCCACAGAGGATGTAGCTATAAATCCTTTAGCCCGGGAGTACTATTTAGGAGCACATTTTTCGCTTTAGGGAAAGAAGGTGCAGATCATGTACGGTTTTACTCTGATCTTAACCTTGGCCGTTGTTGGAGGAGCCATTGCCTATATCGGAGATCGCATAGGTATGAACGTTGGTCGTAAAAAACTAACGTTATTTGGTCTGCGCCCTAAACATACGAGTATTTTAGTGACGATCGTAACTGGTGTACTTATTGCCACCGCTTCTATTGGCGTATTGAGTATCGCTTCTCAAGATGTGCGTACCGCATTATTTAACATGAAGGAGATTCAGGATGAGCTCCGTGGTCTGCAAGCGAACTATGCGGAAATGAAGGGACAAAGGGATACAGCCCAAATGGAACTGCAAGAAGCGGAAGGTAAATTGATTGAGGCTGAGCAGAGTTATGCTCAAATCATCGCAGAATTGGCTGAGGCAGAATTAACAGTTCAATCACTCCAGGCCCAAGCAGCGCTCTTGGAAGAAGAAATGACAGACTTGCTTGCGAGGACTGAACAGTTACGAGAATCTTACGATCTAGTCCGCAAAGACTATGATTTGGTGGAAACCGCTTTTGGGCAGATCCGAGGTGCTGATATCGCCTTTAATGCCAGCGAAGTGATTTTGACGACAGTAATCAAGAAAGGTCTGGACAGAGAAGAAGTAAGGGCTAAGTTAGAACACTTCTTACAGGAAGTTGATGAGGTAGCTTACCGGCGTAGTGCTCGGGCCCCCGAATCAGAATCGTATCGGGCTATCTTCCTTCCTGCCGGAGTTGTTGACTTTGCAGTGGAAGATGTCCTGTTAGCCCCAGGCGATGTTATTGTTCGGGCGGTTAGTGAAGGAAATAGTATTCCTGGGGTACCGGTGCGGGTGTATTTAGAAAACTATTTGGATCAAATGGTCTTTTCCAAAGGAACCGTGCTGGCCGCCAGCACTTGGGATCCTGCCAGCGGGGTAGAGATTGACTTGGTTATTCTCCAGATTTTGAATCAGGCGAATAACGCTGCTTTAAATGCTGGCGTAGCCATCAGCAGAGAGCGGGGAGCCGCGGTATTGTTGCCGGGTGATGAGTTCTTTGAGGCAATATTTGCCTCTCGGGAGTTGAAAAATCCTGTACAGATTCGTCTAGTGGTCGCTAAAGACTCTTGGCGCTCCACGAGTCCGGTAGAATTATACGTAGAAATCGTTCCCTAAGTAAGAAAATGGTAATCTTTCTTGGGCAGGAATTTTTCTCCCAACATGGAAAGTTTGTATCGCAATCATCCTTGTTCTATGCTACAATGGACCTGGAAGTCATATTCTTCCAGGAGAGGTTTCCACTAAAAATATCAAACCCGAGCAGGATTTGGTAAAGAGGTGGAGAAGTAACCTCTAATACTGTATTCATTTTCGGTATCCTACAAGTGAGGTCGGTTAGGAAGGAGGTGCCCGCGGTTTCCGCCAACTGGAGGGGTACTGAAGGGTGATTACACTCTTGATTTGCCTGAAGCTGAGGGAACAAGGAGACTCAAAAGATAGCAAACAAGAGAGTTTTCATCAACATACTGTATGTAAAGACAAACAAACCTAAACCAAGGGGGTTTACATGAACATGAAATTAAGAAAATTAGCATTAGTATTAGCTCTAGTTCTTATGGCTAGTACGCTAACACCTGTATTTGCAAGCCCATTCGCAGATGTTCCTGCTGATCACTGGGCATACGATTCTATCGCAGAATTAGCTGCTGCAGGTTTAATCGAAGGATATCCCGATGGAACCTATGGTGGCTCCAGAATGATGACTCGTTACGAAGCTGCTATGGTTTTTGCCAGAGCATTAAATCGTCTCGAGACCCAAATCGCTAACATCGATCTTCTACCAGAGCTTGACAGAGTTAAAGCTGAATTGATGGCTGAAATCGAAGCTGCTTTGGCTGCTGCTCCAGTAGAGACCACTGTTGTGGAGAGAGTTATCGTTGACAAGGATATGGACGAAGAAGCACTCGCCCGTCTCCGCGCTAACGAAATCGCTGCTGAAGCTCTAGGTAACGACATGGCTTCCCTCGAAGAGAGAATGCTGAGTCTTATCGATGGCATCCGCTTTGATCTGAACAAACTTGAAGATCAAGTTGCTGGTGTTGAACAACCTTCCTTAGACGAAATCGAAGCTCTTATCGCTGCAAGAGTCCAAGAGGGTCTTGTAGAAGCGGCTGCTGGCGTTAAGGAAACCACAATTGTGGAAAGAGTTGTTGCAACTACTCCAGAGCTAAGCAAGGAAGACGTTGAGTTCATCGCTGAAGCTCTTATCCGTAGACAAGTTCAGAAGTATGATACTCTGATCCAAGAGAACAGAGACCTCATCACTGGTCTAGTTGAATGGGTTGACGAGCTTGATACCGACGTGGCCGTATTGAAAGACGACGTAGCAGAACTTAAGACTTCTGTTGCAGCTCTTGAAAAGGCTCCTAAGCTAGCTGGTTCGCTTACCCTGAAGGGTGAGTATAAATATCCAAATGCTGGCGATCCTGAGAAGGATTATGTATTTACCCAAAAAGGCAACCTCGACCTTAACATTAAAGCTTCTGACGCTACAAACATTAGAGCGTTTTTGGGTTATGAGATCCCAGCCGGCGAACTTAAACCGGAAAAGCTGACCGCTTTTGGTGCTGAAGTTACTTCCACCACTCCACTCAGCCGTTTGCTTGTTGGTAAGTTGGATCATACAAAGCCAAGATATGACTTTGATAAGCATAGCTTTAGTAAGTATGTTCTGAAACCAGCGGCCTATGACTTCGGTGGTCTGGCCAGAGTTGATATCATGGACGATCTAAAGCTTGACCTCTTTGTTGGTCAAAAAGAGATTGGTAGCAAATTGGCTAAAGGTGCCATTGCTCTAAGTTACGAGTTCATTCCTGAGCTTGGAATTAGACTAACTGGTGCCCTCGACAAACCAGTTGAAAAAATGTTTAAAAACTATGCCGCTGGTATCGGTCTCTTCGGTACAGTAGCAGGTGTTGAGTACACTGGCGACTTCGCTATGGACTTTGCTGCCAAAGATAAGAACTTCTTGGCTGCAGCAACTGCTAAGACCGAGTTTGGTCCTGTTACCGTTGATGGATCCTTTGTCTTCCAAGAAGACAATTACAAGATTAACCGTCAAGGTGTTGTGACAGATAAGCTAAACAAGTTCATCGTTGAAGGTGGCTTGGCTGCTGAAGAACTTGAATTCGTAGGTGCAGAGTTTGACCTCAGTGGTCGTGCTTACTATGAAGGTGGAGCAACAAATGAGGCGTATGATTCTGTTCTAGCATTCAAAGCTAACGCTGCTGCAACCTTTGATCTGTTCCTGCCTGTGACCTTGTCTGGTCAATATGTGGCAAACAGAACTGGCGATTCCAATACTGCCTTTAAGCAACACGCTTTAGCAGAATTGAAAGTAGCTGAAGAGGCTGAACTTGGTCTCCGCTATGGCGCTCTTGCCGCATATGAGAAAAATGTACTTTCCAGCGAGTCTTCTTCAGTTGCTACCAACTGGAAGAACGCAACTCACATTAGAACTCGCGACGAAGTTAGACTTGGCGCTAATGTAGGTTACGGTGTTGACTGGTCTGGTGCTAAGGTTGACCTTGACTATGAAGCAACCTTTACATTGCCAACTCAACCCGCAAACCAAGACAAAACTCTCACCCACGAAGTTGACGTAGTTTACGCCTTTACCAAAGACGTGAAACTTACACTTGGTGGAACTGTAGAGCAAACCTTGAGCAGCCCAGTTGTTAATGACTTCGGCTACAGCGCTGGTTTGAGCGTAAACTTCTAAGCAACACACAAACACTTAAGGTCCTCCTTCTGGAGGACCTTTTTTTACCCTCACAAGGAAATACGGAAACCCGAAATATCTGATCCAAGGTGGTGGTGGAGTGATAGTTTTAGGTATAGATCCGGGCAGAGAAAAATGCGGAATAGCAGTTGTGCAAGGTGATGAGATTCTCATTAGGCAAGTAGTCCCCAGGGGAGAGTACTTAAGAGTGGTTAGGCAGTGGGTGAGTGAATATAATGTGGAGCAGATAGTGTTAGGTGATGGCACAGGTTCTAAAGAGTTCTTTCAAGAGATCCAGAACTCTTTGCCAAACTGTGGGGTAACCATGGTTGATGAACGTCTTTCAACCGAAGAAGCAAGGCAGAGGTATTGGCGTGACAACCTTCCGAGAGGGTGGCGAAGGATACTTCCCACTAGTATGCAAGTTCCACCTGAACCGTACGATGATTATGTTGCAGTCATACTAGCTGAACGTTTTCTAGCATCAACACCATGATCAATGTCATCTATTGGCAAATAGAAAAAGGGGAGGTTTTCTACAGGGCTTGGAGAAATAAGGAATGAGGTATAGAAGAAACTGAAAGGGGGAGAGCTCATGCGTAAGCTTTTGATTAGTGGACTAATTGTGCTGATTTTTTTCAGTCTGAGTACAATTGCTTTGGCAGGCTCTCCCTTTGTAGATGACCATGGTACCATCGATTGGGCCTATGCAGCCATTGAGGAACTGGCACAAAGGCGGAATATACCGGGAATTGCCATTCCCAAAGAACCCAATCGGAATCAAGGTGCTCTTATGGTAGCAAGACTGCTGCAGCACTTAAGTGGGGAAGACCATGTTCAATCACGTCGGTTTGGAGTAAGTCAGAGTGTGTACCTCGATAATATGATCTTTGGCTATAATCAACGGGTGTCGCCAGAGAAAGCCTTTACATCAATAGAAGTTGAGACTCTTTATAGGTTAGTATTAGAGTTTCGTGAAGAGTTAGAAGTCCTAGGCTATGACATCCAAGACTTCAACTTGCTATTAGCCGAAAGCAACGTATCACAGGGGCGTTTACTGACCACTCGCTCCTTGCTCTATTCGGAGCAGGCCCTTTCTGCTGCACGCAAAGCAGAGGATGAAAGGCAAATCGTTGTCCAAGAGGCTCCTGAACCAGTTGCTGAATCCCTCAGTCAGCTTTTACCTAATCCTTTGGAACCGCGTAATCTCTGGACAGGACAGTTTTCTTCGGTAACGCGCGTATTACCGCCCTCCTCAAGTTTTATTGCCCAAGAAGATCGAGTTCAACCGATGCCATCAATTCAGATCGGAGGCCTGGAAGTGAGCAGTTCGGTGCGTTCGCATACCGACAGCTATCTCGGTACCGAGAGTGGCCAGGCAGAGGTTGGTCCCGGTTACGGATTATCGGTTAGAATGGGCGATGTGGCCTTGCAAACAGCTTTAGATTTAGACATTGATACACAGCTAGTCAAGGCCGCCAGTGCTTCAGTTGATCTTAGTTGGGATTGGGCAGACCTCTTCACCTTTAGTGCAGGCTATAGATTACGGGAAAAGCTGCAGAATGGCGATGAAGAAGACGATGATGCTCCGTTTAGTACTTCCTTAGGAGTAACAGTACCCATCTCTGGGGGCCAGGTGCATTTAGGAATGACCCAGGAGTGGAATTTACCGGAGCGGGGAGGACTTTCCATCAGTGACGGTGAATTATCTAGAAGTGCCAAGAGCACGGCAGAACTTGGATTAAGTTACGGATTTAACAACGACAGTTCGCTACGTTTTAACTACAGGCTTATTGACTTCAGCAACGTTCAGGAGGATTATGGTGCTGAAGCAGAGGCCGCCTTTTCAATTAAGTTCTAAGTCTGGAGGGATGATTTTGAAAAAGAGTATTGCCTTTGTCCTATTGTTGCTTCTAGTATCGGCTCTAATCCCCCCTGTTTGGTCTCCTAAGGCTTACGCCAATGTGACCCCCCTAAGGTCTTTAGAGATTGTGGAAGAAATGCTCTACGGAGAACCGCAAGTCGGCTCTTTATTAGAGCGTATTGAAAAAGTAGAAGTAGACATCTATGGTCAAGTGCAAGAAGGAGCAGTCTTGATGCGGATTGACCGTGTTCAAACGTTCCTGCAGGATTCAGAAGGTGATGGCGGTCTGCAACTTCTTCTCAATTTGGCAGAGTGGGGCTTTTCTGCTACCTTGTCTGGTGAGAAACCCATGATTGAACGTCTGAACAATTTAGAGCTAGTGCTCTATGGTGTTGAGCAAGCGGGTAATATTTCTCGGAGAGCCGAGAAGTTGATGATGGACGTGTGGGGAACCACCAAGCTCGATGTGAAACAGATAACCTTACCTGCTGAAACATTAGTTAAAGTCGCTTTAGAAACTACCATTAGTTCCAGCACAGCTCAAGTGGGAGATAAGGTAGTTTATCGAGTTACTGAAGATGTTATGGTGGACGGTAGGGTAGTTGTTCCGGCAGGAACTAGGAGTATAGCTACCGTTACCGAAGTGACAGCAGCTGGTCGCTTAGGTAAAGACGGACGTGTTTTAGTGGATTTTGGTCGGGTTTCCTCGTTGGATGGAACTAAGATTCCCTTGGAGGTAGACGAGAGGGCAACTGAAAAGAACCGTTCTTTGGAACTAGCTGCAGGTGCCAGTATGGCTGGAATTATATTGCTCGGACCAGTCGGTCTCGTAGGTGGCTATTTTGTTAAAGGCAGAGATGTGCAAATCGAGGCTAACACACAGTTTTATGTAGAAACTGCAAGGGCGATTCCGGTTTTAGGTTTTTACTTTAGGCCCGCGCCTGCTTTGTAGGATTCAGAACAAATTAGGGATAGAGAACCGCGGCCCGTAAGGTTCCACGGTTCTTCTTATGTATAGAACAATCAATTGCTATCAATTATCGATCTGAGGTGTCGTGGTAAGATGAAGAAGCTGAGGACAGGCCTAGTGGTTACCATACTTTTACTGGTACTTATGGTTGGTTATAACCCAGTGAAAGCTAATGAATATTTGCTTGGCGTAGGAGACGTATTACGTATGTCCGTATGGGGCCATTCTGACTTAACAACTGAAGTAGCAGTACGTCCCGATGGATACATAACTTTTCCCCTCGTGGGGGATCTTTGGGCTGTGGATAAAACACCCCGTCAACTTAGTTCCGAGCTACAGGAGCTGTTATCAGAGTTTGTGGTTAATCCACAAGTCACTGTCATCGTCAGCCAATTTCGAACACTTCAAGTACAAGTCTTGGGAGAAGTCAGAAGTTCTGGCTATTATCAACTCAAAGCGGGTTCTCGCTTAATGGACGTTTTGGCCTTAGTTGGTGGTCCAAGTAACACCGCTGATCTTAGTCGCGTCACGGTAACTCGCTATGTGTTGAATGCAGAAGGTTCCCAACAGACAGAGGTTATGTCGGTGGATGTTACTCGATTTATCGACGGTGGGGATCTGCAGGGGAACCCTTTAATCCAAAGCGGAGATATGGTTTTTGTGCCGACTTCAGGGCGAGCTACCATTTTTGGTGAAGTACGTAATCCAACCAGCTACAATTTGGGTAATGGGTTAGACATACTAGACCTGCTTGCGCTTGCAGGTGGTGCTTTGGACTCTGCGGATCTGGAGCAAGTGGTTTTGACTCGCCAGACTGAAGGGGAACCACAAGAACAGATCATCAATGTTCAGGAGTTCTTATCGGGCCGCATCAAGCCAATCAAAATCGAGCCAAATGACGTTGTGTTTGTTCCCAAGAAGCAGCAAATTATGGTGTTAGGAGCTGTGCGTAGTCCTGGACTTTACACGTTACAAAGCGATACCTACCTAATTGATCTACTGGTCAGAGCGGGTGGAATTTTACCTGGGGCAGATGCTTCAGCAGTATCTATCACTCGCCGCAGTAACGGCGAACAGGAGGTTCATGTTGTAGATGTGGAGCCAGGTTTGAGCGGTCGAGGTGGTGGGGAGAATCCTCGTCTTCTGGCAGATGACCTTATCTTCGTACCAGAAGGTTACCAGAATGCTTTAGTGCTAGGGCAGGTAAGATCCCCCGGTTCTTACGTTGTCAAAGAGCACACAAGAATTCTAGACCTATTGGCTCAAGCTGGTGGTACAGTGGATCGCGCCGGAGACGAGTTGACAATTACACGTGATGGCGATGTGATGCATATAGACTTAGGCGCACTAGAACGCCTAGGTCTACAAAACGAGAAAGTCCTTCCAGGTGATGTCCTTTATGTACCCGAAGGTAGTAGACAGGTCTTGATCCTTGGTGAGGTGCGTAGCCCCGGTTATTATCAGTTCCGCCGTGGTGATCGCATTCTAGACGCCATTGGCTTAGCTGGAGGGCTTACCGCCAACGCCTTAGAGGAGCAAGTGTCACTTACCAGGCAGAATCCTGAGGGTAACGAAATAACTGTCGTTGATTTCACTGAACTTATGAACAATCGGTATTTATCTGAAAATATCCCCTTGCAAGGTGGCGATGTAATTATCGTTCCCAGAGCAGAGCGGGGAGTAATTGTCCTAGGTGAAGTTGTACGTCCTGGGTATTACCAGTTTAAAGCTGGCGACGGTCTTTTGGACGCAATTATGTTAGCTGGTGGGTTCGCGGACACCGCCGACGAAGAAGCGGTTTCGTTAACCCGTCAGTATCCTGAGGGACCCGAGATCGAAATCATTGACTTTAGCTTGTTGATTGATGATCGTTATTTAGCCGAGGACAGGCCCCTTAAGGGTGGCGATGTAATTATTGTGCCACGGAGCGATAGAAGTGTACTTGTCCTAGGTGAAGTGCGTAACCCGGGCTATTATGTTTTCGGTAAGGGCCAGACTCTTCTGGATATTATTGGTCGAGCGGGAGGATTTACTGCAAATGCTGATCCTCACAAGGTTGATGTTACGATGGAGACCGCTGAAGGAGTAGTAACAGAAACTTTGAACCTGGACTTAGTAACTGGTTTAACTGACAACCGGCCGTTACGTGGTGGGGAAGTAATCTCAGTGCCTCGTGCTAACAACATGGTCCTCGTGTTTGGTGACGTAGTGAGGGCGGGAGCCTATGCGCTACAACCCGGTGGACGCCTCCTGGATGTCCTGGCTCTTGCTGGAGGATTGCAGGGCAATCGCGGTTCCGAAACTGTAGTAGTCACGAGGCAGCATGGGGATGAGGAACAGATCTGGCAAGTGAACCATTCTGAACTCATGGCAGCGCAAAGTGAACACAACCTACCTCTCCAAGGTGGGGATGTAATCTATGTACCAACCTCTAGAAGGCAGGTGTTGGTACTAGGAATGGTTCAAAGACCAGGGGTTTATGATCTCCAAGCAGGTGCGCGAGTGTTAGATGCAATTACAATGGCCGGAGGACCGCAAGAGCGGGCTGCTTTGGAGAATGTTGGTATCTATCGTGACGGTTCGCTCGTCGACTCCGAACTCGTGGCCATGGGACAAGACAAAGTACTGTTTACAGGGGACGCTTCCGAAAACCCATTGCTGCAAGGTGGAGATATAATTTACGTACCTGAAACAAAGAAACCTGATTGGACCAAGATCTTTGGATTCTTTGGTACAATAAGCTCGTTTAAGAATGCTATAACTAACATCTTCGATTGGTAGGTGGTGATGACAGTGGAAATGGAAGAAATGGATCTACGAGAGTATTGGGAAATAATCGTAAAAAA
>JAAZLQ010000349.1 GCA_012799255.1 Bacillota bacterium
CCTTACTCTTAAGAACTTACTAATAAAAGACGTAAATATTCTCCCCGACCCCGAAGAGGTCCAGGAGAAGCTCAGCAATATCAATTCAACGGCATACAGTGCAGTCATCAACGGAATAGCTAACAGCGAAGGGTTTGCACTGGCGTATAAAGCATTATGTGATATGGTAAATATAGACTGCCTTGTTGTACAGGGACGTCGGGACGGGCTTCTGCACTCTTGGAATCTCGTAGTCGCTGATGATGGCGAGTGGTATCACATCGATACTACGGACGACAATACAATAGCAGATGGGCTATTCATACTTTTCACAGACGAGCAAATGTCCGATAGTGGCTACCGCTGGGATTCGGGTGATTATCCGTCAACAGGAAAAGATGCAGTAAGCGTCTTTATACCCGAAGATACCACATTTGTCGAGTCAGAGGAAGAGCCCACTCTACCATAACTCTCTACTGATTGCCAACAAACCGGTATACTCCTCCGTCTATCATTACGAACAGAGGCCGTATATCGTCGTCCACCGCAATTATGTCTGCACATTTTCCCGGCTCTATTCTTCCTCTGTCATCTATACCAAGTGAATCGGCTGCATTAGCTGTTGCAGTAAACACCGCTCTTTCGAAGGGCTCTCCAGTCATATAGATGTAGTTTGCAAGTGCCCTGTCGAGAGATAATGTGCTTCCCGCCAGCGTCTCTTCAGATGCTATACGTGCTACCCCGTCTTTCACTTGCACCTTCACACTGCCAAGAGTATAGCTACCGTCAAGCATCCCTCCTGCACTTATGCAGTCTGAAACCAACACTATTTTTTCTGGACCCTTGCACCGCAAAGCAATTTCAGCGGCAGGAGCATCGACATGGACGCGGTCGCAAATCATCTCAGCATAAGTATCTGAAAGAAGCGCTGCACCTAGTACGCCCGTTTCTCGATGATGCATTGGCGGCATACCGTTATAGATATGAGTTATGCGGTTCGCCCCAGCCACAACGGCCTCCATGGCGCGTCTAAAACTTGCTCCTGAATGTCCGATGGACACATTTATTTTCTTTGAACGCAGATACTGAATAACCTCTGGCGCCCGTGTTAGCTCGGGCGCTATTGTAATGTTCAAAACTGTGTCCCGGCTTACCTCAAGATACTTCTCCACCCGTTCTATTGTGATATCCTCTAAAAGCAGTTCCATGTGTGCACCACAGTACTCAGGTGAAAGGAACGGGCCCTCAACACTACTTCCGAGTACCTTGGCCCCAGCACAGCCACGGTCCATCGCATCTGCAACATTTGCAAGCGCTCTTCTTACTTCGTACACAGAAGAAGTTATAGTTGTGGGCACGAACGAAGTTACCCCGTGTACGGCAAGGTACTTTGACATGTTGTTTATTGAAGTGTATGAGGCATCCATTGTGTCGGAGCCCGCACATCCGTGTATGTGCACGTCAATCAAACCGGGAATAACCCTAAGTCCCTCAAGATTAAAATCTACATCCTGAGGACATGCCCCCGGCTTGACACCCTTTATAAGGCCATCCTGCACAGAGATGGCCGCCTCAATCAAACGATGCCCTACTAAAACTTTGTCACTCCATATAATCATGCTCTAATCATACCTCTAAGAGCAAAAAACATCAATAGTTAGTTAAAAAATTATAATAATGTCGAAGCCATTATTGCTTTTATGGTGTGCATACGGTTCTCCGCTTGCTGAAATACTAACGAGCAAGC
>JAAZLQ010000396.1 GCA_012799255.1 Bacillota bacterium
ATATGATTTCACGGAGGGGTCTGACATTATGGAAACTGAAGAAGACCTTGAGTGGATGCAGGAATTGGAGATAGATTCTAAAGGCGGATATAAGCCAATAGCACAAAATCTTAATCTCATTTTCTCCCATGACTCTCGTCTTCGGGGATTATTTAAACACAATGATTTCGACGGCAAGAAATATGTTTTTGGTACTTTACCTTGGAGGCGTGTTCCTTATCCCGAGCCTGTTAAGAATGTTGATTTTGCTGGCGTTAGAAATTACATAGAGATCATATACGGCATAACTGCTGCTAATAAAATTGAAGACTCACTTGAACTAGAATTCGAAAAGAATCACTACCACCCTGTTCTTGACTATCTTAAATCATTAGACTGGGATGGCACACCGCGAATAGATAATCTTCTTATTCGCTATTTTGGGGCTAAAGATAACATATATAATAGGGAAGCAATCAGAAAAACCCTCGTTGGTGCTGTAGCTAGAGTGTTTACCCCTGGTATCAAATTCGATCTCGTACTAACTCTTATAAGCACTACACAAGGAACAGGCAAAAGCTCTTTCTTTAGAGCTCTAGGAAAGAGTTGGTTTAGCGATACATTCCTATCCGTTAACGGCAAAGATGCTTTTGAACAGTTACAAGGGACATGGATAATGGAGATGGCAGAACTTGCTGGTCTTAAGAAGGCAGACATCGAATCTATTAAGCATTTTATATCTAAACAAGAAGATATATTCCGCCCTGCTTATGCTAGAGTTTCAGAGACTTTCCCAAGACAATGCGTGTTTGTAGCTACTACAAATGAGAATGCTTTCCTCCGGGATCCTTCTGGCAATCGAAGGTTTATGCCCGTAGATATCTGGAACAAGAAACTTATCGACAACGAAGAACTAAAAGAGTTTTTGACAAACGACTACGAGATAGATCAAGTGTGGGCAGAAGCTGTTCACCTCTTCAGAAAAGGAGAGAAACTCTATCTTAGTTCCGAGTCAGAAAAGATCGCTACTGTAGAACAATCTATGCACAGCGAAGTTGACGAAAGGAGAGGAATTATAGAAGCTTATCTCGATCGTCTACTTCCGACCAACTGGGGTGATATGGACATTTTTGAACGGAGGAATTATCTTGAAGACCCATTATCCCCGAATGGCGAAATACAAAGAGACTATGTGTGTGTTGCTGAGATATGGTGCGAGTGCTTAGGGAAAGCTAAAGAAGATATGGACCGTTATAAGACAAGGGAGATTAACGATATTCTACGAGGTCTTGATGGTTGGGAGCAAATAGGCACTACCCGCACCTTCCCTTTATATGGTAAACAGAAATATTATGCAAGAAAGCTCGATTAAGAAAATAGAATCTGAGAAACTGCTCGAGAAGAAGCTAAGAGAAACTATAGAATCCCGTACAGGGGGACTCTGTGTTAAGCTTCTTCCCCAAAACAACAGAGGATTTCCCGATAGACTATGCCTTCTCCCCGGAGGGATAGTGTTTTTTGTAGAGGTAAAAACTACAGGAAAGAAACCCACTCGCATTCAGCAAATCATACATGCTCAATTACAAAGACTTGGGTTTAGGGTTTACATTCTTGACTCATCCCAGATTATCGACGACATATTAAGATTCTACGGTTATGAATGAGAGAGACCTTCACCCCTACCAAATAGAAGCAGTTGAGCATATTCTCAATCATACTCATTGCGGTTTATTCCTAGAGATGGGTCTAGGCAAGACAGTGTCTACCCTCACGGCAATCAACAAACTTATGTATGAGGATCTCGAAATAAACAAGGTCCTCATTATAGCTCCTAAACGTGTAGCTGAGAATGTGTGGGATGCTGAGATAAACAAATGGGATCATCTTCGTAATTTACGTATATCAAAAGTTACAGGGGATTATAAATCTCGCGCATACGCTCTTAAAACCGATGCCGACATATATATCATTGGAAGAGACAATGTAGCGTGGTTATGTGACACGTATAGAGGTAAAAAGATGCCTTTTGATATGTTGGTCATTGATGAGTTATCTTCTTTCAAGAACCCAAAGTCTATCCGTTTTAAATCTCTGAGGAAAATACAGCCTATCTTCTCACGAGTAGTAGGACTTACCGGTACTCCAGCTCCAAATGGATTAATCGATCTCTGGTCCCAAATATACCTTTTAGATAGGGGGGAAAGACTCGGTAAGTTTCTCACAAGGTACAGAGACGAGTATTTCAAACCAGGAAAAAGAAATGGCGCTGTTATATACTCCTATGTGCTTCGTTCTGGTTCTGAAGAACGGATCCATGATAAGATAAAAGATATTTGTATGAGCATGAAAGCTAACGACTATCTTACTCTCCCGGAGAAAATGATAAACATAGTCCCGGTAGTCTTTGATGATAAACTTAAACAAAGTTACAGAACATTTGAACAAGAACAGGTTTTAGCTTTAGTTAAAGACGGAGTAGAGATTACTGCTTTAAGTGCTGCAACTCTTTCAAATAAACTTCTTCAGTTTGCCAACGGTGCTATATATGATGAGAACCATATCGTCCATCAGGTTCACGACTTAAAGATAGAAGCAGTAAAGGAATTATTAGATGATGCTAATGGAAATCCAGTTCTTATAGCATGGACCTATAGACATGATAGAGATCGACTCATGGATGCACTTAAGTCATATCGGCCCCGAGAGTTTAAAGATAGCAAAGATATAGAAGACTGGAATGAAGGCCTTATCCAGGTTATGCTCATGCATCCAGCATCAGGTGGGCATGGCCTAAATCTTCAAGCAGGGGGTCACATCATTATCTGGTTCGGCCAAACTTGGTCCCTTGAATTAGAACAGCAGTTTAATGCTAGACTTCATAGGCAAGGGCAAGATAAACCTGTTATCATCAATAAGATAATAGCAGTTGGGACAATGGATGAGGAAGTGGTTATGGCAATTAAAGATAAAGACAGTAGGCAAGACCGGCTCATGGAAGCAGTTCAAGCTCGCATAAAGAAGTATGCTAGCCTAGCACAAATTTAAGGAAATTATTTTCCAAGTGATTGGTTTTTGATTTATATTTGTAAGGTTAAATAATAAGGTATGAGACTTAAGAAAGGAGACGTAATAAGGGAGACAGATTCAATATCATCTCTTTATTACACGGTGAAAAAGATAAAACTTGGTGTAGCTATAGCAGAGTGTACACATGAGGGCAAGAACTATAGCACTCTTTACCACGTAAGATATAGCGATCCCAATAGTATCATCCCCGTTTTAAATAGGATTCTGCCGACAGAGATTAAACTTTTAACCCGTATCAATGAACATACTAAAGAAAGCAAATGAGATTGTCAACCTTCGCTCAGAAGAGAAGGCAAGACAGTATGGCCCTTTCATAGCTTGTAATGCTAGAGCAGCAAGAATAGCTACTGAATTATGTGGCAAGGAGATAACGACTGAAGACATTTATAAATTTCAGATCGCACTAAAATTGGCAAGAGAAGCTTATTCGCACAAGGAAGATAATCTCCTTGATGCTGTAGCTTACATCGGTGCTTTAAACAACTTTTATAATAACGTTGAACCCGTGTTATTCGATGAGTCAGATATACAGCCATGAATACAGAAGACTATAAACCCTTATCTCCTCTTCCGCAATGGGATGATATTTTTGCTATGCAAGAGGAGCTTAAATATAAATATGAGCCAGAGGCAAGAGAGTTATTCCAGAACTTTGATCTTGACTATTACGAAGACCAGGAGTTATTCAAGAAATACTGTTGGAGAATAATTGAAGAGATCTCTGAGGCAGTTGAAGCAACTACTATTAGTCCAAGCAAAGAGCATGTAGAAGAGGAGCTTATCGATGCTTTGAATTTTACGATAGAGCTCATGCTTCTCAGTCGTCAGCCTTTGAACATGCTTACTTACAACCCGGATTTGAAAGTACGTGCACTTGGCTCTCCCTCCCATATTGCTGGGGAGGTAATAACATCCCTGGGTCTTGTAGCTAATCTTCTTAAGAACAGGCAATGGAGGAGATCCCAGTATTTAGTAGATATGTACATATTTGAAGAAAGATTCAGGGATTTTGCTCAATTATTCTATACCATCCTACTGACCGTGTTTAAATCTGATGAACATATCAGGGAGGTATGGTCGCTCAAATACCAAGTCAACTTATTTAGAATTGAAACAAACTATTAATATGGCAAGAATTTTTAAAGACTGTTTTGAGATGGTGCGGGAGATAGACCGAGAACTTAAAGTTTCAGGCATAACCGTACCGGTGAAGCATTACCAGAACAAAGAGCTGAAAGGAGATGATAAGCTTACTAAAGAATTAGTAGGAGTTAATTTCATTATCTCTAAGCCTTGGATGGGAAAAAGGGAGATGCTCGATTTTCTTTTTAAGGATGAAGCTCCTCAGATCGAAGAATACTGCAAACAAGAGATAGCAGATCGAGTAGACCGGAGAGGGCTTAATCCCGGTAACTCTTATAAAATAAGGATGGACCTCTGGCAACAGCTCATGAGCAAGAATGACGGGGGTAAATTTGACTACACTTATTCCGAACGTATCAACTATCGGCGTCAACTTGGTTGTGCTATAGAAGCTCTCAAAGACGACATCCACACACGAAGGGCCATGGTTATGATATATAGCCCTGATGATACAATGAGTTCAGCTGGTTTTCAGACGCGCATACCTTGTTCCGTCTCTTACCAATTCCTTATTAGGAATAATAAGCTGATGATCCTTTATTACATTCGTTCTAATGATTATTTTAAACACTTCGCTATAGACATTTGGTTAACAGAGGCTATCCAGCACTATGTTCTCGAACAACTTCAGGATCAATACCCCGATTTAAGGGAAGGATCTTTGAACTATTACGCTGGAAGTTTGCATGCTTATCGCGGAGATATTAGCAAATGGGTAATATTCTAAGATGAGAGAACGTAAGATAAAGGGCAAGATACTAGGGATCGAATATTTTCCGTATAAGATACTAGACGTTATGCGGGATGAAAAATACCTTGAGTTCTTCCTTTACCGTTTTAAAGTAGCAAGGGATTTAGCAATGAGCCAAGCTAAGAAATGCTCTTGGATCCCTATATATGCTAACAATCCTG
>JAAZLQ010000326.1 GCA_012799255.1 Bacillota bacterium
ATGTAATGGGTGGTAATGACAAATAAAAAAGTATTATAGAATTGCTAGGATTTCAGAAATATACACTTCCACCAAGGGGGCAATAGATACTTATGACATCTTTATTGTCACCTCAAGGCACGTTGAGACTGTTTGCCTTATGTCAAGAAAGTAGTCTTTAGAAAACGGCTTAAAATCAAGGTTTGTAGGGGCTACAACAATCTTATCTACTCAAGTCTAGTGTGTATATGGAAACATATCGACGGTGAAATAGGCGTCCATATAGGTGCAGACCAGAGGTTGGGTTGAGGCGACAGGATTGATGACACAAAAATGAACCCATAGAATAACTATAGGGTGTGCAAAGAGTACACTGCGGCAGGATGAAAAATCCTGTCGTTTTTTTGTTAGATTTTGAATTGTGTTTTATAAAGGAATTGATAGGCTCATTTGAATTTCATTCGCCATGAAAACAAGTAAAGTGTTCGAATCTGAACACTTAAAATAACAAGTAGACTTGCTGACATTCACGCCTAGTGTGTCCGAATGGGTCTATAAAACAAATGCGATTATTCCTAAATTTATATATTAACTTTTACATAACAGAACATTAAAAAATATAAATCGAAAAGAATAATTGATGCAACTGAAAATAACAGAAATTCGTAAATTCTGACAAGTGTGGTTGGTTGTGATCTGCGTAACTAAACATTATAATATTCATAGAACTAAGAAATGTATGAAATGTACGAATTTGAGGTGAATAGATATGTTAAGTGAGAATCTGATTGTATTAAGAAATCTCAAGGGACTTTCCCAGGAACAGATTGCGGAACAGATCGGTGTTTCCCGACAGGCTTATGCAAAATGGGAGAAGGGAACTTCTATCCCGGACGTAGAAAAATGTATGGTACTGGCGGATTTTTATGGGACGACTATTGATTCGCTGATGCGTGAAAACTCTACTGATTCAGGATTGAAGCTACCGCCTGCTCCCAAGGGAAAATATATCTGGTGTACGGTTACCATCAACGACAGGGGACAGATTGTTATCCCGAAAGAAGCACGTGATACCTTTAATCTGAAAAGCGGCGACAGGCTTGTGGTGATGGGATCAGATGGTGAAGGTATTGTACTGCAGAAGGCAGAAATTTTTGAAGAAATGCTTCGGAGGATAATGAGTGCTGCTGGAAAGGCTGGTGAGTAAGATGAAGATTGCATGGTTTTGTATTCCTGCACACGGTCATACCAATCCTACTCTAGGACTTGTGAAAGAGATGATTGATGCAGGACATGAGGTGACTTATTTTTCTTTTGAGAAATTCAGAGAAAAGATTGAGGGTACGGGAGCGACATTTGTTCCCTGCGATGCATATGATCTTGATATCGACGCAAAGGAAGGCGGCAACAGAGTAGGAAAGGATCTTGCTTTCTCCATCGAGTTGATCGTTGAATCCACTTTGGCAATGGATGGTCTGATGGGTCGGGTAATTCCGGACATGAAGCCAGACCTGATTGTTGCGGATTCCATGGCTTTCAGTGGTAAATTGGCGGCAATGAAGTTTGGAATTCCTTATGTTTGTTCCACTACCACGTTTGCATTTAACCGATACTCTGCGAAATACATGGATCAGGGCATGAGAGGTTTGTTCAGCACGCTTCTTGCTCTGCCAAAAATCAAAAGACAGTTGAAAAGGCTTCAAGAGATGGGATATCCGGTAAAAAGCTTTTTAGAACTGATTACAAATGACAATGAGACCAATACGATTGTATATACGTCGAAAGAGTTTCAGCCCTATGCCGAGACTTTTTCTGATAAATACTGCTTCATCGGTCCATCCATTCGTCCAGTGAAGAATCCTATGGAAAAGGCTGCAGAGAAGACGGTGTATATCTCCATGGGTACGGTTGTAAGCAACAGGGAGATGTATGAGAACTGCGTGGAAGCGCTTCGGAAAACGGACTATCAAGTGATTGTATCCATGGGTGAGACGACCAATGAATTCACGAATCTTCCTGAGAATATACAGGTGTATGATTCTGTGGATCAGATGGCGGTATTGAATATTGCGGATGCATTTGTCACACACTGCGGTATGAATTCTGTATCAGAAGGATTGTATTTCGAGGTTCCGCTGGTTCTGGCACCACAGACACCGGAGCAGTGGGCTGTGGCAAAACGCACGGAAGAACTGGGGGCAGGTGTGATGCTGCCAGCTTCCGGAAGGTCAGTG
>JAAZLQ010000097.1 GCA_012799255.1 Bacillota bacterium
ACTTCATAAGTTGTGTGATGCGCCTCATTATACTCAGCCAGCAGGTCCTGCATGATCTTTTTAATCCGTTCGTGCTGGTTACTATTGGGCGATAAAAAATGCGTTTCGTACCCTCGTTCCAAATTATCGATCCATTCTTCAAGCAGGTAATCGAAATTTTTATTGAAGTGGTGTTGTGGTTTTATTTTAAAGTCATAATTTTGAAAAAAAATAAATAGGGGGGAGCCAATCTGTAGCAGTTGGAACCGTTGTAGCTCCTCTTCCATCTGTTCCCCGCTTAAGAAAAAGTGTGGGACTCCCTGGTCATAGTTCCACTGTTTCTCAAAGTTTCTCCACTGATGTTCGATAAAGGAGCGGATGGTGGGAAACTCGTTGACCCAGATGATCGTTTCCGGATCCAGAAACTCAAACAGGGAGACCTGTCTGTTTTGGTTCATCCCGGAAGTGAGTGCCGGCATGATATGGATCTGATCTACCTCTTTTACAGAGAGTTGCGTACCGGGATCAAACATCCGGATATTGTGGATTATCTCCTCTTCAAACTCAATCCGAAACGGATACTCTTCCGAGTAGGAAAAGATATCGAAAATGGCACCCCGCCATGCAAATTGACCCGGTTCAAATACAAAATCCTCTTGTTTATACTCAAATGTGTAGAGGAACTCCAAAAAGATTTCCGGTGGGACAACCTCTCCCTTTTTAATCTCAAACCGATTCTCTTTGAGATAGGTTGGAGAAGCCATTTTTTCGATCATCGCATCGGGATAGCTGACAATCAGGACCGGTTCTTGCGATGAGATCAGCTTATCGGCAATTTCAGAGCGCAGTTTCAGGTTGGTAACATCGGGATTATGAGGATCAAAAGTGCGGGTAAAGCTGGACGGAAAAAAGTGTACTTTTTTGTCCTGTAGAGCCTGTTCTTCATCTTTCAGGAGTGTTTCCAGATCGTGGTAAAAGAAAGCGGCACTCTCTTTATCCGGCAGGATGATCAGCTGTTTATTGCCGACCTGCATGAAGCTATTGGCACAAAGTAGCGCCTGCGAGGAGCCCGCCAATCCGGTTAGCGAAAGGTTCTGTTTCTGTTGTAAGGATTCTATAAAAGGTTCAAAATCAGGATGTTTGAATTGCATTACCGTAGTCTCGTTGAAAAGTTTTAAAGGTTTATTGCGACATGTCAGCTCAGGCGACAAAGGTAAGAAAAATTTCGGATTTCGGATTTCGGAATGAAAAAATGCGGAAGGCGGAATGAATTTAATCACGAATTTTATTTGGAACATATTCAATGATGAAAAAAATCGTACATTTGCGCCAAAAGATAAATATAATTCAATCCGAAAATAGGGAATAAAAGTCGTATGAGTAGGAAAATAAAAACATAGTTAAAATGAAAAAGATTCTATTTCTAGCATTAATCTCAGGATTTTTGTTGTTGTCTGTCGGATGTAAAGATGATGATCAAAATTCCAATGGAACTAAACCAACAGCACAATTAGATGCTAATTTATTTGGTAAATGGTCACATGGAGATCCCAATGAGCCAGGTTATGTATTGTGGCATTTCAAGTCAGATGCAACCTTAAGGCAAAGTCTTAATGGGTATGAGTATAATTGGCTTTGGTGTATAGAAGATGGAAAAATCAAAATGTATGTAAAAGGTGGTGTTCCCCGTTATCAAATCTATAGAATAGAAGGCAATTTGCTCTATTTGTGGTCAGATTATATTGACGATTGGGGAGTGCCGCTCACGAAGGAGGAATAAATAAAGGCAGAGATAACCCCTGCCTTATCAAGTTCAATTAAAGTTTACGATTTCGTAATTCGTAATTCGTAATTGTTACACGTTTTTTCCATTTACAACAATTGCTGTTGTTAGATTCAGCGCTTGTTTTAGCGTGTAACTTACTCCGCAATATTTTTCTTCAGAGAGGTTGACAGCATTTTTGATTTTGTCAATATTCAAATCGGTGCCGGTAAACTCATAAGTTACCCTGATCTCCTTGTAATGTTTGGGGTGTTCATCGGTTAATTCACCTTCCACTTTTACATTGAAAGTGTCGAATTGAACACGCATTTTTTTGAGGATGGAAACAACATCCATTCCGGTGCAGCCTCCTAAGGCAGTTAAAATCAACGGTTTCGGTCTGGGACCGGCATTTTTTCCGCCAAACTCCTCTTTAGCATCAATAATAATTTCATGGCCATTCACTTCCGACGTGAACTCCATACCTTCATTCCAACGTACATTTACTGTATTCATAATATTTTTGTTTTAATGGTTAGTCAAGTCAAAACGTCAAAATGGGAAATATATTGTAAGGACAGGCGCGACCTGCCGCGACGATGAAATGGGATTACAGCAATGTCTTACTTCTTATTTGGTATTTAAAATAAAAGGGGGCAGACAAGGTGTTCCATTTTAGTTATTATATTTCCCCACTCTGGAATGTTTGACCTTTTTGGACATGTGTGATCAATTACTAATTACGAGATCTTAAATTTAGGAAACAGAATTTAGAATTTCAAAATTTAGCGAAAATATAATGTAACTACTTGGCAATCAATAATATCAATTGCCACGACTTTTAAGTCGTGGATAGGAATTTTCCTCTGCCACAAAGGGCTTTAGCCCAAATTTATTATAATGTCACCCCTTCGGGGTTTAAATCACTCTTGGGGTCAACATTTTGCTATAATAATGTCACCCCTTCGGGGTTAT
>JAAZLQ010000277.1 GCA_012799255.1 Bacillota bacterium
AAAATGATTCAAGTAACCCTGAGGGATTCGGTTTAGGCCATGATTTTAACATAGCAAACCCCTACTGGACTATTTCCAAAGTCGTAAACGATGCTATGTGTAATTTCTTTAAATCAAAAGTAACCTCCTAATGTTGCTGATATGATATAACTACATACTAAGAATGGCATATACTGTTGTTTTCATAATGTAGATACATACTAAAAACGGCATATCTAAACAGTACGACTTGGTGCTACCCCATGATATATCTGCGTACTAAGAGAGGCTTAGCCCATGTTTCTACTTAATGTTGTTTCCATAATGTAGATGCGTTCTAAGAATGCCATATCTAAACAGTACGACTTAGTGCAGCTCCATGATATATCTGCATACTAAGAGAGACATAGCCCATGTTTCTATTTAATGTTGTTTCCATGAGGTAGCTACATACTAAGAGGACATATTGCAAGATATTAAATTACAAAGCACTTAGCATAATAGGCAGAGGTGCTTTTCTTTTATAATCCACTCTTCACAAACACTTTTCATAGTGCTAAACTAAAGGAGACATGTAGTATTTAATAAGTATATTTGTTTTGAGGGGGGATTATGGAAACGAAGATGATATTAACGGAAGACCAACAAAGAATCCTAAATGGTGAAAGTGGCGAGGTAATGGCTAAAATCATGAAGTCACTTGTTTGGTTTGGTGAAATATTCGGTGCTGAAAAACTAGTGCCTATAACGCATAAGGAAGGACATCTTGTTACCTCTTTTGGTATTTCATTATTAAAACCTCTTTTTAAAATGATGGATGAAATAATTGAAGCTGGTGTTAAAACAAAGGCACCTTTCACGGTAGATCCAAGACCTATTGATTATCAAAATGTTAAGTGTAATATCCTTCAAAAACTGGTTTTTAGTAAGATAATGTATGGCAAACAATCCGAATATGAAAAACAGCTAAAAGCAGTTGGCTTAAAAGATGATAACTCTTTTACTTGCACTCCATACTACGAGGAAACAGGAAACACACCCCAAAAAGGCGATGTAATATCTTGGGCGGAATCCTCAGCAGTTGTTTTTGCGAACTCAGTTCTTGGTGCTAGATGCAATAGAAACAGTGGTGTGCTTGAGTTATTTGGGATGATAACAGGATATGTGCCCTACTTTGGCTTTTTAACAGACGAGGGAAGAAAAGCCACATGGAAAATAACAATCAAAACCACATCTCTACCTGAGGCTCAAATTCTTGGCAGTGCAATAGGAATGAAGGTTATGGAAGATGTACCTTACCTCGTTGGGCTTGATAAGTTTCTAGGCACGGAAATCAACGAAGATACTATAGGTTACCTGAAAGACTTCGGTGCTGCAACCGCAAGCAATGGAGCGGTCGGGCTTTACCATATTGATAACTTAACACCCGAAGCAAAAGAGTTAAAAGAAACCGGCCTGTTAAAAGATAATTACAAAGAATATATAATAGATGATGCAGAAATTGAAAGAGTATATAAGAGTTACCCTGTAATGTGGAATAATCCAGATGCGCAGCCTAAACTCTGCTTTATTGGATGCCCTCACCTAACATTCAAGCAACTCAATACTTGGACGGACAATATATACAAAGGGCTGGAAGAGTCCGGAAACAAGAAAGTTGTAATACAAACTATCTTAACGTCTAGTCCAGATATAGTGGCAAAATTCCAAAAGACACCAGCCTACGCAAAGCTACTTTCAACGGGAGCAAAGTTAACTAGCATTTGTCCTCTAATGTACACTAACAATCCCTTAACTCACTCTGTCCGTATAATGACAAGTAGCAACAAGTTAAGAACTTACTCGCTCGCTAGGTACTACAAAGATGCTGAAATTCTAGATATAATTACAGGCAAAGAATAAACAGTCATGGCGGAAGGCACTTCAGGCTAAAATTCTAGATATAATTGCAGACAAATTAAAAAATACATGTATTAGATATACCCAGCATAATCAGTTATAAAAAGTTAAGAACATATATGGGAGATAGAGATGAAAGAATTTAAAGGAAGAGTTATTGCAGCAGGTGACATGGAATTAGAAGCAGTAGTTTCAAGGCAAGGAGTTAATACCCTT
>JAAZLQ010000246.1 GCA_012799255.1 Bacillota bacterium
CGATGAGCAGCCCGATGACGATGGCGTACGCCCCCTGCACGGGCTGAAGGTGATATACACCAAACAGCACCGCCTGAACCACGAGGGCGATTTTAATGGGCATAATTTTCCGCAGCTCACCGAAAACAAGCCCGCGGAACATAATCTCCTCCACTATCGGGCCGATAATCCCGACGGACAGGAGTGTGACGACGAAATTATCTCCGAAAACGGCATCGGCGAGCGCGTCGTAGCTTTCAAATAAGGAGTCGAAAACCGAAATCTCCTTTAACAGGGCGAGAAACAGCCCAATCATGAAATTGATTCCGATGCCGAAAACCACGAGCATAATAATAGCACCGACGTCCAGCGGCCGGAAGCGCAGAAACGCGCGGACGTCCTGCGTACGGTCGCGGTAGATGATAAAATACGAAGCCAGCGCAACGATGGCGGACACGAGAATGATTAAGGGCGTTTTGTCGGCCAGGTAACCGAATAACTCCTGCATGACCCTATTCATATCGGCTCCGCGCATTCCGCTTAAAAAGACGTGTGCAAAGCCGGCTGCAAAGCCCACCACAAGCTGTGCCGCATAATAAATCGCCATAACGGCGAGAATCCGCCCCACAGGCGCCAGAATTCTCTTCATAAGTCGACTCCCAATCACCTTATTCCTGCCGGCGAAAAGATAAAAGCAATCGCCAGGATTTTATTATAGACGCTTTTGGGCGCGAAGTCGAGCAAATCTTTGCTAAAGAATTACAGCATCGTCAGCCACTCCAATATCAGCAAAAGGGCAATCCCCGGCAGCCCCAATATCCCGACGATGGCGCCGTTAATCCAGTTCACGGCGATGGAGATGCCGATGAGGCCGCCGAGGAAATTGATGACGAAGAGGGCGATGAAGCCTAAAACCGTACTGAGCAGAAGCCGCAGGATAAATTTCGTCGGTTTGCGAAACACAATCAGCGCCAAAAGAGCGAGCAGCGCAACGAGAATGATGACGGCCGTCGTTTGTAATCCACCCATGGCTCAATCCTCCGTATCTTTAGAACTTGTCTCTCTATGTATCTCTATGTATATGAGATAGGGTCGGACAAATATTTGTGTTTACAAAATTTGCTTGAGTATTTCTTTTCGGGCTTCACATAATAAGCTCGGACAGATTTCTTGGCCGTGAATCAGGCCGGTGCCATGAAACTTATATAAGTTTGAGATGGTGAAAGGTCAACGGTCAAGACCTTAAGCGAAACGTTTAAGTGAGTGACGTATACCTGTCTGTCCAACGGACGGCGACTGCTTTAAATAGCAGTCGCCGTTTCGTTTGCAAAAGAGCCCCTTGGGAAAATCCCCTTGATTTCCAAATCTTTTTACTCTATACTAAATATATAATTACCGGGCACTTTTATGCCCACATATAGGGGATAACGCATGAAAAAGTCACGCAAAACAACTTTATACGGCAACGAAAGCATCTCAAGTCTGAAAGGTGCCGATCGTGTCCGAAAGAGGCCCGGCGTTATCTTCGGATCAGACGGTCTTGAAGGCTGTCAGCACGCGGTTTTTGAAATCCTCTCCAACGCCATCGACGAAGCCCGGGAGGGGCACGGCAAGCTCATCACCGTCACACGCTTTGAGGACGGCTCCATTGAAGTGGAG
>JAAZLQ010000058.1 GCA_012799255.1 Bacillota bacterium
ATCCCTGAGCTTGATCTGTGCCGAGTCCAGATCCCCAGCTTCCACCTTGCGGATATTCAAGACCATATCTTTATGCTCCTCGAGCCATTTGCGGATTTTATCTGGAGATTGTTCCATTAATTTTTCCCCCTTTACTCCCTTAGTATCCCCGGTTTTTGTGAAAATCGCACATTTGCCTGCCTTAAAGCAGGTTTTTTTTATGTAATCGGCGAAGTAACCGAAGGAAAATAACCAACAACTCGTTAACAATCTAAGGTAAGCCTTTACATGGAACTAAATTGGGGGGTGAAAGTTGCGCAAAAGTTGCTGTCTGGAACAACAAAAGTCTCTTTGGGAACACCCAAACTCGATTGGAGGAGAGAGTATGATAAGACGTAAGGCCGGATGGATACTGTTAGTAGCGTTACTCTTAGTTATGGGTGCAGCCAGCACCTCGCTGGCAAAGATTACCATTACTTGGTGGACCAATCCTTGGCGGATCGCGCCACCTGGAATGGACCCATCCCAGGCACCCACTGCTGAGGATTTTCCGAAATGGGCCAGTGAAGAATTTATGCGCCTTAATCCCGACGTTGAGGTTATCTATGAGGTTGTGACCAATGCAGGATTTGAGGAGAAAATCTCTGCGGCAATCCTTGCACGTCGTACCCCAGATGTAATGAAAGACTTAGTCTTCCGGAAAGAGTGGGCAGAACGGGGGCTCCTCGAACCAATTGATGATTACTTAGCTCCTGAGGATATTGCTGACTGGTACGACTACACCCTAGAAAAAGGCCATATTGGCGGTAAACACTATATCTTCCCCTGGAACAACTCCAATAATGGTATGGGGAATGCCATGCTCTTAAATCCCGCCATTTTCGCTGAGCGGGGCGTTGAGTTACCAGCACTACCCACTAGATCCTGGACCTTTGATGAGTTCTTAGAAGCTGCCAAGAAGCTCTCTTATGACTCGGATGGCGATGGCGTCAACGACCACTTTGCCATTTCTTTTGCCGCCTCCGATGCTCTGAACTGTACTGCCTGGCTCCATGTCTTTGGCGCCCGGATGTTTAATGAGGACGAGACCGAAATCATCCTCAATAGTCCAGAAGGAGTAGCAGGTCTGCAGTTTATGGTGGATGCAATCTATGAATACGAGATTGCCCCCCGTGGTGCTGAAGGTATGGGCATTTACGATGTGATCGGCTTGTTCCACCAAGGACGGACCGCCATTGGTTATGGTGGACCATATGAGATCGGGCGCATAGACCGCTACGTCAACGAGGGACAGCTCCAAAACGCCTTTGACGTGCATATTGCCCCATATCCACACTTCCCTGAAATCGGGCAAGCTGCCCACCATACCAGTGGTGGATTTATCGTCTTCCGTCAAACAGACGAAGCTAAGAAGCAAAAGGTAATGGAATTTGCCAACTTCCTGACCAACTTCGAAAACACGGCAGCTTTAGAGACCTTGTTGTACGTAACCGCTCGCAAATCGGTCAATGATGTAATTTACCAGGATAGCAAATTCGCTGATGAGATTAGTGTTTACATGAATGCCATCGAAAATGGTGTTCCGTACTTTGGTAGTTCAGATGTGAACTTCTCGCCAGCAGAACCTTATTTGCAAGCCATGTTTGAGGCCGCCTTTGCCCGCACAAAAACTCCTCAACAGGCACTTGATGATTTTGTCCGTGAGGCAAACCGGGTGATCTTTGGGAAGTAAGGAAAGTTAACGGGGAAGTCTACTCAGACTTCCCCCTTTTGGAAGGAGTGTTCTTGTGGCTGCACTAGCTCAGTTTGGGAAAAAACTCTATAAAGCACGCTGGAGTTATTTTTTTATACTGCCTAACTTTGCCATCTTCGCCGCTTTCTTTCTCTTGCCGGTGGGCTGGTCAATGGTACTATCTTTGTTGGATTATCAATGGTGGGGAATTGAATTTGTGGGTTTGGCCAATTATCGGGGCGTTTTCGCCAACTCGCTGTTTTGGAAAGCGCTAGGCAACACCGTCTATTACACATTGGGAGTAGTTCCCTTGTGGCTAGGCAAGGCGCTACTTATTTCCGCCTTGATTTTTCCTTTCCGCAAACCATTACAGACATTTTTTAAGGGAGCCTTTTATTTACCCCATGTCACTTCCGCGGTTATTTTGTCCATGATCTGGCTCTGGATTTACAATCCTCCCTTTGGTTTGCTCAATTATGTTACAGGTCTCTTCGGATTTGACCCAGTCGCTTGGCTGGGTAACACTCTTACCGCCATGCCTGCCCTGATTTTTATGCAGGTAGTAATGGGTGGTGGATCATCAATCGTGTTGATTTCAGCAGCTATGAATGGGATTCCAGCCCATCTTTATGAAGCTGCCGAACTTGATGGGGCCCGTCCGGTGCAAACCTATTTCCGGATTACACTACCCTTATTACGTCCTACCTTGCTCTACCTGGTAGTAACCGGGACGATCAACTCCTTTCAGGTTTTCACCAATATCTACCTGATGACCCAAGGTGGACCGCAGTTTTCCACCACCACGATTGTCTATATGATCTATGATACCGCCTTCAAGCAGTTCCAGTTTGGACCCGCTTCAGCCATGGCGATGGTGCTCTTTGTGATTACTGCCATCTTTGCCATTGTCCAGTTCAAATGGCTTGGGCAAGAAGTTGAGTACTAAAAGGGGGGGAAGAGATGTTAGTTGAAGGAAAAAAGACACGTCTTGGTCACTATATAGCTTTTGTGTTGTTATTTATCGCGGCTGCAGTAGCACTACTACCCTTGTATTGGATGGTGGTAACAGCCTTGCAGCAACCAACTTTAACAGTTACTTTCCCGCCAGAGTGGTTTCCGAAAAACCCCACATTACTCAACTTTAAACGCTTCTTTGAGCGGCCCAGTGTGTGGCGGTGGACCACCAATAGTCTGTTTGTGGCCCTAACTGTTACCGGTATTCAAACCATCACTAGTGCCATGGCAGGTTATGCCTTTGCCAAAAAGGAGTTTCCAGGTGGTACGTTCCTGTTTTACTTATACATCGCCTCCATGATGGTTCCGGGACAAGTGACACTTGTGCCCTTGTTTTTGATCATGAGTGAGTTGAACTTATTAAACACTTACTGGGGTTTGATTCTTCCGGCTATTGCAGGGCCCTTCGGGGTGTTTTTGATGAAGCAGTTTATCTCTACCTTGCCATCGGATTTGATTGAGGCGGCGATTATTGATGGCTGCAGCGAGTGGCAAACATTTTCTCTGGTAATTTTGCCGCTAGCCAAACCGGGTTTGGCGGTTCTAGGTATCTTCACATTTATGGGTCAATGGAATGAGTTTTTGTGGCCCTTAATTGTAACCAACTCTGCAGGCATGCGCACCTTACCGGTGGGAATGGCCCTTTTGCAAGAGGAGCTTCCCATGCAGTACGGACTATTAATGGCAGGGGCAACCTATGCCGCGATACCCATGATTATTATCTTCTTTATGTTCCAACGGTACTTCCTGAGGGGAATTACAGTAGGGGCACTAAAAGGCTAACAGGCCAAGGAGCAAAAGCATTAGTTATCCAAGAAAGGGTTGTTGTATGTTACTGACTTTTGATTTAGATGGCGTCTTGATGAAAAACCCGTTTTCAACCGGGGTGTTTCCTACTGTAACTAAAGAGTTTGGCAAGATAAGTGGGCTCTCTCATAAAGAGATTATGGCGAAGATCATTCAGGAAGCGAAGGAGCGCATGGATCGGGGAGATTTTGTGGGAGCCTACGACTGGGATGGAATTGTCGCGGTCGTGGGCAAGGAGCTCGGCTATGACAAGCAGATCGATGTGGCAGGGTTAGTGAGGCAGTTTTGCACGCCGGATCATATTTATGCCTATCCACATGTACATGAGACTTTAGAAGAACTAAAGTATAGGGGTTTTACCCTGGTGGTTTTAACAAATGGTTTTCTAAAATATCAACTGCCCGTTTTAGAGAGTCTAGGGATTGCCCAGTTCTTTGAAAAGGTTTTTACACCAGAACTAATCGGACAGGCCAAGCCACATCCAGAGTTCTTCCAAAAGCCTCAACAAGCTTTTCCCGGGCGTCATTTGCATATTGGAGATACGGTGATTCATGACCTATGGGGTCCGAAACGGGTAGGCGCCACAACAGTGTGGGTTTATCATGATCTTCCTGAAGAAATAAGCAGAATGCCAGTTGCAGAACGCACCAAGCATGAGCTTTTAGCTAGCTTAATTGCCAAAGGAATCGAACGGGACTTAAATGCTGCCGCCTATCCTG
>JAAZLQ010000106.1 GCA_012799255.1 Bacillota bacterium
GGTCTTTCAGATCCTCGGGGCGCATTGTCGAGGTAAACTTAAGCAGCCACCGAATGATCCCACCATTTTTAATAGCTTTGACTATGCCCTGGTCGGTAGTGGTGACTATCTCCATCAGTGGGGCCAGGGCCGGGGCTATCGGGTCTCCAAAAATATCGTTGTTGTTAAAGTCCTGTCTCAGGTGGATTATATCAGCATAGGGGAAAGTGTATATTTTCCCGTTCGCAAATACGAATTTTAGATACAGCACATACTGCCTATTGTAGATCGCTTCTGCTGATACAGCCGGGATAGGATAAATTTCTGCTGGGTACCCGAATTCATCCCTGATAATCAGAGCAAAGGCGTTATTATTCAGGACTAGCTGAGAAGCCAGCTTCTCCTGCAGCTTCTGCCCGGTCATGTATGGATTCGGCTCTTCTAGTAGAAATCTGATGTAGGGCTCCGGATTGACTTCTAGCTTTCGGCTGCCGTCTTTCTGGATGGTCTGCCGCACATGCTTTGCCACCAGCTTCCCTATAGCCTTTACTTTAGGCCGCATAGCCGCCCGGACGATATCGGACTGATAAATCTTGCCGTTCCAGGCGTAGAAGCCATTGCCACGCTCAGTCACAAATTGATATTTAGTTTGTTGTGTAGGTTCTCGGTTCCTTAATCGGTCAAACAATCCTATGGAATTCACCCCCTTAAATCAGGCTTTGGTACTCATCCAGCCTATCCTGTAACACCACATAGGCATTTAACAAGGCTGCGGTACCGTCAATGCGCTTAGTTCTTTTCGAGGTCTTGCATGGCTGTATATTGCCGTTTTTATCCTCCTCAATCGCTGTATTCGCCAAGCACCACTTTGTGATGGGGTTATTGTTGTAATTTACAAGTTTGCTTTCTAAGTCAACGCCCAGCTGCTGCATAGGACTGGATAAAGTTTTCTTACCTTGGATAACCGGAATCATAGATTCTTTTCCAAAGGTCCCTCTCATTTCCTCAACCCAGTAGGTAGCTGACCAGCTATCATAACCTACCCATGGGATATAAATATCGAGTTCATTCTGTACTTCCAGAAACCACTCGGTTACATACTTGGCATGAACCTTGTTGCCCGGGCATGTCCTGACCAGGCCTTGTTCAATCCAAAGGTCATAGGGAATCTTATCTTCCTTGACCCTCTGCTCTACTAACTCCTCAGCTATCCAGTACATACCCAAAGCGTATATGTGCCGGTCCCCTGGCACCATAAAAATAACGGCTGCCGCAGTCAGGTCGGTTGTACTTGATAGGTCAGCGCCGCCGATCCCGTACCTGGGCCGTAATTCCGCCAGGTCAAAAGTATCGGTATTGTTCAACTGTTCAAACGACAGCCAGGCCTCGGAGCTGGTCTCCCGAATATTAAACTCTTTGCAGACAAGGTTTTTAACCAGCGCAGGATTGGCTTGGGCTTTCCTGACCTTCGCCGCTAACTGTTCCAGACTTTTAATAGTTCCCAGCCCCGGATTTGCTTTCTTCCAACAAGCTGGGTCTGTCCACTCTTTACGGTTGTCAAGTTCATAAATAAAGGCTATAAAGTGTTCGTCTTTATAGCCGTTCTCGTCGAAGTAGCCATTGATTACTCTTTCGGCTTCCTCGTACTTCTGGTCATATATATCTTCCCGGATGGTACCAGCTGTGGAGGTTATAAACACCAGGGGCTGTTCCCGGGCAGTGGTACCGTCAGCCATGATATCATACAGTGCTTTGCCTTGTTTCCACTGGTGTATCTCATCCATCAGAACACCGTGGACATTCAGGCCGTCCAGAGTGTCGCTATCACTGGCCAGTGGCTTATATGTGCCATCGTTGAAGTCGCTGACCAGCTCAGCCACCAGGGGCTTGATTCTTTTTCGCAGCGCTGGTGATTTCTTTACCATGCGCTTTGCTTCACTCCAAATAATTTTCGCCTGGTCCCGCTTGGTGGCTACTGCATAAACCTCTGGGCCAGGCTCATTATCACCCACTAATAAATAAAGCCCCACTGCTGAGGCTATTAGCGATTTACCGTTTTTCTTTCCGACGATCAGAACAGCTTCCCGATACTTCCGGCACCCGGTGATATCTATAAAACCAAAGACGGTGGCCAGTAAGGCTTTTTCCCAGAGTTCTAGGATGACCGGCTTACCGCCCTCTTTACCCTTGGAATGCTTGCAATAGTTTTCGATGAACTCTATAACATGGTTGGCTCGCTTGGGGCTGTAGTAATATTCACTGGTATTGTCGGTTAGATCATAGACAATCTTCTGGTATGTCTTTCTAACCTTCTCACTGACTACTTCTTCACCGCTCTGTATCTTCGCCCAGTATTCAAGGATAGGGTTATAGTCTAGCGGGTATTTAATCATCTTCCCGACCACCTACAAATGCATCAAAGCCATCATCCTCAGGCTTCGGCTCGTCTTTAGGCAGTAAGTCAGTGAGCTGTTTTATGATTTTCTGGTAGCTGGTGTTCATGGTGTTATATAAATCAGCCACTGGCCGCTTACGTTCGTAGGGGTCCTGGTCCTTCCCTTGCTGGAACATTTCGACAAAACCATTCTCATCCAGGTCTATTTCAAAATCTTCCAAGGTGGCACGCATGAAAGCAGCTCTTTGGATCAGGCCCTCGACTGTTTGTTTTTTTTGCCCCTCTAAATTTTTGTAAATTTTCTTAAGTCTGTTCTCTTCCTTCTTAATTCGTTTAGTTTTTTCCAACTGCTTTCACCTCCTCGTATAAGCTTTTAAATATGGCAGGTTTTTTAAGGGAGGGGAGACTGCAAAATTACCTGTGTATTATTCCGAGGTCCCCTGCCCGGTCCCTGTAGGGCCTACGGATATTTCAAAATGGGGGGGGCTACCTCCACCGGCTGCCCCGATGCATCAAACCTGCATCTGCAGTCATCCTTGTTAACAAAGTGCGCCTCCTCATAATCGTGACAGCGCTTACAGACATACTTCAGATGCTCATGGTTTAATGCTACATCAGGATCAGTTATGTTTGCCGGAGTCAGTAGAATCTTATGGTGGACTATATGCCCCAACTGCTCTTGGCACTCTTCACACAGCCCGCCATCAAGCGCTACCCGCTCAGCTATATATGCTGCCCTGCATTTCTGCCAGGCCGCCGATTTGTAAAAGGCTTTCGCCCACTCTTTAGCCATCCGCTACTCGCTCCCACCCCTGCTACAATCATACGCATTGGCCCGCCGCACTACCAGCTGGCCCCGCAATGCACGCAGCGGACTTCCCCATTAAAACCTAATTCGTGCAACAAAAAAGCCGGAGATTTTCCCCGGCTCTCTGTTCACTTTACACAATATCACAGATCGAATGTGACATTCTATGACATCTTTAA